>JBBQEY010000285.1:0-3886 GCA_038321425.1 Burkholderiales bacterium | reverse complement strand
GTCGAGGTCGCCGACGCGATAGCCGGTCACGCGATGGCGCAGGATCAGGTCGGCGGCACGCGCCGGTGCGCGGATGGGGTCGAGCTGCACGAAGCGCAGTTTCCGCATGGCGCGGGCGACATCCGGCAACGGGTCCAGCGATCGCGCCACCGCATGCGCACGCATGGCGCGCAACGCACGCGACAATGCCATGTCAGGCGGCCCGCAACGCGTCGACGATCTTCATTCGCGACGCGCGTGCTGCCGGCAGGAAGCCGCCGATGAATCCCATCAGCAACGAAAAAGCCAGTGACATGACGATGATCTGCGGCGTCAGCGTGAAGTGAAACGCAATCTCGGCAAAGGTCTGGAAGTTGGTCGTCGAGATCGGGATGGCCTGCATGAACGACGCTGCCGCCAGGCCCACGATTCCGCCGACGAGACCCAGCAGCAGCGCCTCGCCGAGGAACGCCAAGAGGATCGCAATCCGCGAGAAGCCCAACGCGCGCAGCGTGCCGATTTCGCCGGTTCGCGAAGCCACGCTCGCATACATCGTGATCATCGCACCGATGATCGCGCCGACGGAAAAGATGATCGAGATCGTCGTGCCCAGGTAGGAGATGAACTTGGCCAGTTGCTCCGACTGGTCGGCGTAGAACTGGGACTCCCGCTTCACCTCGAGCTGCAGCCGCTGGTCGCCTTCGATCTCGCGTTTGACGTCGTCGTATCGATCCACGTCGTCAAGCCTGAAGATGACCGACGAGAATGCCTGCCGCCGGAAGGCCTGCAGCAGTTGTTCCCCATCGCCCCAGATCTCCGAATTGAAGCCGGTACGGCCCGCATCGAACACGCCCACGACCGTCCAGTCGCGCTGCGCGAATCGCAACGTCTCGCCGATCGCGGCGCCACGGAAGCCCGACGCGACCGCCCGGCCGGCGATGATCTCGGAGGTGCCGGGCCGGAACAACCGGCCCTCCGCCAGCTTGACCTGCGGGCGCAACGCGAGGCCGTGCTCGGTGATGCCACGGATCACGACATTCGAGGGCTTGCCGGTCTCGCGCTTCGGCAGATTCATCAGCACCACCGGTTCCTTCGACAGCACCTTCGTGCCATCCTCACCCGTGGCAATCGACGGCAGACTTTCGACGATCGCGGCCGAGTTGCGATCGACTCCGCTCTGCACCTCGGTCTGGGAGCCCTTGCGTATCACGATTACGTTGTCGGGCTGGCCGGTACCGACCAGCGTCTCGCGCAGGCCCGCGGCCAGCATCAGCACAGTGGCGAATACATACACCACCAGCGCCATCCCGCCCGCCGTCAGCAACGTGGTCAGCTTGCGCGCCATCAGGTTGCGCGCGATGTAGGAAAGCGGGATGCCGGTCATCGGGTGGCCACGATCAGGCCACGGCCCGCAAGCCGTCGACGATGCGCACGCGGCTCGCGCGCCATGCCGGCACCGCGGACGCTACGAGGCCCACGATCAGCGCGGCGCCCATCTGCATCAGCATCGTCTCGTGCGACACGAAGAACACGGGGAACAGCGTGCCCATCGCCGTGCCGAACGCGTCGGCGATGGGTATGGTCAGCAGCAGCGCGACCAGCCCACCGACGAGCGCGATGGCCACGCTCTCGGCGATGATCAGCAGTGCGACGAACCCACCGCCGAAGCCCAGTGCCTTCATCGTCGCGTACTCCGAATAGCGTTCGCGCGCCGTCATCGCCATCGTGTTGGCCATCACCGCCATGATGATGATGATCACGACCCAGGAGACCGCCTGGATGGCCACGAGGATCGCCTCGGTCATCGCCACGAAGCCCAGCTGGAACGCCTTCTCGGTTTCGGTCAGTGTTTCGGCCAGTGAGTTCTTGAACGTGGCGTCCACGCGATTCGAGACCTCCGCCGCCTGCCCCGGATCGCGGATCTCGACGATGTAGACGCCAGCCTGGTCGCCGCGGCGCGGGAACCTGGCCTTGATCGTCTCGTTCAGGAACTGCCAGTGGAACAGGAACTGCGTCTCGTCCACCTTGGCGTCCGCACCATCGTAGATGCCGCGCAGCGTAAAAGTCCACGTGCCGGGATAGATGGTGCCGCGCAGCGGAATCTGGTCGCCAATCTTCCAGCCGTATTCGGTGGCGAGCTTGCGGCCCACGACCACGCCCTGCCGGTCCACGAGGAAGGCCTTCTTCTCCTCCGGCTTGAACACGTACTCCGGATACATGTCGAGATACGTCGCCGCGTCCACCGCGAACTGCGGGAAGAAGTTGCTTTCCGTGATGTAGACGCCGCCGAACCAGTTGGCCCACGACACGGCCGATACGCCCTCCACCTGCCGGATCTTCTGCGCATAGTTGAGCGGCAGCGAGAACACGAGGGAGATCGCGTTGCGCGAGATGAGACGCGCGGAGGACGTGGCCTCCGCACCCGCATACCACGCATCGACGATCGTGCGCAGCAGACCGAAGGCGACGATGGCGACGATGATGCCGACCATTGTCAGCGTGGTCCGCAGCTTGTGCCGGAACGCATTGCGCAGGACAAGGAAGACGACGAACATGCGGCGCGGTGCCGGTCAGTCGACCAGCACACCTTTCTCGAGATGCACGAGGCGCCGCGCGTGGCCCGCAGCCTTGGGATCGTGCGTCACCATGATGATCGTCTTGCCGAGTTCGGAATTCAGCCGCTCGAGCAGGCCCAGGATTTCCTCGGCTGTCGTGCGGTCGAGGTCGCCGGTGGGTTCGTCAGCGACGATCAGTGTGGGGTCGCTGATCAGCGCGCGGGCGATAGCCACGCGTTGCTGCTGGCCGCCGGAGAGTTCGTTGGGATAGTGTTCCGTGCGGTCGCTCAACCCCACCAGCGCCATCGCGGTGTCGACCCGCTCGCGGCGTTCGCGGCGCGACAGGTTCGTCAACTGCAGCGGCAACTCCACGTTCTGGAACGCCGTGAGCACCGGCATCAGGTTGTAGAACTGGAAGATGAAGCCGACATGCGCGGCGCGCCACGCCGCAAGCTCGCCCTCGGAGAGCTGCGCGATATCGACGCCGGCCACGAGGATCTCGCCGGACGACGGCTTGTCGATGCCGGCGATCAGGTTGAGCAGCGTGGACTTGCCCGACCCGGACGGCCCCATCAACGCGATGTAGTCCGCGACGGCGATGTCGAGATTGATGTCGACCAGCACCGGGATGATCTGGTCGCCGCGCGTGTAGTACTTGGACAGCGCGCGTACCTCCACCAGCACGCCATCGGCGTCGCCTGCCCCTGCGTCCGCGGCGGACGCCTGCGCGCTGGCAGCGGCCATGGCGTTACTTCGCGACCTTGACGAGCGTACCGCCGACGACGGCCGCGTCGGGCCGCGCCACCATCTTCTCGCCGCTCTTCACGTCGCCGGTGATGGCGGTGAGGTCGCCGATCTTCAATCCCGCGGTCACCGGCACCGCCACAGCGCGGCCATCACGAATCGCGAACACGACGGTCTTGCCGTCGCGCTGCGCCAGCGCGTCGGTGGCGACCGCGACCAGCGGCTTCTGCTGCTCGGGCGTCACATCCTGCGCCAGGAAGCTCACCTTCGCGCTCATCTCCGGCAGGATCCGCGGATCGATCTCATCGAACTTCACCTTGGTCATCACGGTGGCCTTGGCGCGGTCTACGGTGGGCACCATGCGGCTGATGCGGCCACGGAAGCGGGTGTCCGGCAACGCGTCCAGCACGATCTCCGCCGGTTGTCCGACCTTCACCTTCGAGAGGCTCGACTCGGCGACATCGGCCTCGTCTTCCAGCGTGGTCATGTCGGCCATCGTCACCACCGCGCCCTTCGAGTCGGTGGCGCTCGAGAATGGCGTGACGAGGTCGCCGACGTTGGCGCTCTTCGACAGGATCACGCCGTCGAAGGGCGCGCGGATGACGGTG
>JBBQEY010000284.1:0-3905 GCA_038321425.1 Burkholderiales bacterium | reverse complement strand
CTGCACGCGATGGTATTGCTCGCGCAGGCGCGCCCACGGCGGCTCCACCATCGCCTTCCACGGATCGCGCTCCTGCCCGCGCACGAACTCGAAGGTGTCGTAGCGGTTGTGATACGTGGCGCCGCCGTCTTCCCAGTAGTGGTAGTGGTCGGAGACGAGGTGCGAATAGACGCCGCGCCGGTGCAGGATTTCGGCGAAGGAGTTGTCGAAGGGTTCGAGCGGCCCCCACGACCGATGCAGGAACGACAGGCGCCCGGTGTGCATGTCGCGCCGCGCGGGCATGCACGGCAGGCTGCCGACATAGTGGTTGTCGAAGGTCACGCAGCGCTGCGCGAGGCGCTGGAAGTTGGGCGTGCGCACCGCCGTGCCGCCATAACACTCCAGTGAGCGCCGGTTGAGCGAATCGAACAGGACGAAGATCACCTTCATCGCGGCATGCGCTCCGGTGCCCGCGGTTCGCGCAGCGGCCTAATCGATCTTGGCGCCCGTCTTCTTCACGACGTCGCCCCACTTCACCATCTCGGCGCGCAGGAACGCGTCGGTTTCGGCGGGCGAGATGCCGGACGGCGCGATGCCGAGTTTTTGCAGCCGTTCCGCGACGTCGGGAGACTTCAGTGCCTTCGCCACTTCCTGCTGAATCTTGTCGACGATCGGCTTGGGCGTGCCACCGGCCACCAGCAGCATCTGCCACGCGCTGGCCTCATAGCCCGGAAACCCGGACTCCGCCATCGTAGGCGCATTGGGATAGGCCGGCAGACGTTGCGCGCTGGTCACTGCCAGCAGGCGGATCTTGCCGGCGTCGATTTGCGTCACGACGTGCGAACCGCCGTCGATGGTGAACTGGATCTGCCCGCCGACGAGATCGTTCATCGCCAGGATGCCGCCCTTGTACGGAATGTGTTCGAACTGGATGCCCGCCCGCATCTTCAGGAGCTCGCCGCCCAGGTGAGGAATGGTGCCGTTGCCGCCGGAGCCGAGCGAGAGCTTGGTGGGATTCGCCTTGGCGTAAGCCATGAATTCGGCAACGTTGGTGACCGGCAGCGTCGGGTGCACCACCAGCATGAACGGCACGGTGCCGATCACCGTCACCGGCGTCAGGTTCTCGAAAAGCTTGAAGCCCGGATCCTTGTACAGCGCTGGCGCCGTCGAAATGGCGGCCGCCGCCACCAGCAGCGTGTAGCCGTCCGGCGGCGACTTGGCCACCATCGCCGCGCCAATGTTGCCCGACGCGCCCGGCTTGTTGTCCACGATCACCGGCTGTCCCCACGCCTCCGACAATTTCTGCGCGATCACGCGCGCCAGCAGGTCGCTGGTGCCGCCGCCGGCCGGAAACGGCACGATGATCGTGATCGGCTTGGTGGGGTAAGCCTGCGCACGCGCGACAGGACCGGTGCCGATGGACGCGACGACGATGACGGCGGCCGCAAGGGTCCGCACCAAACGCATTGCCTGCATGAATTGCCTCCTCGAGCTTGCGATCGCGCTGCCGCGGTCGGCAAGTGGCCCACGATATGGAACACTGGTCTGTATGATGGACAATGTCGGCAATTTCCACAAAACTGTCAAGGCCATGACCCACGCCACGGACGCCAAGCCGCCGCGCGCCACCCGCGGGTGGAAGGATCCGGGCGCGCCGCAGGGAACGGCCGCATTCGCCAAGGCGATGCACGTCCTCGACCTCGTCGCTGCGGCCCCGTTGCCGGTGCGCTTCACCGACCTGCAGAAAACCAGCGGCCTCCCGCGCGCCACGCTGCATCGGCTGCTTGCGGCGTTGCTCGACAAAGAAATGGTTGCCGTATCGCCGGTCGACGGGTCCTACCAGCCCGGACCGCACCTGCTGGAACTGGCGGGCCGCACCTGGGAGCGCATGGATCTGCGCGCCGCCGCCGCGCGCGCCATCGAGCAGTTGAGCCAGACCACGCAGGAGACGATTCACGTCGCCACGCTTTCCGGCGACAGCGTCGTCTACATCGACAAGGTGGAGTGCGCCTATCCGCTGCGGCTGCACTCGGCCATCGGCAAGCGCGGTCCGGTACATTGCACGGCCGTCGGCAAGGTGATGGCCGCCTTTCTCGATGCTGACGACCAGCGCGCGCTCGTCGGTGCCCTTGTGCTCACCCGCCATACCGAGACGACACTGAACACACCCACGCGCCTGACCGCAGCACTGGCCTCCATACGCGCGGCCGGCATTGCCTTCGATCTCGAGGAACACGCCATCGGCATCCACTGCGCAGCGGCCCCCGTCTTCGACTTTCGCGCCCGGTGCGTGGGTGGTATCAGCCTGACGGCGCCCAAGGTGCGGGTCGACCAGCGCACGTTGAAGAAGTACGCGGAACTCGTGCGCGATGCCGCCGCCGATGCCACGCGCCGGCTGGGCGGACGCAGTCCCACCGCGGTGGCGACGCGATGACCACCTGCAACTTGGGCCATGCGCCCGCGCGGTTGCGCACGCTGGGCCGCACCGCCGTCGAACTTTCGCAGCTCGGTTTCGGTGGCACCGCCACCGGGCGCCTGGTGCCGGATTTTCCCGAAGCCGATGCCACCGCGATCCTCGACGCCGCATGGACGCGCGGCCTGCGCTACTTCGACACGTCGCCGTTTTATGGACTTGGGCTCTCCGAACATCGGCTGGGCGCCTACCTACGGCATCGTCCGCGCGACGCCTTTGTGCTGTCCACCAAGGTGGGACGCCTGTTGTCGCCCGACCGCGGTTTGGCGCCACAGCGACCCGAGTCGCTGCCCTTCGAGATCCGCTTCGACTATTCGTACAGCGGCACGATGCGCTCGGTGGAAGACAGCCTGCAGCGCCTGGGACTCGCGCGTATCGACCTCCTCATCCTGCACGACTTGAGCCCGCGCTGGCATGGCGACGCGCTCGAGACGCGCTATGCCGAAGCGATGACCGGCGCGCAGCGCGCGCTGGTCGACTTGCGCACGCAGGGTGTGGTGCGCGCGATCGGCGTGGGCGTCAACGATGTCGCGGTATGCTCGCGCTGCCTCGTCGATGGCGATTTCGATTTCTTCATGCTCGCGGGACGGCTCACTTTGCTTGATCACAGCGGCTTGCCCGGCCTGCTCGACGCTTGCGCGGCGCGCGGCGTGGGCGTGCTGGCCGCGGCACCGTTCAACTCCGGCATCCTGGCGACGGGCGCGGTGGCGGGCGCCCGCTACTTCTACGCGCCGGCCGATGCCGAGCTCCTGAACCGCACGCGCGCCATCGCAGCGATCTGTGGCGGCCACTCGATCCCGCTGGGCGCGGCGGCGCTGCAGTTTGCGCTGGGTCACGCTGCGGTGACCAGTGTCGTACCGAGCTTTCGCAGCCTCGCCGAGCTGGCCGAAGTGTGCGCGTGGATGGCAACACCCATTCCGCCCGCGCTATGGCAGGCATTGCATGCGGCCGGCCTTCTGCAGTGGACGCCTGCGGCGTGAGCGCGTCGCCCATCGACATTCTGGTGCCGTGCGCCAACGTGCTGGGCGAGAGCCCGCTGTGGTGTGTGCGCCGCCAGAGGTTCTTCTGGGTCGACATCCGTGCGCCGGCGCTGCATGCGTGCGATGCCGACGGCGGCCATGTTGCGACGTGGCCCATGCCGGAAGTGATCGGCTGCTTTGCGTTGCGCGCCACCGACGCCATGATCGTTGCGCTGAAGTCGGGCTTTCACCACTTCGATCCGGCCACGGGCGCGCTAGCCGCCATCGTGGAGCCGGCGCGCGATCAACCGCAGCACCGTTTCAACGAAGGCAAGTGCGATCCGCGCGGCCGGTTCTGGGCGGGGACGATGAACGACGTGGTCCGCGATCCCACCGGCGTGCTCTATCGCCTCGATTCCGATTTCACCTGCCGCGCGATGCGCACCGGCTTTGCGGTGCCCAACAGTCTCGCGTGGAGTCCCGATGGCACCCGC
>JBBQEY010000283.1:0-3924 GCA_038321425.1 Burkholderiales bacterium | reverse complement strand
TACGCGCAATTGAAGGCGTTCAAGGCAGGCGAACGCGGCAACGACAAGGGCGGCGTGGACGTCAACGGCAAGATCATGCGCGACATCGCGATGCGCCTGGACGATGCGCAGATGAAGGCCCTGGCGGATTTCTCCGCAGGCCTGCGCTAGCCGCCGGATGGCGCGCCCCCGGGCGCACGCACCGGGCGCGCGATCTTGACGAGCGCCGCCCGCGTTGCCGCGCTGCATGTCTACCCGATCAAAGGGGCGCGCGGTCTGGCGCCCGACTCGGCGCACGTAACGGCGACCGGCCTTGCCATCCAGGGCGCCGGCGATCGCGAGTGGATGGTGGTCGACGCCACCGGCGTGTTCATCACGCAGCGCGAGCTGCCCCGACTTGCCCTCGTGGACGTTGCCGCCGAACCCGGCATCCTGACCCTGCGGGCGCCCGGCGTCGCACCGCTTGCAGTTGCGCAAGCCGCCACCGGACCTTCGATCGCCGTGGAAGTCTGGCGCCATCAGGGTCGCGGCATCGATGCGGGCCACGCGGCAGCGGCATGGCTTTCTGCATGGCTCCGGACACCGGCGCGCCTGGTGCGCTTCGACCCCGCCACGCCGCGCGCGTGCAATGCGGATTTCGTCGGCACAAGCGGCGCGCAGACGTACTTTACGGATGGCTACCCGGTGCTGGTGATCAGCAGCGCGTCGCTTCTCGACCTGAACGCGCGGCTGCAGGCGCGCGGTGGCCGTGCGTTGCCGATGAATCGCTTCCGGCCGAACCTGGTGCTGGACGGCCTGCCCCCGTACGCCGAGGACCACCTCGACACCATCACGATCGGAGACGCCACGTTCACGTGCGTCAAGCCGTGCACACGCTGCGTGGTGACGACCACTGACCAGGACACGACGGCCACCGGCATGGAACCGCTGCGCACACTGGGCGAATACCGGATGGACGAGCGCATGGGTGGCGTCACCTTCGGCATGAATGCCATCGTGACGTCGGGCGCGGGCAGCACGATTGCGTGCGGCGACACCGCCCGCGTCGACTATCGTTTCTGAGTCGCCGCCGCGCTATGGCGCCACGGCGCACATCACCGGGAAGTAGGGTCCGTTGCCGTAGCCTTCGGCCACCCATCCGGGCGTGACGGCCAGCTCGTTGCGCAGGACCTGCTCGGCGGTATAACGATGATTGGTCGTCGCGACGTTGAAGAAGCGATACACGGGGACCATGCCGACCGGGCACGCGCCGGTCACCGTATCGGGCAACACCGCGTAGAACACACTGGAACTCTCGTAGATCCAGTCGACCGGATGCAGCGCGGCCGTGCTGGCGCACTCCGCCGGGCTGGCCGAGTAGAAATGCGAATCACCGTACGCGGGCGCGCGATAGAAGCGGCACACCGGATTGGCACCTGCCACCGGCGAGTGATAGACGAGGAACCGGAAACCCGTGCGCTCCCAGCCCTTGGTGACGCCGGAATCGAGGCTTGCGACTTCTGCCGGGTTGGTGGAGAGGAAGTAGTGATCAAGCGTGCGGTTGTAGAACTCGGTGGCTGCCACTTCCGCGCCGGGCGTGGCGTTGTCGGGCGTCAGGTACTGCCGCACCAGCGGCACGCTGGCCTGCAACTGCGAGAACGTGTCGATGCCGCCCAAGTTGTTGCACGCGGCACTGCCGCCGAAGAGCCCGCCGCGCACCTCGTAGAACCCCCCCGTCGAATTGAACGTCAATAGCGGCGAGCCGCTCGACCCGCCTTCGGTGGTGCCCTGCTGCCACGTGACGTCGGTGAAGATGCCGAGGGCGTCGTCGTAGTCGACGAACGCATCGCCCAGCGAGCGGCCCTGCGACCATTTCTTGATGTCGCCTCTCGGGTGATGGAGGGTGGTGACGTTGGCGTTGTTCGCCACGGTCTCGGCGCGCCAGCCGGCAAAGTACGCACCGTTGGGGGCGGCCTCGTTCAGTCGGAGCAGGGCCCAGTCGCGATCCTGGCTGCGGCCGAGCAGCGTGGCGCCCCCACCCTGCAACACAAACGAGCCCGGCGTCGAGGCGCCGCACACCGCGGCCTCGAAGAACCAGTACGTATTGATCGTGCGCGCCGTGCGCGCGCTGTTGATGCAGTGATTGGCGGAGAAGAGGTAAGGCGCGAACGACTGGATTGAATCATTGAGGAGCGCTGCGGTGCACGTGTACGCGATCCCGCTGTCCTGCACGAACGTGATCCGCACGACCGAGCGCGTCATGTTGACGTAGGCCGTCGTCGCGGGGGTGACGCAGGCGACGTCGATGTTGCAGCTGCCGGAGTCGCCGACGCCCTTGGGCACCTTGGTCGACCGCGGGTCGAGTTCGGCACCGTCGGCCAGCAGGTGCGAAATGCGCGGAATGAGGAGCGGTGCAAGAGGCAGCGCGGCGCCGGGTGCCAGGCGCAGGTCGATGCGCAGCAACGCCCCGGCTACGGTGGGCGACCAGTAGAGACCCTCGGCCACGGCCGCGCCGACGGCGCTGCCGGATACGGTGAAGCTGGTGCCGGTACCCCCGGGGCCCGAGAACATGAAGGTCAGGTCGGCCGCATCGGCACCCGATCCGAAGGCCACGCGGATGGCCGAAGCACCCGGCGAGGTGATCTCGATCCGGGCATGCCGGGCGCCATCGGTACCGTTGACCCAGGTCAGTCGGGAGAGATCGATCGAGCGTTGCGCGGCGCCCAGCTCGCGGCCAAAGCCGATGGCCAGCGGCCGGCCTTTTCTGGTGGGCGACGCCGCCGCCGAATTGGCCGCGCGCAATGCGGCGCTTTCGGCCGCGGCGACGGCGCCAAGGTTGATCTCCAATGCCGGCACCTCGGTCGGCGGCAGCAGAAGCGCGGCTTCGGCGCGGGCGGGACGCCCCGGATACTCGGCCGGGCCGACGGCCGTGGTGGGTGCGGCCAGCGCCGCAGGTGCGGCCAGAAATGCGGCGAGGCACACGGAAGGAAACCACGCGCGCAGTCGATGGATCGGGTTCAAAGTAGCTCCGGGGTTGGCAGGGGTGTGGACAGGTACGAAATTCGTGGCGTGGCTTGGAGTGCATCACCACACGCAAGGTTCATGCAAATTCAACCGCCACGCTGCCGGTCGTCGGCCAGACAATCGGCAAGACTCTGTTCCCACGCAGGCAACGCAAAGCCGAACGTGCTGGTGAACCGCGACGTCGCGAGCACCCCGTAGGCGGGTCGACGCGCCGGGGCCGGAAACTCCGCGGTGGTGATGGGAACGACGACCGGGCTCGCCGCCGCGCCGACAATGGCCTGCGCAAACCCGAACCATGTCGTGTTGCCGGTAGCGCTGAAGTGATAGAGCCCGGCACGGTCCTTCAGCGCGGGCAGGCCTTGTGCGACCAGGGTGGCGGTGGCCTGGGCAAGCGCCACGGCCCAGTTCGGCGTGCCAGTCTGGTCCGCGACAATGCGCAGTTCCGGGCGCTGCGTCGCCAACCGCCGGATGGTCAGCAGGAAATTGCGCCCGCGGAGGCCATAGACCCAACTGGTGCGCAGCGTCAGCGCGTGCGCCCCCGAACTTGCAATGGCCACCTCCCCGGCAAGCTTGCTCTCGCCATACACATTGAGCGGCGCCACCGGCGCATCTTCGGTATAGGGCATGCGTGACGTCCCATCGAAGACGTAATCGGTCGAATAATGGATCAGCAGTGCCCCCAGGCGCCGCGCTTCCTCGGCCAGCACTTGCGGCGCCTCTGCATTGACGGCAAAAGCGGCGTCGCGGTCGTGTTCCGCAGTATCCACGGCGGTATAGGCGCCGGCGTTGACGATGAGGTCAGGCGCTGCCGCGCGCACGGCAGCGACAATTGCGTCGGGCTTGGCCAGGTCGAGTGCCGCGCGATCGAGCGCGATCACGTCCCCGTGGGAGGGCAGCAATCGCGCCAGCGCATGGCCCACCTGCCCCTGTGCGCCGGTGACC
>JBBQEY010000282.1:0-3926 GCA_038321425.1 Burkholderiales bacterium | reverse complement strand
CGATCCGGTGCTGGTGGCGGGTCACATCATCACCGCCGCGCAATCGATCGTCAGCCGCAACGTCAGCCCCATCGACACCGCCGTGGTCAGCCTGTGCGCCATGCAGGCGGGGAACCTGGGCGCGATGAGTGTCATTCCGGCACATGCGAAGCTGGTTGGTACCGTGCGCACGTTCCGTCCTTCGACGCAGGACATGATCGAGGTCCGCCTCAAGGAGCTGGTGCATTCCATCGCCGCAGCATTTGGCGCGCGTGGCACGTTGCACTACGAGCGCTTGTATCCCGCCACGATCAACCACTATCGTGAGGCCATGTTCGCCGCCGACGTTGCCACGCACCTGGTTGGCGCTGACAACGTCGAGCGCAACCTCGCGCCCTCGATGGGGGCCGAGGATTTTTCGTTCATGCTGCAGGCCAAACCAGGGGCCTTCGCCCGGCTGGGGCAGGGCGGCGCCGATGGTGGCTGCTTCCTGCACAACAGCACCTACGACTTCAACGATGCGGTCATTCCGCTGGGGGCCGGGTATCTCGCGGCTCTGGCGGAAGCTGCGATGCCGTTGACGCCTGCGCGTTGATGCGCACCATCATCTCGACACGCTGCCCAATGCCCATGACTTTCGCCGCACCTGCGCACTTCGCCGCCACGTACGTCGAGGCCCGCGACCGCTTCCTGGCCACGGCGGCGGCGCGTAGGCTGCCTGTTGTCAGCCATGTGCATCCGACTGTCCGCGGCGCCGCCGGCGAGGACCTGGCCATCGACGTGGCAAGCATGGGTCCGGCGGATGCCGACGCCATGCTGTTGCTGACGTCCGGCACGCACGGCGCGGAAGGTTTCTGCGGATCCGGTGCCGAGGTGGGGCTGATGCACGATCCCCGCTTCCTCGACGCCGTACAGGCGTCTGGCACCCGCGTGGTGGTGCTGCATGCGCTCAATCCGTATGGGTTCTCGTATCTGCGGCGGACCAACGAAGACAACATCGACCTCAACCGCAACTTTCGCAGCTTCTCGCCCAAATCGCCGCCCAATATCAAGTACGCCGCCGTCCATGACTTCATCGTGCCCTCCACGTGGCCACCGGGGCCTGCGGATGGCGCGCGAATGGTTGCCTACATCGAGGCGCATGGCATGCCCGCGCTGCAGGCCGCCGTCACCGGCGGCCAATGCGAGTACCCCGACGGCCTGTTCTACGGCGGCATCGCCCCGGCGTGGAGCAACATGATTCTTCGGCAGCTGCTGCGTGACGAAGGCGCGCACCGCCGCACGCTGGGTTGGATCGACTTCCATACCGGGCTCGGCCCGCGGGGGCATGGCGAGAAGATCTTCGCGGGCGGGGACGAGGCCACGCTCGAGCGTGCGCGGCGGTGGTGGGGTGCCGATGTCACCTCGTTCGAGGACGGCACGTCGACCTCGGCGCCGCTGACCGGCGTCAACTTCCATGCCGTCATCGACGAATGTCCGGGTGTCGCCAGCGCCGGCATCGCCCTCGAATACGGCACGCTGCCGATGCTCGACGTCATCAACGCCTTGCGCGCCGACCAGTGGCTGTCCAACACGCCGGACGCGCCTGCGGCGATGCGCACGGCGATCAAGCGCGGGGTTCGCGACGCGTTCTATCAGGACGCCGACGACTGGAAAGTGTTGGTGTACGACCAGGCGCTCGCCGCTGCCCTGGCCGCCCTGGCCGCCATGGCAGTGGAGACGACCGGGAACGCGCGATGAGCACGCCGGCGGTGACGCTGCTCGCGCCGCCGTCATGGCGCTCGCGCGTCGCCGGGCTGTGGGACAGCGACGTGGCGTGGAGTTTCCGCCACTCGCCGCTCGCCATGGTTTCGTTCGTCGTGCTGCTGATCTGCGTGGGCGGGGCAGTGTTCGCGCCGTGGCTGGCGCCGCACAATCCTTTCGACCTCAAGACACTGAATCTCAACGATGCGCTGTTGCCGCCCAGCTGGTCGGCGGGCGGCAACCCGTCCTACTTCCTCGGCACCGACGATCAGGGCCGCGACGTGTTCTCCGCGATCATGTACGGCGCCCGCGTGTCGTTACTGGTGGGCCTCGCATCGGTGCTGCTGGCGATCCTGCTGGGCGTTACGCTGGGCCTGCTCGCGGGTTATGCCGGCGGCCAGGTCGACGCTGTGATCATGCGCGTCGCCGACGTGCAGCTGTCGTTTCCCGCGATCCTGATCGCATTGCTGATCGACGGCGTGTTTCGCGCGGCACTGCCGCGCGAATCGCACGGCGAAGTCGCGTTGCTGGTGATCGTGCTGGCGATCGGTTTCTCCAACTGGGTGCAGTACGCGCGCACGGTGCGCGGCTCGACGATGGTCGAGAAGAACAAGGAGTACATCCAGGCGGCGCGCGTGATCGGAGTCGCGCCACTGGCAATCATGCGGCGCCACCTGCTGCCCAACGTCCTCGGCCCGGTCCTGGTGCTGGCCACGATCAACATCGCCACGGCGATCCTGACCGAGGCCACGCTGAGCTTCCTGGGCGTGGGCGTGCCCCCCACGCAGCCGTCGCTCGGCACGCTGATCCGTGTCGGCAACGACTTTTTGTTCTCCGGCGAGTGGTGGATTACCATCTTTCCGGGACTGGCACTGGTCGTCATGGTGCTGTCGATCAACCTGCTGGGCGACTGGCTGCGCGATGCGCTGAATCCCAAGCTGCGCTGATTCCGCTGGCGCTGGGCGCCCTCGACACCGGCATTTTTCGCTGTTCAAGAAAGGATGTTCAACATGCGCAAATTCTCCTGGCTCACGTTACTGGTGCCGCTCTCGATGCCGGTGGTCCTGACGGGCTGCGCCACCTGGGGTCCCACGTGGAGCGAACTGACCGGCCAGCGCTTCAACATGACCATCGTCAATCGCCGCCCGGCGATCATCGACCGCGTCGACGACCAGGGCGCCTTCACCAATCCCAACATGATCCGCGTCGAACCCGGCATGCGCCGGCTGGTCGTGCAAGGCCCGGCGCCCGGATGGGCGGGCGGCCCGCCGCTGCATGTCATGATGCTGAATGTCGAGCCGTGCAAGCGCTATTACATCAATGCGCAGTTCGCCAACACCATCACGCAGGAATGGGCACCGGTCGTCGACTTCGTCGAACCGATCGCCGGCTGCCAGATCCCGGCCGCCAAGTAGTCCTGCCCATGACCGCTGACTTGGCACCGCTGCTGGCGGTAGAGCGCCTGCGCGTGGAATTTCCCACGCGCAGGGGCACGCTTGTCGCCGTGCACGATCTTTCGTTCGACATCGCGCCCGGCGAGGTGCTGGGCGTCGTGGGGGAGTCGGGGGCGGGGAAATCGATCACCGGCGCGGCAATCATCGGCCTCATCGATCCGCCCGGGCGCATTGCGGCGGGCGAGATCCGGCTCCACGGCCGCCGGATCGACAACCTGCCGTATGCCGAGTTGCGCCGGGTGCGCGGCCGCGAGATCGGCGCGATCTTCCAGGACCCGCTGACTTCGCTCAACCCGCTCTACACGGTGGGCCGGCAACTGATCGAGACGATCCGCACCCATCTCGACTTGAACGAGACCGGGGCCCGGCAGCGCGCGATCGCACTGCTGGAGGAAGTGGGTATTCCGGCGGCCAGTCGTCGCATCGATCACTATCCGCACCAGTTCTCGGGCGGCATGCGGCAACGGGTGGTCATTGCGCTGGCGCTGGCCGCCAAGCCCAGGCTGATTGTCGCGGACGAGCCCACGACGGCGCTGGACGTGTCCATCCAGGCGCAGATCATCGAGCTTTTGAAGCGGCTGTGTCGCGAGCACGGGACCGCCGTGATGCTGGTGACGCACGACATGGGCGTCATCGCCGAGACGGCCGATCGTGTGGCCGTGATGTATGCCGGGCGCATCGTGGAGATCGGTCCGGTGGCCGACGTGATCCATCGTCCGCAACACCCGTACACGGTGGGCCTGATGGGGT
>JBBQEY010000281.1:0-3944 GCA_038321425.1 Burkholderiales bacterium | reverse complement strand
GATGAAGATGTGGCGCTGACGGCCGGCACGCCAAGTGTGGGTGCGGTGCTGGCGCTGCTGCGCGCCCGGGGCGGCGTGTGGGCCGATGAACTGGCGCCGGGGCGCGCGGTGCGTGTGGCGGTGAATCATACCGTCGCGGCGGGCGACGCCGCGCTGCGCAATGGCGACGAGATGGCGCTGTTGCCGCCGGTCACCGGCGGCTGAACCGCGCCGACATTCCATGCCCGTACGCGTCCAGACGGCCGACTTCGACGCCGGCCACGAGGTGTCCGGATTGCGCGGCGCCGATGCGCGCGTAGGTGCGGTCGCCACGTTCATCGGTACCGTCCGCGACGTGAACGATGCGTCGCCGGTATCATTGATGACACTCGAACACTATCCCGGCATGACCGAAAAGGCATTGACGGATATTGTCGAGGAGGCACGCGGACGCTTCTCGATCATCGATGCGCTGGTGATCCATCGCGTCGGCGAACTTCGGCCCACCGACCAGATCGTGCTGGTCGCGGTCACCAGCGCGCATCGCGGCGATGCCTTCGATGCGTGCCGCTTCATCATGGATATCCTCAAGACGCGCGCGCCATTCTGGAAAAAGGAAGCCACGCCCGCGGGTTCGCGGTGGGTCGATGCGCGCGTCACCGACGAAGTGGCAGAACTGCGCTGGCAAGCCGGGAGCTCCTCAGGAAAACCGGACTGAAAGCAACACAACTGGTCAGACCACTTGACCAGTAGCGGGTCTCTGCCTACCATCCTGCCAGCCTGCGACCACCGCCGCCACGATTCTCGCGACGGTGGCGCGGCATTTGACGCCCTGGCGTCGCCCGGAGGGATCTTGCAACGCATCATCGACGGCTTCTTCCGCGCACTGGAACACCTGCTGGTCGCGTGCCTCACCCTGATGGTCTTCATGGTGCTGGGCAACGTCATCCTGCGCTACACGATGAACTCGGGGATCGACATCTCCGAGGAGCTGTCGCGCTATCTCTTCGTTTGGCTGACCTTCGTCGGCGCCGTGGTGGCCTTTCGTGAAGGCGCGCATCTCGGTGTCGATTCCCTCGTGGCCAAGCTGTCGCGCACGGGCAAGATGGTGTGCCTCGTGCTGTCCGACCTGCTGATGCTGGTGTGCTGTGCGGTGTTCTTCTGGGGTACCTGGCAGCAGGCGGGCATCAATCTCACCAACAAGGCAACCATCTCCGGCATCTCGATGCTGTGGGTCTATGGCGTCGGCTTTTTCACCAGCACCGCCATCGCCGTGATGATCGTCGCGAAGCTGGTGCGCGCGGCTGCGGGCCGCCTGAGCGACGCCGAACTGGTCGAGGTGGTCGAGAACGAGGGCCTGAAGGAAGCCGAGGCCATCGCCAACACCGCGGCGCTGAAGCGATGACCGTCGTTGTGTTCCTGTTCTCGCTGCTGGGGGCGATGGCGCTCGGGATGCCGATCGCCTTTGCGCTGATCGTCTGCGGGTTGGCACTGATGCTGTGGATGGGGATCTTCGACTCGCAGATCGTCGCGCAGAACCTCATCATCGGCGCCGACAATTTCCCGCTGCTGGCGGTGCCGTTCTTTCTGCTGGCCGGTGAATTCATGAACGCCGGCGGCCTGTCGAAGCGGATCGTCAACTTCGCGCTGGCGTGGGTGGGCCATCTGCGGGGCGGTCTTGGCTATGTCGCCGTGTTTGCCGCGCTAATCATGGCGAGCCTTTCGGGTTCGGCGGCGGCCGATACCGCGGCACTGGCGTCGTTGCTGATCCCGATGATGCGCGAGGCCGGCTACAACGTGCCGCGCTCGGCCGGCCTCATCTCCGCCGGCGGCATCATCGCCCCGGTGATCCCGCCGTCGATCGGCTTCATCATCTTCGGCGTGGCCGGCGGAGTATCGATCACCAAGCTGTTCCTGGCCGGCATCTTCCCCGGCTTCCTGATGGGGGTGTCGCTGCTGATCGCGTGGTGGATCGTGATGCGCAAGGAAACGATGGTGAAGACCTTCGCGCTGCCGCCGTTGAAGGACCGCCTGCGCGCCACCGTCGACAGCTTCTGGGCGCTGCTGATGCCGCTGGCGATCATCGGCGGCCTCAAGTTCGGCATCTTCACGCCGACCGAGGCCGCGGTCTGCGCGGTGGCGTACTCGTTCATCGTCGGCATGTTCGTCTACCGCGAGTTGAAGTGGTCGGCCCTCTACGGTCTCATGCTGTCGGCCGCCAAGACCACGGCCGTCGTGATGTTCCTGGTGGCCGCCGCGCTCGTTTCGGCGTGGCTCATGACCAGCGCCAACATTCCGGGTGAACTGGGCAAGCTGCTCGAGCCCTTCATGGACAACAAGCTGCTGCTGATGGTGATGATCATGGCGCTGGTGCTGGTCGTGGGCACCGCGCTCGATTTCGCGCCAACCGTGTTGATCCTGACCCCCGTGCTGATGCCGATCGTCAAGCAGGCCGGCATCGACCCCGTCTATTTCGGCGTATTGTTCATCATGAACAATGCAATCGGCCTGATCACGCCGCCCGTGGGCATCGTGCTGAATGTCGTATGCGGCGTGGCCAAGGTGCCGATGGGCGATGTGATCAAGGGCGTGTGGCCGTTCCTGCTCGCGCAGTCCATCGTCCTGTTTGCGCTGGTGTTGTTCCCGGACCTTGTTATGGTGCCGTTGAAGTGGTTGACCCAATGATCGTTTCGCATCCGCGGACGCGTCAAGCGCGCCGCTTTTTCGTCAGGAGGAGTTCCATGAAAGTGCAACGCAACGCAATTGCCGCCGCCATCGCGCTGGCAGGTCTCGCGGCCGCCATGCCGGCCTCGGCGCAGTTCCAGGATCGCACCATCCGCATGTCCAACGGCGTCAACCAGGACCACCCGGTAGGCAATGGCGTGGCCAAGATGACGGAGTGCCTGGCGCAGAAATCCGGCGGCAAGATGAAGCTGCAGGCCTTCTGGGGCGGCGCGCTGGGCGGCGACCTGCAGGCAACCCAGGCGCTGCGCTCGGGCACGCAGGAGGCGGTCGTCACGTCGACGTCGCCGCTGGTGGGCATCTCGAAGGAACTGGGTGTGTTCGACCTGCCGTTCCTGTTCGCCAACGAAAAGGAAGCCGACGCCATCCTCGACGGCTCGTTCGGCAAGTACATTTCCGACAAGATGCCGCAGTACGGCCTGGTCAACCTTGCCTACTGGGAGAATGGCTTTCGCAACCTCACCAACAGCAAGAAGGCCATCACCAAGTGGGAGGACATGGGTGGCCTCAAGGTGCGCGTGATGCAGAACAACATCTTCCTTGACACCTTCAAGACGATGGGCGCCAACGCGGTGCCGATGGCCTTCGGCGAGGTCTTCACTGCGCTCGAGACCAAGGCCATCGACGGCCAGGAAAACCCGTTCGTCACGATCGACACGTCCAAGTTCTACGAAGTGCAGAAGTACGTTTCGGCGACCAAGCACGCGTACACGCCGTTCATGGTGCTGTACTCGAAGAAGATCTTCGACACGTACTCGCCGCAGGAACAGGCGGCGCTGGTCGAGTGCGCGATCGTCGGCCGCGACGAGCAGCGCAAGGTCTCGCGCGCGCTGTCGGGCAAGTCGCTCGACAACCTGAAGGCCAAGGGCATGAACGTCAACGAGATCACGCCCACCGAACAGATGCGGATGCGTGAACGCGTCAAGCCGGTCTACGAAAAGAACGCCAGCGTGATCGGCGAGGACACCGTCAAGCTGATGATGGGCGAACTCGAGAAGATCCGGAAGTAAATCCCGCGCACGTGCATCACCCACCGGCCCGAACCGCCCCGCCACGGGGCGCCGGGCTGGCGGGCCCATGGTTGTCCCGCCCGAGACGCTGTCAATGAAAATCACCGCCGTCGAAACGATCCGCCTCCAGGAGTTCGCGAACCTGATCTGGTTGCGTGTCCACACCGACGAAGGCCTGGTCGGCCTGGGCGAGACGTTCATGGGTGCGCCCGC
>JBBQEY010000280.1:0-3945 GCA_038321425.1 Burkholderiales bacterium | reverse complement strand
ATGGAAGCCTTGCGTGCCGTCACCTCGATCTCGATCCGCATCCGCGGATCGGCCAGCCCCACGCTGATCATCGTGGCAGCCGGGCGGATGTCGCCGAACGCGCTGCGCAACGCTGGCCAGCAGGCCGGAAATTCTGCCGCGTCGGGCAGCATGTAGGTGACGCGGACCACATCGCGCAACGAGGCGCCGGCCTGCGTGAGCGCGAACGCGATGTTGCGCAGGCACTGCTCTGTCTGCGCCACGACATCGTCGGCGATCTTCATCGTCGCGTAGTCGAAGCCGGTGGTGCCGGAGACGAAGATCCAGTCGCCGTCGATCACGGCGCGCGAGTAGCCGATGTCGCGTTCGAAGGTGGAACCGGAACTGATCAGGGTACGGGTCATGATCGCGCGCCTTCGGGAATTTTCATGAAGATGATGGCATGGCCAGCGGCGCGGCGTCGCGCGCCAGCAACAAGTCGTTCTGCGGGTCGGGGCCGACCATGAAGACGTGGCTGCCCACGAGCACGAAGCCGATCTTCCGGTAGAACGCGAGAGCGCGGTGGTTGCTTTCCCACACGCCGAGCCCACAGCCGGTCGGCGCCACCGGCGATGGCATCGTCGACCATCCGTGCGGTGAGCGCCTGTGCGATCCCGTGGCCGTGCCATCGCGCATCGACGTACAGGCGCCCGCGCACAGGACAGAGGCAGCGAGATGGCGGAGGGTGGTCATGGTCACGATGCCGAAGGGTCGCGCGGGATGAGACCCGCATAGATGCCGGGGGTCGACCCGGCGATGTCGACGGCGCCCACGGTCCTGGCATAGAACGCTGCGGGCCCGACGCCGCCGATGATCGCATACGCGTACCCCTGCGCGCGCTGCGCATGCAGCGTGGCCAGCAGCAGCGCGCGGCCGATACCGTTTCCCCGCGCGTCTGCGGCAACACCTTCCGGGCCGAAGAAATTGGGCGCGGTGGCATCGTGGCAGGCGAAGCCGGCGACCTGCCCGGCGCGGATCGCGACGAAGCAGGCGACCGGTAGCCGGCCAAACGCGACGCCCACTTCCGCCGCGGCGCCGGGAAAGTGCTGGCGGACGAAGGCGATCACGCTGGATTGTTCGGGCACCAGCGCGCGCCGGATCGTGACGCCCTGCGCGGCGCAGTGCGCCAGCGCCGGGGCGAGTTCCGGCAATGCGTAAAGCCGCACCAGCATGTCATGCATCGCGGTCATCGTGTCGCCATCAGGCGCGGCTTCGGAAACGCCGATGAACCCAGCACCTAGGCGGGGCCGAGCGCCCAGACGCGCTGGATCAGCTGATCGTCCACCTCGTAGATCACGACCATCTCGAAGGGCGCGGGTTGCACCCCCGTGATGCGTTCGTGGTCGATCACCTTGTTGCCCATCACGATACGATTCACGATCTCCGCGTACAGCCGCGGCAGGTTGAAGCGCTGCGTGGCGTAGAACTCCGCGAACCGGAGCTTGCCGACGATCGCGGGCTCGGCCGCCGGCAACCGGCAGACGGTGACGGTGTCGCTGTATTCGGCGACGAAGCGATCGAGATCGCGCGCGTTATACGCCGCAAGCTGGCGCTCCACAACTTCGACAGGGGTCATCGCAACGGCAGCCGGAGAATGAGTTGTGCTTGACCGGAAACGACGATGGAGCGCGCCCTGGCAGGTCAGGTTGCGACCGGATCGGCGTCGGGGGCCGGCACGGCGCCATCCTCTGCCGTCGGTTCGGCGGGTTCGCCGGACTCGAGTTTCTTCTTGCGCTTTTCTTCTTTCTTCTGCTTCTTGGCGAGATCACGCTGGCGCTTCGCAAATTCGTAGTTAGGTTTTGCCAATGGACTTCTCCTTGTGAATTACCGTGGACAGGCCATAGGTTAAGGCATTTCACCCCGGCAAGCAGCAACGGCCTTCGACAGCAGGCAAATTCACGATTCCGGGCCGGTGATTTGGCCGGCGTCGACTTTGCGCTGCGCGCCGGCATGAAGCGGGCCCATAACCCGGTACAAGGGCGGCGGAAGCGCTTCGCACTCGCGCCAGCTTGCGGCCCGGATCGTATGCATTGAGGCTTTCACCGCTGTAGCCACGACCGGTGTTGTAGCGTTCACGCAGCGCGCAACCGTCGTAGGCGCGATCGATCCTGTTGGTGCCGGCAACCTTGCCATCGGGCGTGCGCACCTGCCATTCCCCGATCCAGAAATCGAATGCGCGATGCGCCGGCGCGTCGCCTGGGCCCGCCATCGCGCGGCCTGCTAGCAGCATAGCCATGCCGACGACAGCGAACGACGCGGCGCGACTTCTGCGCCAACGTCGGCCTGCCGTGATACTCACGTGCTGGCCTGTGCGCGATAGACGCGCAGCAGGTCGGTGACCAGGATGCCCTCGATGCGCATGCCGTTGAGGTTGGCGTCGTCTATTGTCACGTCGCCAAGGCACGCGTTGCGGATCGTCGCACCGGTCAGCGCAACGTCTATGAAACAGGTGCGGCGCAGGGTCACGTCGTGGAACGTCGTGCCTTCGAGGTTGGCATCCCGGAACTCCGAACCGGCCAGAGATGCATTCTCGCAGCGATACTGACCTGTAGGCAGGGCGATGGACATGATGGCGCTCCGTGTTTATCGGTGGGACTCTTGCGCAAGAGACAGCACGAGCACCCAGTTCTCAAAATCTTCGTCCTGGAAAGTGTACGTCGTGGTGCCGACGTCTTCAAAGCCTCGCCGTGCGTAATACGCCAGCGCGTGATGGTTGCCCACCCAGGCCGTGAGCCACAGCGTGACCGCACCCTGCGCCAAAACACCTGCGAGGCCAGCACGCCGATGCAGGTGGCGTCGTCCGGCCTGGCGAGGCGCATTTCAGCTTGCAACGCGAGCCCTCGCGGTGACAGTGGCAAGTACGAAGGCCACGCGTTGCGCCACGGGCAGTTGCGGCAGGTCGACGATGTCGTAGCCATGGTGACGATAAGTGGGCACCAGCGTGTCGTACTCGGTCACGGCTTCATCGACACGACGAAGAGATGCGCGCCATGCACCAAGGCACTCACGGTAAGATCGGCCCCACCGGATGCGCGCGATTGGCGGGGGCCGAAAAAGGCTCCGGCCAGAGCTCCACGATGCGCACGATCTTGCCGTCGGGCTCGGATCAGGCGTCCTGCCTGTCCTGCCCGATGCGCCACAGCACTCCACTGGGATCGAAGAGCGTGAAGTCACGCATCCCCCACGGTTGGTCGGTGGGTTCACCCACCTTGATGCCGAATTGCGTCTCGACGCCGCTGGCGCGCACGTGCGCGTGCCAATCGTCGACGTTCTCCACCGTCAGGTGCATCATGAAATTCTCGACGTGTTCGCGCACGTAGAACGCCTGCAGCAGGAAGCTGGCGTGGCCGTACCGGAGATAGGCAAGGGCGTCCGAAGACCATGGCATGTCGAAGCCGAGCGCCCGGTAGAACGCCTTCGACTCATTGAAGTCGAACGCCGGCACGAAAGCCTTGAT
This sequence comes from Burkholderiales bacterium, assembly GCA_038321425.1. Taxonomy (GTDB): domain Bacteria; phylum Pseudomonadota; class Gammaproteobacteria; order Burkholderiales; family Casimicrobiaceae; genus VBCG01. The sequence continues at coordinate 470 of JBBQEY010000280.1, read as the reverse complement.
CTCGACCGGTGCGAGATTCACGTGGGGCTCGCGTCGTTGACGGCGGGAACTTCCTCCGTGGTGAATCCTGCCGGCAGCACGATTTCCAGCATCTCGATGTCGTCGCTGTGGCCCAGTTCGCGGTGGCGGATACCGGGGGGCTGGTGCACGCAAGAACCCGCTTCAAGCCGCACTACGCCCTGGCCTTCGTATTCGAAATCGATCCAGCCGGCCAGCACATACACGAGCTGGAACTGCGTATGGTGCAGATGGGGCTGGCTCGAGAATTTGCTGCCGGCCGCCGCGCGGATGACATGGGCCGCGACGCGCCCGTCCGTGGCCGCGCGGATGCCAAGGTCGCGGTACTCGAAGAACGAGCGCAGTCCGCGCGTGAACGAGGCATCCTTGGCGTGCGTTGCGACAAAACCTTTGGTGGACATTCTGTTTCCCGGTTGGTGAAGCTGCTGTGCTAAGGCAGTCGGGGCGCGCCC
>JBBQEY010000279.1:0-3952 GCA_038321425.1 Burkholderiales bacterium | reverse complement strand
GAAGGCCATCCGCGCGGGCCGGGCCAACATCAAGGAAGCCTACGTCGTCATCAAGAATGCCGAGATCATCCTGATCGGCGCACACATCTCGCCGCTTTCCACTGCATCCACGCATATCCAGGCCGATCCCACCCGGTCGCGCAAGCTGCTGATGCACCGCGAGGAAATCAACCGGCTCGTGGGCAAGGTCGAGCGTGCCGGCTACACGCTGGCCCCGCTCGACCTCCACTACCGCACCGGCCGCATCAAGCTCGAGGTGGGCCTCGCCAAGGGCAAGAAGCAGCACGACAAGCGCGAGGCCATCAAGGAGCGTGACTGGGCCCGCGAACAGCAGCGCCTGCTGCGCAACCGCACCGGCCACTAGTCGTGGCGCGCCACCCGGTCAGCCGGAACGGATGATGATCGCATCGTCACGCTTCGACGACGGATTGGCGCGCAATGCGGCCAATCACGTCCCGTTGTCGCCGCTCAGCTTTCTCGAGCGCAGCGCCCTCGTTTACCCCGATAAGGTGGCCGTGCGGCACGGCCCCGTTGCGTTCACGTATCGCGAATTCGCGGCGCGGTGCCGGCGCCTCGCTTCGGCGTTGGCGGCGCGCGGCGTCACGCATGGGACCACGGTGGCCGTGATGGCCCCCAACGTGCCGGCGCTGCTCGAGGCGCACTATGCGGTGCCGGCGCTGGGCGCCGTGCTTAACGCGCTCAACATCCGCCTCGATGCGCGCACGCTCGCCTTCTGCCTCGATCATGGGGAGGCCGATGTGCTGATCACCGATCCCGAATTCGCGCCGGTGGTCCGCGACGCGCTGACCCTCACCAAGCGCCGCCTGCTGGTGGTGGACATCGACGATGCGCTGGCGGTCGCCGGGGAGCATCTCGGCAGCATCACCTACGAAGCCTTGCTCGACGAAGGGGACCCCGACTTCGCGTGGCCCGGCCCACGCGACGAGTGGGATGCGTTGTCGCTGCTCTACACGTCCGGTACCACGGGGGACCCGAAGGGCGTGGTCTATCACCACCGGGGCGCGTACCTCAACGCGCTCGGCAGCGCGATGACGTTCAAACTCGGCCCGGAAAGCGTCTACCTGTGGACGCTGCCGATGTTCCATTGCAACGGATGGACCTACACGTGGGCCGTCACGGCCGCGGGCGGCACCCATGTCTGCCTGCGCCGCGTCGACCCGGCATTGATCTTTCGCGCGATTGCCGACCATCGCGTTACCCACCTCTGTGGCGCGCCGATCGTGTTGACGCTGCTGATCCATTCTCCGTTGGAATCGAGGGTGCCCTTCACGCACACGGTGGAGGTTGCCACCGGTGGCGCGGCGCCGCCGTCCACGGTGATCGCGGCAATGGAGGGCATGGGATTTCACGTCACGCATCTCTACGGGCTCACCGAGACCTACGGCCCGGCCACCGTTTGTACGCCGCAACTGGAATGGGATGCGTTGCCGCTGCCGGCGCGCGCGCAGATGATGGCGCGCCAGGGCGTGCCGATGGCAACGCTGGCCGCGGCGCAGGTCGCGGACGCGGTCACTGCCGCGCCGGTGCCGCGCGACGGTGTCACGATGGGCGAGGTGATGCTGCGCGGCAGCACGCTGATGAAGGGTTACCTCAAGAATCCGCAAGCCAATGCCGCCGCGTTCGCGGACGGCTGGTTCCATTCCGGCGACCTCGGCGTGTGGCATCCCGACGGCTACATCGAGATCAAGGACCGCAGCAAGGACATCATCATCACCGGCGGCGAGAACGTAAGCTCGATCGAGATCGAGGAGTGCCTGACCCGCCATCCGCATGTGATGGAGGCCGCCGTGGTCGCCCAGCCGGACGAGAAGTGGGGCGAGACGCCTTGTGCGTTCGTGGTGCTGAAGCCGGATGCGCCGGAGACCAGTGAGGCGGCGCTGGTCGCCTGGTGCCGTGAGCACCTCGCGCACTTCAAGGCGCCGCGCGCCATCGTGTTCGGGCCGCTGCCGAAGACCGCCACTGGCAAGATCCAGAAGTATGTGCTGCGAGAACGCGCGCGCCGCGCGACCTAACGGCGATCGTCGATCACCGCGCGCGCCGCAGCGATTCCGCTGCGCACTGCCGCTTCGAGCGTGGCGGGAAACTCGGCGTCGGTGTAGTCGCCTGCGACATAGAGGCCCGGTGCAAGTCGTGGCGCCGGTGGCTGCGGGCGGTCGGGCGTGCAGGCATAAGTGGCACGTTTTTCCACGATCACCTGGGACCAGGCGCTCGCGGGCCATCCCGGATGCAGCCGTTGCAGCTGCGTTTCGACGGCACGCGCCAGGTCGGCATGCGTGACCTGCAGGTGCCGGCCGTCGGCGCTGATGATCGCGGCCACCATCTGCGCCAGCGCCGGGCGCGCCGAATCGTGGGCTGCGCACCTCAGCACATCGGGCCGGTCCACCAGCCATTGCGCGGGCGCGTCGTCCAGCCGGACGATGGGTGCCGGCAGCGGCACGCGTTGCGTGGTGCCGAGCCACACCGTGGTGATTGATTCGTAGCGCAGCAGTTGCAGGACGTCGACGGCCGCGGCAAGTGTCGGGTGGCCGCTGACGAACTCCGGCGCGAGCGCCTGCTCGACCTGATGCGGACCAACCGCCAGGATGACGGCAGCCGCCGGTATGGCGCGCTCGCCCACGGCCAGCATCGCTTGACTGGGGCCGGCGGTCAGCACCTGGGCCCGCTTGCCGAGCAACACGGAACCGCCGCTCGCGACGATCGCGCGCTGCGCGGCTTCCGGGAACAGCGCGGACAGGTCGCAGGCGGGCAGGATGAAGTCGCTGGCACCTTGCGACCCCGCGAAAGCTGTGCGCAGCACGTTCGCGAAGATCTGCGCGGAGGCCACGCGTGCCGGCGTGTTCAAAGCGGCGAGGCACAGCGGTTCCCACAATAGTGAGGCGACGCGCGGCGGCAGCGGCCGCAGCATCGTGGCCACGGTCTCCTGCGCCGGTCGCGCGAACTGCTGCGCTTCAAGCGCGGCAAACCAGCGCAGGTTGGCGATGCGTTCGCGCCACGAAAGTCCGCGCGCGGCCAGCAACCCGGCCAGAAGTCCGAGGCGCCCGGGCGCGTGTCGAGCTTCCAGCGTCAGCGCATCGGGTTGCGCGCGCGACAGTGGCATCATCGTCAGCGGCCGGCGCACGAGGCGCAGGCGCACGTCGGCGGCACCATGTACGCGGTCCAGCAGCGCCAGCGTTTCCTTATAGGCACCCAGCAGCAGGTGCTGGCCATTGTCGAGTGGCAGGCCGTCGCGTTCGACGCGACGCGCGCGTCCGCCCAGGATCGGCGCCGCCTCGTGCAATGTCACCGGCACGCCGGCATCGAGCAAGGCAAGCGCAGCCGCGCATCCGGCCCAGCCACCGCCGATCACGGCCACTGGCGGCGTCACGTCGCGCGGGAGGTCTTCCATGCGATGTAGAGTTTGCGTAATGGCGTGAGCGACGTCCGCCGGTCAAGCACACGGTAACCGTCACGCGTGATCTCCTCCAGCACCGTCTGGTAGATCGCCGCCATGATGAGCCCGGTGCGCTGGGCGCGGCGGTCGGCGGTCGGCAACTGCGCGAGCGCGCGGACATACCAGGCGCGTGCGCGCTCCACCTCGAAGGCCATCAGTTCCTTGAAGGGCGCCGTGTACTCCGCACGCAACAGCGACGATGGCGCGACGCCGAAGCGCGTCAGGTCTTCCTGCGGCAGGTACACGCGGCCGCGCCGGGCATCCTCGCCGACGTCGCGGCAGATGTTGGTCAGCTGGAACGCAATGCCAAGGTCGCGCGCATAGTCGAGCGTGGCCGGATCGGTGTAGCCGAAAATCCGCGCCGACATCAACCCGACTACGCCCGCGACCCGATGGCAGTAGAGCTCGAGCGTTGCGAAGTCGAGGTAGCGGGTCTGCTCGAGATCGATCGCCATCCCGTCGATCACCGTCTGCAGGTTGGCTTCGGGCAATCCGAACTCG
>JBBQEY010000278.1:0-3962 GCA_038321425.1 Burkholderiales bacterium | reverse complement strand
GGCTCACATCGTAATTCGCCGTGGCCTGCGGCTTGAGCACGACCTTGCGTATTGCGTCACGGACCAACTCGGCGACGCTGCGCCCCGACCGCGCCGCGGCCCTTGCTTAACGGCTTCGTCGCACAACTAATGCAACCGGTATTGCAATCGCGGCAAAACGGTAATACCATAGACCGATGAAAACGCTGACCGTAAAACTCCCCGAGCCGTTGGCCTCCTGGCTTTCTCGCCGAGCAAAGGAACTGCGTCGTCCGCAATCGGAATTGGTTCGCGATGCGCTCGAGCGCGCGCGCAGCGGGACGGGTGCGGCGAGTTGCCATGATTTGATGATGGATGTGTGTGGCAGCGTTAGCGGCCCCAGGGATTTGTCGACGAATGCGAAGTATCTCGACGGCTTTGGGAAGTGACCCGCGTCATTGTCGATACAGGGCCGTTGGTCGCTTACTTCAATGGGCGTGACCGCTGGCATCGCTGGGTCGTAGGTCAAATGACTACGCTTGCGACGCCCCTGCTAACCTGTGAACCGGTTTTGACCGAGGCCTGCTTTCTCATCCATCGTTCTGGCGGACGGCCAGCGGACTTGATTCGGAAGTTGAGTGAAGGCGTGCTCGAAATCGGTATCGACTTGGGTAAAGAAGCCGCAGGGATCGAAGGGCTGTTGAAGCGTTACGCCGATACGCCGATGTCACTTGCCGATGCTTGCCTCGTCCGCCTTTCCGAGCGATTCGCCGACTGTCGCGTGTTCAGTCTCGACTCCGACTTCGAGCACTACCGGCGCAACGGTCGCCAGCTCATCCCTCTACTGCGCCCAAATTAGCAGGTTATCCGTCGTCGACGAGATGGCAGAGGACCGGCGCTTGGTTTCAGATCGCCGCATCATCGGCATGCTCGCCGGGACCGCTGGCACGGCGGATGCGCTACCGTTACGCCTTGCGTTGCCGGCTAACGCGCTCCTTCTCGGAGGGGATCCCCGTGGACCAAGACTCGATCCGCATGTTTGCCCGGGCGCTCGACAAGCCCTACCGCATCGCGCGAGGTGCGAAATTCCGGCTGAAGGATTTCGATCCGGGCGACACGGGGCCGCTGAAGGACGAGGACAAGCCGCGCGCGCAACAGGCGTTGCAGGCGGGCAAGCTGGCGCTGGCGCAACTCCAGGACAGGCTGTACGCCCAGGATCGCCCCTGCGCCGCGCCGCCCGCTACGCGTGGGCCGTACTGCTGGCCCGCATCGACGAAGTGTTCCCGCTCCGTTGCCCCAATGGTGGAGGCGACATGCGCATCATCGCCTTCATCACCGCGACGGCCGTGGTGCGCGATATCCTCCTCGCCCTCGGCCAACCGATCGCGCCACCCACCATCGCGCCGGCCCGTGGTGGCTGTGGGCCGCAATGGACGATGCCGCCAGCCACGCCGCGGCGAGTGATGCGCTCCCCGCGGACATCCTCGCCGCACCCGCACCGGACTTCGTCTTCGATCAGCGCCTCGCCTGGTAGTCAGGCCTCCGCGCGCGCCGCCATGACGCGGCGCAGGGCGGCTTGCGTCAGCCGCCGCCCACCGCCCGCAGTCTGCCCGGTAGCGCTGTGTTGCCGGCGCGATCGACCCGGAAATCTGCCTCAGCACCGCGTGGGCGGAGGATCGTCGGCGCCCGCTCGCCGCTTGACCAGCATCGCCGAGCCCGGAATACCCAGGTTCGCGCGGTTGAATTTCCTATCCTTTCCGCACTCCCGGTGGCGGTTTTGCGCCGGTGTACGAAGGACCGGCTGAGGGGCATGCCGGATGGCCGTCAAGAGCCTGTACGCCTGATCCGCATGCCAGCCGCTTGTTCTTGCTGGATCAAGACAGAGTGCAGCCGCTGGCCCACGACCGCTACGTCGCGCTCGCCCGTGGCGAAGCGGCTGCGGCCGAGTTCGCCGGCCATCGTTTCATCCTCGTCGACTGGTACCTGCGCCTCGCCTGCGGCCGACCCGATGCCGTCGTCAACGAAACCTGCAGCTGGCTGGTGTTTGACGCACAAGGTCTGCTGGACTTGCACGCGGCCCATGCGATCGACGCCGAAGCCGTCCCGACGCAAGCCCAGTGTGAGCGGGTCCGTGCCCTGGTGTTCGGTGACGCACCCGGCCGCTCGTGATTGACACGAACACGGCCGCCGCGACTTCCGCAAGCAGAAACCATTGGAGCCCAAATGAACGCGACCCAGCAGTTGCACGATCTCGGCCAGAGCCTTTGCAGCGGCTGATCACCTTGAAAGACCGCTTTGACGTCGCCTTTGCCTGCGACACCGATCACGACCGCCACGGCATCGTCACGCGCGGCGCTGGCCTGATGCCACCGAACCACTGCCCCAGCGTTGCCTTCGACCACCTGTTCCTGCACCGCCCGCAGTGGAGCGCGACGGCGGCGGTCGGAAAGACTATGGTCAGCAGCGCGATGATCGACCGGGTGGCAAACCGCCTCGGCCGCAGCTTGTTCGAAGCTCCGGTTGGTTTCAAATGGTTCGCGCCCGGCCTGTTCGACGGCAGGCATCGAGCGCAGGTTCTTCGACTATGCGGCCCGCGGCGCGCCTTACGGACCCGACGACGGGACCATCGCGCCTTGGGCCGTGGCAGCGTCGTTGCCGTTTGCGCCCGAGATCGTGCTACCGTCGCTTCAGTACTTTCAGGACGTCTATCCACAAGTCACTGGCGAATATTGCTTCAGGTGCAGCTTCAATTTGAGCTTTTCGGACGAGCCCGAAGCGATGGCCACGCGGGCTGGACATCGCCCTATCACTTCGGCATCAACCTCGGCCCGGTGGTGCTGATGTGCGAGAACCACCGCTCTGATTTGCTCTGGCGCTTGATGCGCGCTCATCGCAGTTGCGTTTGCCCGACTTCGGCGTTTCCCATTCCTGCCCCCGTCATTGTCGTACCAGGGTCCTTTCTGGCGGTACTGTTCGCTGCAGAACAGACGGCGACTGCAGGTCGGCCCATGCTTGCATTTTTTTCGCGAAAGAAATGCTGTCCTGCTCGGACAGGAGACATCATGAAGCCGTCGCTTGCCATCTTCGCCGCAACGATGTCGCCGCTGGCCAACTGTATGTCCCATTGCGCCCACCCCCGGAATACCGAAGAAGCGAACACCTCCACGGCGTCCATACCAGCAGATGTCTGACGATCCGCCCCAATCCGATGCTTCGAACCTCGGCGTGGTCGTGTCGGTGCGCGGCAGCGTCGTGGATGTGCGGTTTGACTCGAATTTGCCTCCGATCTACACGGTGCTGCGCACAGGAGCGGAAAAACAGATCGTCATCGAGGTGCTGGCGCAACTCGATGCGCGTCATGTGCGCGGGATTGCCCTGACGCTGACCCAGGGACTGGCGCGCGGCATGGCGGTAGAGGACACCGGCAGGCCGTTACAGGTGCCTGTTGGCACGGGCATTCTCTCGCGTATGTTCGACGTCTTCGGCAACGTCATCGACCGCGAAGCGGACTTGGTCGATGTCGAGTGGCGTTCGGTGCATCGGGCGCCGCCGCCGCTGGTGCGACGGTCGACCAAGTCGGAGGTTTTCCGGACAGGCATCAAGGTCATCGACGTGCTGGTGCCACTGGAACGCGGCGGCAAGGCGGGACTGTTCGGGGGGGCCGGTGTCGGCAAGACGGTGCTGCTCACCGAAATGATCCACAACATGATCGGCCAGCATGAAGGGGTCAGCATGTTTTGCGGCATCGGCGAACGCAGCCGCGAAGGCGAGGAACTATACCGGGAGATGAAAGCCGCCGGGGTATTGCCCAACATGGTGATGGTGTTCGGCCAGATGAACGAGCCGCCGGGCGCGCGCTTCCGTGTCGGCCATGCCGCGTTGACCATGGCCGAGTACTTCCGCGACGACGAGCGCCGCGATGTGCTGCTGCTCATCGACAACATCTTTCGCTTCATCCAGGCTGGCATGGAAGTGTCCGGCCTGATGGGCCAGATGCCGTCGCG
>JBBQEY010000277.1:0-4023 GCA_038321425.1 Burkholderiales bacterium | reverse complement strand
CTGGTAGTTGGGCGCCATGATCACGACGCGCTTGTAGCCCTTGTCGGTGGCGTACTTGCCCACACCCTCGGATTGCATGTCGTTCTGCCACGACGTGACGTAGGCGAACGGCGAGCACTGCGCGCCGGCGATGGGCGCCGGGCCGGCGTTGGAACTGATAAGGAAGACTTCCTGGTCCGTCACCTTCTTGGCCACGGCCATGAAGATGTTGGAGAAGGTGACACCGGTGATGATGGGCACCTTGTCCTTCTCGATCAGCTTGTCGACGATCTGCACCGCCACCTCGGGTTTCAACTGGCTGTCCTCGCGGATGATCGTGACTGGCACGCCACCCAGCTTGCCGCCATTGCGCTCCACCACCATCATGAAGGCGTCGTACTGGTCCTGGCCAAGCGCGCCCTGGGGACCTGAAAGCTCGGCCATGAAGCCGATCTTGATCGGGGCCTGCGCCAGGGCCGTCCCCGTCGAAAACATCGCCGCCAGCGCTATCGCCAGCATCGGTCGCGTGAATTTCATGACACCTCCGGAAAATGAACGATTCGCGTCGCGATTCTACGCGGCAAACAGCCACATTGGGGGACAGGCCCGCCGCCGCCGGGCAATCTACTTGCCGATGCAGAACCGGCTGAAGATCTCGCCCAGCAGGTCATCCGCGGTGAACTCGCCGGTAATGGCCGCCAATGCGTGCTGGGCGCCGTAGAGCTCCTCGGCGAAGAGTTCCACCGGCGGTGGCTGCGTGCGCAGATGGGCGGCGGCGGCATCGAGATGGCGCTGCGCGTCGAGCAACGCGGCCACGTGCCGTTCGCGCGCCAGGAACACGTCCTCGCCCACGGCGGTGGCACCGGTCACTGCGCGCACTTCGGCTTCCAGCAACGGCATCCCCGCGCCGGATTTCGCCGACAGCCACACGTGACGGCGCGGCGAGCCGTCGTCGTGGCGCGTGACCACCGTCGGCGGCACGGCCGCCAGGTCGGTCTTGTTATGAACCACGATACGCGGCAGTGTGGCCGGCAGGCGCGCAAGCAACGCCGCGTCGTCCGGATCGAGTGCATCGTCGGTGGCCCGCGCATCGACCAGCACCAGCGCCAGGTCCGCGCGCGCCACGGCCGCCCACGTGCGCTCGATGCCGATGCGTTCCACTTGGTCGGCGGCGTCGCGGAGGCCAGCCGTGTCGACGATCGTCAGCGGAATGCCGGCAAGTTCCACCTGCCGCTCCACCGTGTCACGCGTGGTACCGGCGATCGGCGTGACGATGGCGGCCTCCTCGCCCGACCAGCGATTGAGAAGACTGGACTTGCCGACATTGGGCCGCCCCACCAGCACGACGGTGAGCCCGGCGCGCAACAGCGCGCCGGTGCGCGCCCGCGCCAGAGCGGTCGCCACACGCGCGCCAATAGCCGCGAACTTCGACGCCACGCCACCGGCGCGCAGGAACTCGATGTCCTCTTCCGGAAAGTCGAGTGTGGCCTCGGTGTACATCCGCAAGTTGATCAGCGCCGACACCAGCGCATTGACCTCCTGCGAGAACGCGCCGGAGAGGCTGCGCGCCGCGGCGCGCGCCGCCGTGCCGGTGGCGGCCTCGATCAGGTCGGCCACGCTTTCGGCCTCGACGAGATCGAGCTTGCCATTGAGAAACGCGCGCTTCGTGAACTCGCCGGGCTGCGCGATGCGGGCACCGAGTTCCACGCAACGCGCAAGTACGAGGCGCAGCACCGCGGGGCCGCCATGGCCCTGCAGTTCGAGTACGGATTCGCCGGTATAGGAATGCGGCGCGGGAAAGTACAGCGCCAGGCCCGCGTCGAGCGGCACGCCGTGCGCATCGCGAAATGTCGCGACGGTGGCCAGACGCGGGACCGGCACTCGGCCAAGCACGCCATGCATCAGTGTGGTGAGATCGCCACCGGAAACGCGCACCACGCCGATGCCGCCGCGGCCCGGCGGGGTCGCGATCGCGGCGATGGTGTCAGTGGCGGATGTGGGCGCAGGCATCGCGCCGCCATTGTAGGCGAGGCTTCAGCCTCGCAGGTTTGGCGCACGTTGAACCTGCGAGGCTGAAGCCTCGCCTACAGGGACGGGTACAGGAACGGGTACAGGAACGCGTCCCGGGACGCGTGCAGGAACGCCTACAGGGATGCCTGCAGGGACGCCTGTAGGAACATCAACGCCGCTTCGCGATCTTCGCGGCGGCTTCTCTTTCCAGCACCTGATTCATCCGCGCCTGTTGCGCGATCTGCAGGATGTTGTTGACGAGCCAATACAGCACGAGGCCCGACGGGAAGAAGATGAACAGCACCGAGAATGCGATCGGCATGATCTGCATGATCTTGGCCTGCATCGGATCGGTGATGGGTGTGGGCGAGAGCTTCACCTGCAGGTACGCGGTGATCGCATAGAGCACCGGCAGCACGAAGTACGGGTCCGGCGCCGAGAGATCGTGGATCCACAGGATCCACGGCGCCTGCCGCAGTTCCACCGCGGACAGGAGCACCCAGTACAGCGCGATGAAGACGGGGATCTGCACCAGGATCGGCAGGCAGCCGCCCAACGGATTGATCTTCTCCGTCTTGTACATTTCCATCATCTTGATCTGCAGCGTCTGCTTGTCGCCCTTGTACTGCTCCTGCAGCGCCTTCATCTTGGGGCCGAGGATCTTCATCTTGCCCATCGAGCGCGCCGCCGCGGCATTCAACGGATAGAACGCCGCCTTGATCATGATGGTCATCACCACGATGGCCCAGCCCCAGTTGCCGATGATGCCGTGCAGCCATTTGAGGAGCCAGAAGAGCGGCGCCGCCAACACGGTGAAGATGCCGTAGTCGACGACGAGATCGAGACCCTTCGCGGTCTTGGCCAGCGCTTCCTGGTCCTGCGGCCCGACATAAAGGGGGACGCGCACGCCGCCGGTGGCGCCCGGCGCGATGGTGCCTACCGGCACCTTCAACCCGACGATGTAGAGACCGTTATCGAGCTTGTTGGTGAAGAATTCGCGCTGCAGCTTGCTGTCGTCCGCCGGCAGCCATGCCGCCACGAAGTAATGCTCGATCATCCCCACCCAGCCGTTGTCGGCGGTTTTCTGGTACGGGACTTTGCGGGCGGAATCGGCGGCCAGCTTGTCGATCTCGCTGAACTCCACCTTCTTGAAATTATCGACCGTGTTGTAGACAACGGGGCCGACATACGACGCCGGCGCCATCGAGCTCTGCACGACGGCATGCTTGGTGTCGCGCGTGAGCTGGAAGTACGCGGTCGGCGCGATGGGCGCGGTGCCGTTGTTGGTGATGTCGAACCTGGCATCGATCACATAACTGCCGCGATTGAAGGTGAGTACCTTCACGACCTTGTCGCCGTTGGGGGCCACCACCTGCATGCGCAACTCGAGCTGGTCGACCCCCGGCGCCAGTTCACGCGGGCCGGGCAGCACTTCGAACGGCGTGTGGTGATTGGGCAGGCCCTCGCCCAGCAACCCGGCCTGCGCGACGAACGTGCGCTCCGGCGAACGCTGCAGCGCGTTGTATGGCTTCTTGGGGTCGGTGGCATCGCGGTGGCGATCGAGCGCCACCAACGAGATGACGCCGCCGACGGTGTCGATTTCCGCGGTGAAGAGATCGGTGCGGACCGTGACGCGTTGCGACGCTGTCACGACACCCCGGTCGACGGGCGGCACGCCGGCTGCCACAGTGGGCGGCGCTCCCGGCGCGGCCTGCGGGATCACCGCCGATGCCGGCGGCAGATCCTTCGCGGGCGGTGCGGCTTGACCCGGCACCGGCGCAGCGGCCTTCTGCACGACGGCGGGCGGCGGCGCGTTTTCCTTCTGCCACGCCTCCCACAGGAAGAGCAGCGAAAAGGAGAATACGACAAACAGGATGATGCGTTGGGTATCCATCGGGATCGCGGTCACCGGCGATTGCGCGCCGGCGCATGAAGTCAGGCCATTAGGGAACCGGGTCGTAGCCCCCGGGATGATACGGATGGCAGCGGCCGATGCGTTTGACGGCCATCCAGGTGCCGCGCACGGCGCCGTAT
>JBBQEY010000276.1:0-4046 GCA_038321425.1 Burkholderiales bacterium | reverse complement strand
GTGGTGGTGCTCGACAATCCATACGGTCTTGAAGCAATCTGGAAGGGCGGTGACATCGTCGCCAAGATCACGCTGGCGATCCTCGTGATCATGTCGATGGGCACCTGGTACATCATCATCACCAAGATCTACGAACAGTCGAAGATGAACGCCGCAGCCAAGTCGGCGCAGAAGTCGTTCTGGAAGGCACCGTCGGTGCGCCAGGGCGTCGAAACACTGAAGGAGGGCAGCCCGTACCGGTTCATCGCCGAGACCGGTCTTGAAGCCACCAACAAGCATGATGGCCTGCTCGGCAACGTCGACTTCAACGACTGGGTGACGATGTCGATCCAGCGTTCCATCGACAACGTCAACAGCCGCACGCAGGACGGCCTCGCGTTCCTTGCCACCGTCGGGTCCACCGCGCCGTTTGTGGGTCTCTTCGGCACCGTGTGGGGCATCTACCACGCGCTGACGGCCATCGGCATTGCCGGACAGGCATCGATCGACAAGGTGGCCGGTCCGGTGGGCGAAGCACTGATCATGACGGCCATCGGCCTTGCCGTCGCCGTTCCCGCGGTGCTGGGCTACAACTGGCTCATCCGCCGCAACAAGGCCGCGATGGACCTGGTGCGTGGCTTCGGCGCTGACTTGCACGCCGTGCTGCTTGCAGCACCCAAGACCGCCGCCCGGGCCTGACCGCGATGTCGATGAACGTCGGCTCGGCCAGTGGCGACGAAGACGAGATCGTCTCCACGATCAATACCACGCCGCTCGTCGACGTGATGCTGGTGCTGCTGATCATCTTCCTGATCACCATTCCAGTGGTTACGACGTCGATCCCGGTGACGTTGCCGAAGGAGCGCAACGAGGTTCGCGAAACGAAGCCCGAGAACATCGTGATCTCAGTCGATCCGGAAGGCCGTATCTTCTGGAACGACCTGCGCATTCCGTCGACTAACGCCTTGATCGAGCGGCTGAAGAAAATCGCCGTGCTGACGCCGCAACCCGAGCTGCAGATCCGAGGCGACGGCGGCGCCAGGTACGAATCGGTTGGACGCATCATCTATGCGGCGCAACGCGCCGGCATAGCCAAGGTGGGCTTCATCACCGAACCGCCGCCGCGCAACTAGGAGCATCCGATGTCAATGAACGTGGGCAGCAGCAACAGTTCCGGCGAACCGGAGGTCATCCTCGACGTCAACACCACACCGCTGATCGACGTGATGCTGGTGCTGCTGGTGATGCTTATCATCACCATCCCGATCCAGCTGCATTCGGTGAACCTCAACATGCCGACGGGCAACCCGCCGCCGCCGCTGGTCAAGCCCGACGTGGTCAAGCTCGATATCGACCCGACCGGCAAGGTGTACTGGAACGCCGAGCTGATGGAAAACCGCGACATGCTTGAAGAGCGGCTGCGCTACGCCGCCAGCGTGGCGGTGCAGCCCGAATTGCACCTGCGCCCGGACAAGAACGCCAAGTACGAAGTGGTGGCCATGGTGATGGCGTCGGCGCAGAGGCTCGGGCTGACCAAGATCGGGATCGTCGGCAGCGAGCAGTTCCTCAACGACTAGTGCTAACAGGCTGAAGGCGCGGACCGCAACGTCCGTGTCCCCGTGTTCGTTGCCGGGATCCGGCCAGTGGAGTGAATGCGAAATGGATTACGCACGACAACAGCGCGACCCGACCCGACACGTGATCGGAATCGGCTTCGTCGTCCTGGTGCATGCACTGGTGATCTGGCTACTGCTGTCCGGACTGGGCAACGCCGTGATCCAGGTGATCAAGAAGCCGCTCACCGCGACGATCATCGAGGAAGTGAAGTTGCCGCCGCCGCCCCCGCCGCCGCCGCCGCCGCCGCGCAAGATCATCGAGCCGCCCAAGGTTCAGCAGGTGCCGATCGAGACCTTCGTGCCGCCGCCGGACATTCCTGTCCCGACCACGGCGGCCCCGGTCATCTCCGCCGTCACGCAGGCACCGCCGACGGTACCGTTTGTCATCGCCGCGCCCGCGCCCGTACCCGTAACCGCGCCGGTGGTGGCGCCGCCGCGCCCCGCGGTGCGCAAGGGCGTTGTGCGCACCAGCGGCGAAGATCCTTCGTATCCGAGGGACGCCATACGCGCCGGTGTGTCGAAGGGACGCGTCGTGGCACGCCTGCAGATCGACGAGAAAGGCGCGGTCACCGACATCCAGATCATCGTGTCCGAGCCGCCGCGCGTGTTCGACAAGGTGGTGCGCGCTGCGCTCGAGACGTGGAAGTTCCGCGCCGAGGGCGAGCGCTATGTCGGCGAGGTCGAGATCAACTTCTCGCTGAAGGACGAGTGATCCGCGGTGCGCGCGCGACGCGCGCCCTTCGGCCACGCGACATTGGTCGTGGCGCCGGCGGACATGCCGGTCGCGCGAAGGCATCGCGCTAGATGAATGCGGCCAACGATTCGGGCACCACACTGGTCGCCGAATTCGCGCGGGCTTTCCGCCTGCACGAGGCGGGCAAGCTGCGCGAGGCCTACCTCCGCTACGACGCCATCCTGAAGGTCATGCCGGGTCATGCGCCCGCGTTGCATTACTCGGGGGTAGTGCTGTACCAGGCGGGCCAGTTGGGTCCGGCGATCGAACGCATCCGCGCATCCATTGCCATTGACAGAGGCGCGGCAGAACCGTGGTCGAACCTGGGCATCGCACTCAAGGCCATGGGCAACGAAGGCGCCGCGCTCAATGCGTTCCGCGAAGCGGCCCGCCTTGCCCCCGGTGACGTCAAGATCCTCTCCAACCTTGCGGCGTCGGCGCTGGCGGACAACGAGTTCGCGGAAGCAGAAGCGACGGCGCGTGCATTGCTTGCGCGGGACGCCAACCACGCCACGGGCTGGTTCATCCTGGCGCTCAGCCTGCAACCGGCCGGGCGGATGCTCGAGGCGCTCGATGCGGCGGGCCGTGCGGCGGGGCTGGCCCCCGAAAACGACAGCTATGCATCGCTGAAGGCACAAATCGAGATCGGCATCGGCGCCCCTTTAAAGGCGCGGCAAACGCTCGAGTCGGCGCTGGCACGACACCCGATGTCCGCGGTGCTGCGCTTCGAACTCGCCAGCGTGCTCGAATTCCGGCTCTCCGGGCAGGTCGAGGCAGCCGCGGCCTATGCGCAGGTGCTGCGCGTGGAACCGAAGCATGGAGCTGCGTTGTCGCAGCTCACTTTTTTGCGCGCGCGGCTGGCCGACTGGCAGGATCGCGACTCGCTCGTTGCACGGTATCGCGCCGGCGTAGAAGAAGCATTGCCGGCGTTGTCACCGTTTGCACTTTTGTCGCTGCCGTCCTCGCGCGCCGAGCAGCGGGCCTGCGCACAGGCATGGACGGCAAGCCTCGCCCGCGTGCAGCCGGCATCGCCTCGCCGCGCGCTCTCGGCTGAACGACTGCGGATCGGTTACCTGTCCGGTGATTTCCACAGCCACGCCACCGCGTTCCTGGCCGCGGGTCTCTTCGAACATCACAATCGGGACCGGTTCGAGGTGATCGCATACTCGACCGGCCGCGACGATCGCTCGCCGATGCGCGCGCGCCTCGTCCGCGCGTTCGATCGCTTCGTCGACGTGCGTGATCGTAATCCGCTCGACATTGCGGACATGATCCGCGCCGATGGCGTGGACATCCTGGTCGACTTGAAGGGCCATACGGAAGGCGCGACGCCGATCGTGCTGACGCAGCGTCCCGCGCCGATCCTCGTGCACTACCTCGGATATCCGGGCACGCTCGGTACGGGCATTGTGGATTACCTGATCACGGATGAAGTCGTCACGCCGGCGTCGCATGCGGCCGACTATGCGGAAGCACTGGCCGGCATACCCGGGTGCTACCAGGTCAACGACCGCCAGCGTCCGATCGGCGAGACGCCGTCGCGTGCATCGTTGGGGCTGCCCGACACGGGCGTCGTGTTCTGCAGTTTCAACCAGACGTACAAGATCAATCCGCAGGTCTTCGACGCCTGGATGGCGATCCTGAAGGCCACGCCGGAGGCGGTGCTTTGGCTGCTCCGTCGCACCGAGGAGGATCCCGCCGTCGACAACCTGCGCCGG
>JBBQEY010000275.1:0-4073 GCA_038321425.1 Burkholderiales bacterium | reverse complement strand
CCACAGCCCTCCCCCTCAACCCCGCCGCGCAATACGACTGATCGTGGCGTAGTGAAGTCCGAAGTGCATGCCGATCTGCGCCAGCGTCCAGCCGCCACTGGCATAGGCGGCGCGGATGGCAGTATCGCGGTCCGGACTTCCCTCATCAGTATTGCGCCAAGGTCCGCCACGCCCGCGCTCGGCGGGGCACCTCGCACAGCCCTGTGCAAACTGGATTGAGCACGAGGTAGCGCAACAGCTCCGTCAGGTAGCTGTTGTTGTCGATCAGGATCGCCTTGAAGCGGCCCTGCAACAAATGGCCAACACGCCGACGGCGGCGGTTGAATCCCTGCGTGTAGGTGCCATTGATCTCGCGCATGCCGCTCGACAGCGAACCGCGACGCGTTTCGACCAGCAGGTGGTAGTGGTTGCCCATCAAGCAGTACGCCCACAGCACCCAGTCGAAACGTTCACATGCGCACGCCACGCCATCGAGAAACGTCTGCCGATCCTGATCGTCGAGGAAGATTGGCTCGCGCGCGTTGCCGTGCGCCATCACGTGATAGCAGGCGCCGGCGAACTCGATGCGGAGCGGTCGGGACATTGCTGCAGACTGTCATCATGATGTGGGAAAACAAAACCTGACCCTTTGCCTTGATGTGGGAAAACAAGACCTGACCCTTCGCCTCCCTCTTGCCTGCCTGACCCGTTGCCCACAAAGGACTTCCAAGGAACTCTCGTAAAGAACTCTCGGGAACCGTTGACCCTTGTGGCAAAACAAGACCTGACCCCTCGGACTAGACCTGACCCCTCGGACTTCCTCGGACTTGCGTATTGCTGGCCAACTCCCGAGCCATGTTGCGGTGTTGCCTGAATCGGGTCCGGGTAGTCCGCGCACCTTCGCAATCCATCGCGCCTGCTGCGATCCGGCAGTAAACCGCCGAATCCTCGTCGAATCCTGGTGGCGTACGCCCAACTTCGATCATCGCACGCACTGCAGACTCTGGGTGCAGCAGCCGCGCCAACTTGACAGTTCATATTTGTACTAGCCATAATTTGGCATGTGGAGAATTCTGGAGTCTCGCCAAGCCGAGAAAGAGCTCACGTCAGGGCGCGTCCCCATCGAGATTCTCAAGCGCTACGAGAAGTGGAAAGACATTGCGATGCTGTCCGGCTCGCTCGGGCTACGCGAGATCAGAGGTTTCCATGACGAGGCGCTGTCTGGCGAATGGAAGGGCTTCAGGTCTTCGCGCTTGAGCGACCAATGGCGCGTGATCTACTCCTTAGTCGCCGACGTCATGACCGTCCAAGTCCTTCGCGTTACTCCACACGACTATCGGAGACGCTGATATGCGCAAGTACACGCCTGCCAAAAAGCGCGTTGATGTCTCACCCGGTGAATCGGTGCGGATCATCCGTGAGCTTCAAGGTCTCAGCCAGACGCAGCTCTCTGCGCTGTGCGGCATTCCCCAGACCACCATCTCCAGCATCGAGAACGGGCGCGTTAATCTGGGCGTCGAGCGGGCGAAGACGCTGGCTTCCGCGCTGCGCTGCCACCCCGCGGTCCTGGTGTTCCCTGGCTGGCAGGTCGAGACTGCCGCCAAGCGTGCGCTGGGGCGTTCTCGCGAACACCTGCTAGCGTAGCGGCGAGGTCATGGGGCCAGCATGCGCCGGCGCGCTACGAGGCCGTGCAGGCATTCGGTTAGGCAATGACTGTCCATTCGTCGTTGCAATCCTTCCGTCTGCGCGTTCCGCAATCCAGCACGCCGGTCGACGGTTCAATGATTTGTGACTGCAATGAAACGGTGAGGACCTGCTGCTAAGCTCCGGCCGCCTGTCAATCAGGCGTTTCCCCACCGGAGGCTTCATGTTCCAGCGCAAGTCTGCATCGCGTTCCGCGATGCTGTGTCTTCTCGGCGCCGCCACTTTCCTCGCAGCGCCCGGCGCTCAGGCGCAGGTGGTGATCAGCCAGGCCTATGGCGGTGGCGGCAACGTCGGCGCGCCATTGAACGCCGACTATGTGGAGCTGTTCAATGCTGGCAACGCGCCGCAATCGCTCGCGGACTGGTCCATCCAGTACGCGTCGTCGGCGGGGACGAGCTGGACCTTGCTGCCACTGCCAGCCACCATGATCCCAGCGGGTGGATACTTCTTGGTCAAGGTGTCCAGCACCGGTATGAATGGCGCCGCACTGCCGACTCCGGATTTCGACAGCGCACTGATTTCAGCGGCTGCCACCAATGGCAAGTTCGCGCTCGCGTCGACCAGTGTGGCGCTGAGCGGCAGTTGTCCGATCGGTGCGTCGGTCCTCGACTTCGTCGGGTATGGAAGCGCCAATTGTTTCGAAGGGACTGCGGCGGCGGGTGTGCTGTCCGCCACCAGTGCAGCGATCCGCGGCGGCAACGGCTGTAACGACACTAACCAGAACAGCACCGACTTCACGGTCGCGGCGCCAGCGCCGCGCAACAGTACGACCCCCGCCGCCCCGTGCGGCGGCGGCACACGCACGCTGTCGATCAACGATGTCAGCGTTACCGAAGGCAATAGCGGCACGGTCACCGCGACGTTCACCGTCTCGCTGACGCAGTCCGCAGGCGCCGGTGGCGTGACCTTCGACATCGCGACCGCCGACGCTACCGCGGCCATCGCCGACAACGACTACGTGCCGCGGTCGCTGACCGGGCAGGCCATCGCCGAGGGCGCGAGCAGCTACGCCTTCGATGTCACGGTCGATGGCGACACCCACACCGAGCCGAACGAGACGTTCTTCGTCAACGTCACCAACGTCGTCGGCGCCGCGGTCGGCGACACGCAGGGCGTGGGTACGATCATCAACGACGACTTCGTGCTGACGCCGATTTCGTCGGTGCAGGGCTCGGGTGCAGCCTCGCCGCTGCTGGGGCAGGCGGTATCGGTGCGAGGCATCGTGACCAGCCGGGTCAACAACGGATTCTACCTGCAGTCGCAGGCGTCCGACGCCGACAGCGATCCGACTACCTCCGAAGGGCTCTTCGTGTTCACCAGTGCTGTGCCGCCCGCCACCGCGGCGGTGGGGAATCTCCTGCAGGTCACGGCCACCGTGGCGGAGTTCATCCCGCCCAGCGATCCCAACCGGCAGCCGCTGACGCAGCTCACCGGGCCCGCGGTCATCCAACTGTCCACCGCCAATCCGCTTCCGGCTCCTGTCGACCTCACCACGCTGCTGCCCTCGGCAGGCGGCGGTGTCGAGCAACTGGAGCGACTGGAGAACATGCGCGTGCGCGTGCCTACGCTCACCGTGGTCGCGCCGACCGGCGGCACGATCAGCGAAGCCAATGCCACCGCGAGCACCAATGGCCGCTTCTACGGCGTGGTCGGCAACACCCAGCGCCCGTTCCGTGAGCCCGGCATCGAGGTCGAGGACGCCGTTGGGCTGCCGTCGACGATCCCGCGCTGGGACAACAACCCTGAAAAGCTCAGTATCGAGTCGGTACGCGCACGCAACGCTGCCAATGCGTTGAGGGCCTCGATCGACGTCGATGTCGGCGCGACGCTTGCCGACGTGGTAGGCGTACTCGACTACTCGTTCCGCAGTCACCGCATCACCGTGGACTTCGATGCCGCGCCGGTCGTTAGCGGAGGCCGCATCCCCGTTGCCGTGTCGCCAGCGACCGGCAGCGAGATCACGGTGGCTGCCTACAACCTGCAGCGATTCTTCGACGACCAGAACGACCCGGCGATCGGTGAGCCCGTGCTCACCGCGCAGGCGTTCCAGAACCGGCTGCAGAAGGCCTCGCTCGGCATTCGCGGGTTCCTGCGCACTCCTGACTTCATCGGCGTGAGTGAGGTCGAGAACCTCACCACCCTGCAGGCGCTGGCCACGCGCATCAATGCCGATGCCGTCAACGCCGGGCAAACCGATCCGCAGTACGTGGCCCGTCTGGAGCAAGGCAACGATGTGGGCGGCATCGATGTCGGCTTCCTGGTGAAGACCACTCCCGTCGCAGGCAGCACGCCCAGAGTGGCGATCAACGGCGCGGTACAGCAACTCGGCGCGTCCGAACCGCTGCGCTGCCCGGACGGCACGCCAGTGGCAGGCTCCCTGCTCAACGACC
>JBBQEY010000274.1:0-4116 GCA_038321425.1 Burkholderiales bacterium | reverse complement strand
GTGCAGCGGCACGCCGTGTTGGTGAGCCCCCGGGTGATGAGTCTTCGAGTCGACGAAAGCCTGTATTTCGCCAACTCACGCGCGCTGGAAGACCGCATCAACAACGCCGTGGCCGGTCGGCCGGGTCTCGAGCATGTGGTGCTGCAGTGCTCGGCCATCAACGACATCGATGCAAGCGCGCTGGAAAGTCTGGAAGCCATCGACCTGCGCTTGCGCGGTGCCGGTGTGCGGTTGCACCTGTCCGAGGTCAAGGGGCCGGTGATGGACCGCTTGAAAGACACAGAATTTCTGCATGGCCTGAGCGGGCGAGTGTTTTTCACCCACTATCAGGCCATCCACGAGCTCTCGCCTGAAGTCACCTGAGCGTTTTTCACGGATGATCAGCACGGCGGCAGGCATCGCGATGGCGATGCCGGTGATCGGTCGGCAGGTTGTGGCGGCGCGGCGGCTGCGGACGGCGCAACTCAAGTCGCGGCGGCCGTGGGTATAGGACGTGCCCAACTATTGATAATGGTCGGGGCGAGAAGATTCGAACTTCCGACCCCCTGCACCCCATGCAGGTGCGCTACCAGGCTGCGCTACGCCCCGACCGAACTTACGATTATACCCTTCGCCGGGGGGTCAGGACGAGCCCAACAGGTGCCGGATTTCCAAAAGCTCCTGCCGAATCTCGGCAGGCTCCAACGTATTCTCGGGCGCCAGCGTGACGACGGTGGCGGTGCTGGTTTGTGCGCGGGCCGCGGCGCGTGGTTCGGCCACCTCGGATTCGAGGCGATGACGCGCACCATTGATGGTGAAGCCCTGTTCGTAGAGCAGATCGCGGATGCGCCGGATCAGCAACACTTCGTGGTGCTGGTAATAGCGACGATTGCCGCGCCGCTTCACGGGCTTCAACTGCGCGAATTCCTGCTCCCAATACCGCAGCACGTGCGGCTTGACCGCGCACAGGTCGCTGACCTCGCCAATCGTGAAATAACGCTTGGCGGGAATCGGCGGTAGATCGGAATTAGCTCGGCTGGGATCCGGCATGGTTCGCGGCTTCGACCATGACCTTCAACTTCTGGCTGGCGTGAAACGTCACGACGCGGCGCGCCGTGATCGGAATCTCTTCGCCGGTTTTCGGATTGCGCCCTGGACGCTGCGGCTTTTCGCGCAACTGGAAGTTGCCGAAGCCCGAGAGCTTCACCGATTCACCGGCTTCGAGCGCAATGCGCACTTCCTCGAAAAATCGCTCGACCATATCCTTGGCTTCGCGCTTGTTGAGGCCGAGCTGCTCAAAGAGCAGGTCAGCAAGTTCTGCTTTGGTGAGGGTCATGACTGGCTCTGCTGGCGAAGCGTGGCACCGAATTGTTCGCGTGCCACGGCCAGCAAAATGGCTTCCGTGGCATCGATATCGGCGTCCGTCAAAGTGCGAGAAGTATCCTGCATAAGCACTAGAATCGCAAGGCTTTTTCTGCCATCCGTCAGCCCGTGGCCCCGGTAGACATCGAAGAGCTCGACGGCGATGACGTGGGCGGGGCTGGCGGCGCGCAGGGCGTCGAGCAATGCCTGCACTGGCAGCGCCTCGTCCACGAGCAGCGCCAGGTCGCGGCGGACCACCGGCTGGCGGGAGACGGCGATCCCGGCCGGCATCGGACGCTGGGTCAGCGGGTCCACGTCAACCTCGAACACGACTGCCGTCCTGGGCAGTCCGAAGTGTGCCAGCAGGCGCGGATGGAGTTCACCGATCCAGCCCGCGTCCTTGCCGTCCAGCAGCACCTGCGCGGAACGGCCGGGATGGAGCGCGGCGTGGGGTGCAGCGCGGGTGGTCAGCACGGCGGGGGCGGCCAATGTCGCGAGATCGCCCTTCACGTCGAAGAAATCGACATCGTGGGCGGGAAGCCCCCATTGCTCGGGCAGCGCGGGGCCGTAGGCGATGCCGCCGAGGCGCATCGGCTGGGCAAAGCCGGCGCCCTCGTGCCGGAACGTGCGCCCAAGCTCGAACAACCGGGCCCGGGACACCTTGCGATTGACGTTGGTCCGCAGCACGTCGAGCAAGCCGGGAAGCAGCGTGGCGCGCATCACATCGAGATGAGCCGCGATCGGGTTCTGCACGCGCACCGGCTGCGAGCCCGGGTCGAGCGCCGCTTCGGCCTCTGACGACACGAAGCCGAAGGTGACGATCTCCTGCCAGCCAAGGTCGACGAGCACGCGCTTGACCGCATGGTGCGAGCGCTGGCGCTCCGGGTCGGGCAACATCCGCTGCATGTGCGCCGACGGCGCGGCCGGGATGTTGTCGTAGCCGTGGATGCGCGCGGTCTCCTCGATGAAGTCTTCCTCGATCGCGAGATCGAAGCGGCGCGACGGCGGCGTGACGAGGAAATCATCGCCGCTGCGCAGATGCGCCAAGCCCAGCAGCGTGAACGCATGCGCGGTGGCCTCGGGCGCAATCGTGATGCCGAGGATGCGGGCGATACGCGCGCCGCGCACGCGTACGGCGGTGCGCGCCGGCAGGTCGTCGCGGCTGGTCACGTCGGTGAGGGGTCCGGCTTTGCCGCCACAGATGTCGATGATCAGTTGCGTGGCGCGCTCCACGGCGGCGCTGCAGCCGTTGAAGTCCACGCCGCGCTCGAAGCGATAGCCGGCGTCGCTGTTGAACCCAAGGCGGCGCATCTTGCCCTGGATGATGGCGGGGTTCCAGAACGCGCCTTCGAGATACACGCGCGTGGTGTCGTCGGCGATGCCCGAGTGCTCGCCACCCATGATGCCGGCGAGCCCCAGCGGCTTCTTCTCGTCAGCCACCAGCAGCAGGTCGGCTTCGAGTTCGAGCACCTGGCCATTGAGCAGCGTGAGCGTTTCGCCTTCGCGCGCAAAGCGCACGACGACCGCGCCGTCGAGCAGGCGATCGTCGTAGGCATGCAACGGCTGGCCCAGTTCCAGCATCACGTAATTGGTGACATCCACCACCGCAGAGATCGAACGCAAGCCCGAGCGTTCGAGGCGCTGCGTCATCCACGATGGCGTGGGTGCCGTTGCATCGATGCCGTCAATCAGCCGCGCGACGAAGCGCGGACAGGCCAGCGGCGCCTCGACCTTGACGTCACGCGTGCCGGCGAAGGTGACCGGCACAGCCGGGTGCGGGGGCAGCGCCAGCGGTGTATCCGTCAACGCGCTGACATCGCGCGCGATACCGGCCACGCTCAGGCAGTCGGCGCGATTCGGCGTGATCTTCAGCGTGATCAACGTGTCGTCGAGCGCCAGCGCGTCGCGAATGGGCATGCCCGGCGTCGATGCGGCGTCGAGGGCCAGCAGGCCGCTCGCATCCTCATCGATGCCGAGTTCCTGCGCCGAGCAGAGCATGCCCTGCGACTCCACGCCGCGCATCTTCGCGCGCTTGATCGTCATGCCGCCGGGCAGCACCGCGCCTTCCAGAGCGCACGGCGCCAGCATGCCGGCCGCGGCATTCGGCGCACCACAGACGATCTGCAGGGGTGCGGCGCCACCGACATCCACGGTGCAGACACACAACCGCTCCGCGTCCGGATGCGCAGCGACGGACGCGATGCGGCCGACCACAACGCCGGTGAACGGCGGCGCAGCCGGACGGGCTTCCTCGACCTCCAGGCCGCCCATCGTCAGCTTGTCGCATAACGCGGCGCTGTCGATCGCGGGGTCGCACATCGTGCGCAGCCAGTGTTCGGAAAATTTCATGCGGGATGAACCTTCAGGCGAACTGGCGCAGGAAGCGCAGGTCGTTCTCATAGAAGAGGCGCAGATCGTTCACGCCATAGCGCAACATCGCGAGGCGGTCCGGGCCCATGCCGAACGCGAAGCCCTGGAATTGCTCCGGGTCGATGTTCACAGCGCGCAGCACGTTGGGGTGCACCTGGCCCGACCCGCCGATCTCGAGCCAGCCACCATCGCCGAACGCCATGTCGATTTCAGCCGATGGTTCGGTGAACGGAAAGAACGAGGGCCGGAAGCGCACCTTCAAGTCGTCGCGCTCGAAGAACTGGCGCAGGAACCCGGTGATCACACCCTTCAAGTCGGCGAAGGTGACGTGCTGGTCGATCCAGAGGCCCTCGACCTGGTGGAACATCGGCGAATGCGTGGCATCGCTGTCGACGCGATACACAC
>JBBQEY010000273.1:0-4143 GCA_038321425.1 Burkholderiales bacterium | reverse complement strand
AATCTGGCGCGTGAGCGTGGCGGCCGTCTCGGCCGCATTTTCCTCGGGGATGATGCGGCGATCGATGCGGAACGTGACGTTGTCGGGCACGACATTGGTGTTGATACCGCCCTTGATCAGGCCCACCACCAGTGTCGGCGCGCCGATGCCCGCCACCTGCGAGCGGCGCGTACCGTAGGTCGTGCGCAGCGCATAGAGATCAGTGAGCAGACCGGTGGCGGCTTCGAGCGCGTCCACGCCTTTCTCGGGCTCGGCGGCGTGGCCGGACTTTCCGACGACCTCCACTTCAAGGTGCAGGCAACCGTTGTGCGCCGTGGTGATGCCATAGGAGAAGCCGGCCGAGAACGCAAAATCGGGCTTGCTGATGCCGTTGGCCAGCAGCCACTGTGGCCCGATCGCGCCGCCGACTTCCTCGTCGTAAGTGAAATGCAGTTCAACCGTGCCATCGAAGCGCGCACCTGCCGCCGCCGCGTGCTGCATGGCACGCAATGCGAATGCATAGGTGGCGAAATCGGATTTGGAGACGGCCACACCGCGGCCAAACATGAATCCGTCGCGAATCTCCGCACCGTAAGGATCGGCGGTCCAGTTAAGACCCGGGGGCACGACATCGCCGTGCGCGTTCAGCGCGATCACCGGCCCGCGCCCGGTCCCGAAGCGCACGCGCACCACGAGGTTGATACAGGAGATCATGCCGTTGGCGGTCACGTCGGCCGCCGGCACGACGTGCCGCTCCACGTTGAAGCCCATCGCCTCCAGCAACTGGGCGGCGCGCTGCGCATGCGGCGCGCAATCGCCCGGCGGATTGTCGGAGGGCACCTTGACCAATTCGGCGAGAAAGCCCTCCTCCTCGCGCTGGTGTGCGGACAGGAAGTCCCGGATGGCGGTGGCAGTGTCGGGCATGGTGTCAGCCGCGCGCAGGCGTCGTGAATGCGATGATGAAGCGGGCGAAGACGCGCGTGCCCGTGGCCACGTCGGCAAGCGTGATGGCTTCGGCGGGATTGTGGCTGATCCCGCCTTCGCAACGGACGAACAGCATGCCGATCGGCGTGATGTCGATCAATGCCATACCGTCGTGGCCGGCACCCGAGGGCAAGTGGCGCACCGGCAGGCCTTCGCTGGCGATGGCCGCCGCGAACTGCTGCTGCATCGACGGCGCGCACGGCGCCGTCTTCGCGTCCCATAACGGCGCGATCGTGATGCCGATGTTGCGGCGTTGCGCAATACCCTCGAACCCGGCGCGTATCGCCGCCACGGCCGTGTGCCTCTGCGCATCGGTGGGCGCGCGGACGTCGAGCGAGAACACGACCTTGCCGGGAATCACGTTCATCGCACCCGGTTGTGCTTCGATGCGGCCCACGGTGCCGACCGCGTCGGGCATCGTCGCGGCGATGGATTCCACCGCGAGCACGCAGTCGGCCGCGGCGGCCAGCGCATCGCGGCGCAATCCCATCGGCACGGTACCCGCATGCCCCGCCATGCCGGAAAGTTCGATGTTGAAGCGATTGCCACCGTTGATCGCGGTGACCACGCCGACGGCCAGGCTTTCGGCTTCGAGGACCGGCCCCTGCTCGATGTGGAGCTCCGCGTAGGCCAGCACCTGGTCGGGGCGCCGCGCCACCGAGTCGATGGCATTCGCGTCGAGGCCGAAGGTGCGCAGAGCCTCGCGCAGCGAAATGCCCTTCGCGTCCACCTTGTCGAAGAGCGCGCGATCAAAGGTGCCCGCGACCGCGCGGCTGCCGAGCAGCGTGGAGCCATATCGCACGCCCTCCTCGTCGCCGAAGCCGACGATCTCGATGGCAAACGGCAGCCGCGTGTTCGTGGCGTGCAACGCCGCCACGCATTCGATCGCGGACAGCACGCCCAGCATGCCATCGTAGCGGCCGGCGTCGCAAACCGTATCGAGATGCGAACCGAGCATCAGGCACGGCAGGCCGGGCGTGGTGCCTTCGTAACGGCCCACGCAATTACCGATGGCATCGAGCGACGCCGTCATGCCGGCGTCGCGCATCCATGCCAGTACCAGCGCATTCGCTTTCGCCTGCTGCGGCGACAGGAATACACGGGTGAGACCGCCGGGAAGTTCCGACAGGCGGCCCAGCACGTCACAGTGCTCGTAGACGCGTTGCGCGTCGAGTGCCTGGAGGACTGCGGTCGTGGAATGGGTCATGGCGTCGGGATGCGTCGTGGTGAAGGCGCGGGCGATGCTCAACTCGGGCAGGTGCGCCGGGGGCCCACGCGCGAGACTTTCGCCACGCCTACTTCGCCGGTGGCACCAGGCCACGTGCCCGGAATTGCGTGACCAGCAGGTCGGCGAAGCCTGGAGCCTCCTTCGCCACGTTCGACGGATTGATCGTCTCGGTGGTGCCGGCCCAGATCAGGCGTCGCGTGCGCGCATCGTACAGGCTGGTTTCGACCGTTGCCACATCGTATTGCGACACGTCGGTGACCGGGTAGAACCCGGGGCCGCCAAAGAAGCCACCGTAGAAGCCGCCGTACGGCCCCCAGCCTGCACCGGGCACCATCATCGTCGAGACCTGCGTCTTCGTGTCGACGCGCAGCAGCCGGACCATCAGCACGCCATCGGCACCCGTGGCGGAGATCGCCGCCGAGAACGGGCCTTCGCCCTGCCGCGCGTCCGGGGGCACCGTGCTGTAGCCGGGAATGGCCTGTACGCCCGCAGCCATGAGCTTTTGCACCATGATGTCCTCGAACACGCGGCTGTCCGCCGTTGTGCCGTCGCTGGCCACGACGACGACCTTGCGCAGCGTGCCACCCTGGTAGTTGGTGTCGTACCACGCGGACTTGATGCTGGTGGACTGGCAAGCGGCAAGCAGCAGCGTTGCACTTGCAAAAACGAAAGTACGCATCGTCGACATGGGACTTATCTCCGGTAAAAAATTCAGCAAGTCAGCGGCCAGGCTTGGTCACGACGATCATGCCGTCGCGAGCGAGCGCGGCCACCAGCTTGGTGGTGTAGTCGGGAATGTTGCGGGCGAGGTCGGACGCATCGTAGGAATCGGTGAATGCCGTCCACACTTGCTTACCGAAAGCGCCAGTCCAGAGGCCGGTGCCGATCTTGGCCACCTTGTAGTCACCTGGCTCATCAGCACCCTGGTCCTTGAAGAAATCGGAATGGCCCATCCTGTCCGGCGACGGGGAGGCCATCGTCTCGGTGACCACATAGGGCTCGTACGAGGACAGCCAGCGCACCTGCGCCATCAACACGGCGTCGGCTCCGGAGTCACGGATGGCATCGAACAATTGCGTGTCGTCGCCCTTGACGGTATGCGCCGCGACGGCCGCAACCCCGCCGGCCCGCAGCTTCGCGACGATCGCGTCTTCCACCGCCTCGCGGCCACCGGGCTTGATCTTCATCAGGCTGATCACGAAGATCTTCTTTACCGGGCCCGCGGCATACTTCGGATCCTTCCAGACCCCCTTCACCTGCGTCGTCGTCGAGATCGACGTGCAGCTGCCGAGCGTGAGCCCGAGCAGCACCGGCAGCAGCAACGACAAGAGCGAAAATCGGGCGTACTTCATGTCAGGGTTCCGCAACGGGACGTCCAGTGCAACCTGCGCACCGCAAACGATGATTCTACCGTGACGGCGCGCTACCGATGACGGAACACGGGCTTGCGCTTCTCCACGAAGGCCGCCATGCCCTCCTTCTGGTCCTTCAGCGCGAACGTGGCGTGGAATTCGCGCCGCTCGAACAGCAGGCCTTCCGCCAGCGACGATTCGTAGGCGCGGTTGATCGCTTCCTTGATTTTCAGCACCACCGGCAGCGAATACGACGCGATCCTGGCGGCAAAAGCCAGCACTTCGGTTTCAAGTTCTTCCGCCGGCACGACGCGCGCGACGAGGCCGCTGCGCTCGGCCTCGGCCGCATCCACCATCCGGCCGGTGAGGCACCAGTCGAAGGCTTTTGCCTTACCGATGGCTCGCGGCAGGCGCTGCGTGCCACCCATGCCGGGCATCGTGCCGATCGTGATCTCCGGCTGGCCGAACTTCGCGTTGTCGGCGGCGATGATCGTGTCGCAGGCCATCGCCAGCTCGCAGCCGCCGCCCAGCGCGTAGCCGGCGACCGCCGCCACCACCGGTTTGCGCACCTTGCGCACCGCTTCCCAGTCGCGCGTGATG
>JBBQEY010000272.1:0-4147 GCA_038321425.1 Burkholderiales bacterium | reverse complement strand
TGAGACGCATCGGCAGGTGCGAGAGCAGCAGCACCGTCACGCCCGCGGTCAGCGCGGCGATCACCGACGGCGCATCGCGGAACAGCGGCGCGACCAGCGCGATGAAGCACAGCGGCACGGCAAACTCGAGCGACCACGCCGAAGGAATCAGCGCACCGGCAAGAAAGCCCACCATGCACGTGATCTGCCACATGAGCCACAGCGCCACGCCGCAACCGAGGAAATGCAGGCCGGCGCCACGCCGATCGTCGTTGGCGTTGAAGCGGCGCACTGCCGCCGCAAACGCCTGGTCGGTCAGCAGGAACGCCAGACCCTTCTGCCAGCTGGGCGGCAGCGGCTTCAAATACGGCGCCATCGCCGCGCTGTACATCAGGAAGCGCAGTCCCAGCACGAAGCAGGTGAGGATGATCACCAGGAACGGGGCGTCAGCCGCCACCAGTTGTGCCGCCAGGATCTGCGCCGCGCCGGAGAAGATGATTGCGCTCATCCCCAGTGAACCCAGCCAATTGGCGCCCGCCGCCGCCGCGCCGATGCCGGCCACGAGGCCGAACGGGGCCAGCCCGATGCAGGCGGGTAGCATCTCGGTAAAACCTTCGCGAAAATCCTTCGAGGCAATCAGGTGGCGCATGCATGGCAAAGGGGAGGCAGATGGCCTCCCCTTGCGAGACGATTATACCGCCACCTGGAATGCGCTCGCGCTTTCCCGAAGCTGTAGCCGAGGCTTCAGCCTCGCGGGTATGTCGTCACATTGAACCTGCGAGGCTGAAGCCTCGCCTACAGCGCTTTCCCGGGGCGGTAGCCGAGCCTTCCCGAGGCGGTCAGCCTTTCACGCCGCCACTGGTAAGCCCACCCACCACGCGCTCCTGGAAGATGGCGATGATGATGCAAATGGGCACGATGGCGATGATCAGCGCGGCCGAGATCAACGGCCACGGAAACGCAAACTCGCCCTGGTAGAGCGTGATGCCCACCGACAGCGTGCGCATCGACACGCGACTCATCATCGTCAACGCCAGCAGGAACTCGTCCCACGCGTTGACGAAGGCCAGGATCGCCGCCGTGAACACGCCCGGTGCCGACAGCGGGATCACCACCTTGAACAAGGCCTGCACCCGTGTGCAGCCATCGATCATCGCGGCCGCCTCGAGGTCGGGCGGGATATCCTGGAAGAAGCTCGCCATCACCAACGTGCAGACCGGCAGCGACAACACCGCATAGGGCAGGATCAGCGCCAGATAAGTGTTGAGCAACCCCAGTTCGCGCATCACCTTGAAGAGCGGCACCATCAGCGAGATCAGCGGGAACATGGCCACGGCCAGCAGCACCGACATGATCAGGTTGCGATAGGGCATCCGCAGACGGGTCAACGCGTACGCTGCCAGCGCGCTCACCAGCACGCAGAGCACCGTGGACAAGGAGGCCACCACGAAACTATTCCACATGAACCGCAGGATCGGTTGCGCCGTGAAGGCCGTCTCGAAGTTGGCCAGCGTGGGCGCCTGCGGCAGATACGTGATCGGACTCTTGATGAGCTCGGTCTCGGTTTTGAGCGCCGTCAGAAAGATCCACACCGCCGGAAAGAAGCCGTTGACGGCGACGATGATGGCCGCAAACCACACGACAGCCTTGCGGTTGAAATTAAAGTCCATGTCAGTCCTCGCCCGAGCGCGACGCAGAGCGCCGCGTGTACTTCAAGTAGCCCGACGTGGCCACCAGCGACAGCAGGAACATCAGCGTGGCGAGAGTGGAGCCGTAGCCGAAGTCGAGGAAATCGAGCGTGGTCTTGTGGATGTACATCGCGAGTGTTTCGGTGGCGTCGCCCGGCCCGCCGCCCGTCATCGCATAGGGAATGTCGAAGGTCTGGATGGCCGTGATCGTGCGGAAGATCAGTGCGACGAAGATGGCGGGCCGCAGCATCGGCAGCGTGATCTCGACGAACTGCTGCCACTTCGATGCGCCATCCACCTCCGCCGCCTCGTACAGCGACTTCGGAATCGACTGCAATCCCGCCAGCAGCATCAGCGCCATGAAGGAGGACGATTTCCAGATGATCGTGATGCAGATGGCGATCGTGGCAAGCGTGGGGCTCGACAGCCACCGCAACGGCTCGGCGCCAAGACGCACCAGCAGGTCGTTGACGATGCCGGTTTCGTACTCGAAGAACCAGCGGAAGATGAGGCCGCAGAACACGAGCGGCAAGGCCCACGGCAACAGCAGCCCCAGCCGCACCGGCCACTTGATCGTGAAGGGCTTGTTGGCGAGCAGCGCCAACCCCAGCCCCATCAGCAACGCACCAGGAACGGTGATGACGATGTACAGCACGGTCTGCCACAGCGAATGCCAGAAGCGGTCGTCGTCGAAGGCCCGGGCGTAGTTGGCAAGGCCCACCCACTGTTCACCCGCCTGCGGATTGGCATTGCTGACTGAATGCAGGCTGGTGAAGAGAAGCGTAGCGATCGGATAAAGGACGATCAGCGAAAGCAACACGGCCGCCGGCAGCAGCAGCAGCATGCCGAGCTTGCGCTCGGACATGTCCTTGCGGGTGGAGATCGCGGCGTCGGTCATGACTTGCACCACCGGCGCCTTCCGCGTGGAAGGGCGCCGGTCAGTGTGATGTCACCGCATCAGCGATACAACGGCGCCAGCCGGTTCTTCATGTCATTGAGCGCCGTATCCGTAGTCTTGGTGCCCGCAAGGTACGCATTCATGTTGCTGCGGACAGCGTCGGAAACCTGCGGGTACTGCGCCGACACGGGGCGCGATTTGGCGGTTTCCACCACGGGCAATGCGTCGGCAAACCACGGGTTGGCCTTCACCACCTCGGGGTCCTTGTAAACGCTGGGGAACACCGGCAGATGCGAGGCCATGATCGCCTGCATCTTGGACACTTCCGGCGACGACAGGTAGCGCGCGAACTTCACCGCCTCCTGCTTGTTCTTGGAGTACGCCGACACGGCAACCTGCCAGCCGCCGATGCACGTCGCGCTCTTGCCGCCCTTGTCATGTGGCAGGATCGTCACGCCGACCTTGCTCTTGACCTTGCTGTCGGCATCATTTTCGACGCGATTCCAGAAGTACCCCCAGCTCTGCGCGAACACGACGTTGCCGGCCTGGAAGTCCACGCGGATGCGATCCGTGGGAATCTCCGCGACGTTCTTCGGCAACACGCCCGCCTGCTTCATCCGGCCATAGAGCTGGAAAGGCTGGCGCGCCTCCGGCGTATCGAGATTCAGTTTGCCGTCCTTGGTCATGTCGCTGCCCGTGCCCCACAGTGGCACGAGGTAGGTGCAGACCGTGCCCTCGATCGGCGCGCCCGCGGTCGAGAAGCCCTGCAGCTGCGGCGCCTTCTCGCCGTCCATGATGATCCGCGCGGTCTCGATCATGTCGTCCCAACTCTTCGGCACCGGCCGCTTGTATTTCTCGAGCAGATCTTTCCGGTAATACAGGAACTGCGCGTCGGCGAAATACGGCAGCGCCATCAGCTTGCCGTTCACCTGGTTCGCCTCGGCGTAGGCCTTGAGATACGTCGGCAGGATCTTGCCCTTGTCCGCGCCCAGGTAACTGTCGAGCGGTTCGGCCCAGCCCTGCGCGGCCCATTGCGCGGGACGGATGACGTCGATCAGCACGAGATCGAGCACCGAATCCTTAGCAGACAGCACGGTGGACAGGTATTGCTGCTGCGCATCCGACGTTGCGCCACCGACTTCGACCTCCACCTTCACGCTTGGATTGCGTTTCTGGTATTCGTCCGCGATCTTGCGCATCACGTCGGGCCGCTGCTGGCCGCCGGTGAAGATGCGCAGCGTGGTTTGCTGGGCGGCGACGTTCGCGGCGAAGGCGACGCCGAGCGCGGCGGTCAACAATGTTTTCCACAGTTTCATCTTGATCTCCTTCGGTTCAGTGCTGCGGCAATCGTGCAAAGCGTTCGAACTACCAGTCGGCGCCGCGCACGGCGACTCCGGTGTCCGGGTCAAAAAGGTGAAATCGGTTCAACGCGAGGGCCAACGTGAGGTTCTGGCCGACCTTCAGGCCCGCCTCGGGCACGAAGCGGCCGGTCATTTCACCCGCATCGGCGGCGGTGCCGATCTTGATCAGCCCGAGCGTGTCCGAACCGAGCGGCTCGACCAGCATCACGGTGCCCGGCACT
>JBBQEY010000271.1:0-4153 GCA_038321425.1 Burkholderiales bacterium | reverse complement strand
CACCGAGAACTCCTTCAGCCGCAGGTCGAGCAACGGTATCGAAGTCCACGCCACCACGACATCCACGCGCGGCAGCAGCAACGCGGGCGCGGCGTTGGCGGCACCAGCATCATGGATGGCGAAGTTGGAGATCGCCAGCCGCGGATTCCAGCCATCCCAATCGGCGGAAATCGCGCCGATGGTCACCGGCTGGCCCAAGGTGGCGCCAATCCGCGCGGCGATGCGCTCGCGGTAATCGCCGATGCTGGGGAACACCGCGAAGCGCAGGATCAGCAGCAACGCGCAAATCACGATCACCGTTGCGATGATCGCGGTGCCGGTAAAGCGCAGGAGACGGAGGGCGCGCGAAGGGACCAAGGCGTTGATGGGGCGCGACCGCGCGTGAAGGCATAATGAATGGTCCGACCGGCGGATTGTAGCCGATCGGTACCCCGTCCCGGCCAACCGGCCCGGCCGCGATTGGGGGTGATCCCGCCACCCATGACACTCGACCTCCGCCAAGTCCAAGCGTTCAGCCTGTATGCGGCGCGGGCACTGCACGCCGATCCCGCGCTTCAACCCTGGCTTGCGGACCACGTCCCGTCGCCCTTCCCCTGGACCGCGGCGCTGGCCGGGATCGACGCGATCACGCTGCCCGAGACACTGGCCCCCGCGTTGCGGCACCTTCGCCGCCGGGTATTCCTGCACACGATGGCGCGTGATCTCGCCGGGCTGGCGCCGTTGGCCGAGGTCGGCGCCACGATGAGCCGGCTGGCCGACGAGACGCTACGGGCCGCGGTGGCCCTGCATGCGACGGCCCTCACCGAGGCGCACGGCGCGCCACTCGACCCCGATAGCGGGCGACCGCAATCACTGATCACGGTGGGGATGGGCAAGCTGGGTGGAGGCGAGCTCAACGTGTCGTCCGACATCGACCTCGTCTTCGTTTATCCGGAGGAAGGCGAGACCACGGGCGCACGCCCGCTGTCGCACCGTGACTGGTTCGAGCGACTGGGCCGGCGCGTCATCGGCGCGTTGAACGACACCACGGCGGACGGCTACGTCTTCCGCGTCGACATGCGGCTGCGGCCCTATGGGGACAGCGGGCCGCTGGCCACCTCGCTGGCCGGCCTCGAGACGTATCTCGTCACGCAGGGCCGCACGTGGGAGCGCTACGCGTGGCTCAAGGCGCGCGCGATCACCGGCGACCAGCACGACGATCTCGACGAACTGGTCGCGCCTTTCGTCTACCGGAAGTATCTCGACTACGACGCCTACGAAGGCCTGCGCGACATCCATCGGCAAATCCGCGAACAGGGCGTGCGCCGCGACTCTACGTCCAACATCAAGCTGGGCGAAGGGGGAATCCGCGAAATCGAGTTCATCGCGCAGGCGATCCAGATCGTGCGCGGCGGGCGCGAACCGTCGCTACGCGTGCGCGGCACGCTGCCCGCGCTCGCGATGCTGGCCGAACGCGGCCATCTGCCCGGCAATGCCGCCGCCGCGCTGCGCGACGCCTACGTGTTCCTGCGCCAGGTCGAGCACCGGCTGCAATACCGCGACGACCAGCAGACGCATCGCGTGCCCACGGACAGCGAGGAACGCGCACGACTCGCCGCCGCGATGAATTTTGCATCGCTGGCGGGTTTCGATGCGGCGCTGGCGGCGCATCGCGCGTTGGTGGCCGTCACTTTTGCCGAGACCCTCGGCGACGGCGGCAGCCAGGCCCCGGCCCAGCGCGACGATTCGGTCGGATTATGGGAAGACCCTCGACCAACTCCCGCGGCGGTCGCCGAACTCGAAGCCGCAGGCTTCGCCGACCCTGCGGCGGTGATCGAGACCCTGGCGCGCGTACGGGCATCCGGCCGCTACCTGCAACTCCCCGCCAACTCGCGCCAGCGCGTCGACACGCTGGTGCCGCAGTTGCTGGCCGTGGCCGCGGCGCATCCGGGTCGTGCCGGCGCCACCGTCGTATTCGAGCGGTTGTTGCGGCTCCTTGAATCCGTCGCGCGTCGCAGCGCCTACCTCGCGCTGGTGATCGAGCACCCGCCGCTGCTGCCGCGCCTCGCCAACCTGATGGGCGCCTCCGCGTGGGCCGCTGATTACCTCACACAGCATCCGTTGCTGCTGGACGAACTGCTCGACGCGCGGATGCTGTTGGCGGAACCGGACTGGGATGCGTGGCGCGAGGAGTTGCAACGCATGCTGGCAGCGCGCCCGGACGACGCCGAGCACCAGATGGATGTGCTGCGGCATTTCCAGCACGCGCAGACGTTCCGGTTGCTGGCCCAGGACCTGGGCGATCACCTGACGGTCGAGCGCCTTGCCGATCACCTGTCCGCGCTGGCCGACGTCGTGCTGGCGGCCACACTTGCCGCATGTTGGGCGCACCTTGCCGGGGTAGAGGCACTACCTCCACGCTTTGCGATCATCGCGTACGGCAAATTGGGCGGCAAGGAGTTAGGCTATGCGTCCGACCTCGATCTCGTGTTCCTCTTCGACGTGGCCCCCGATGATCCCGATAAGGACGAACTGGCGCCGCGCTACACGCGCCTCGCGCAGCGGGTCAACTCCTGGCTGACCAGCACGACCGGCGCCGGCCCGTTGTACGAAACCGACCTGCGGCTGCGCCCAGATGGAGCGTCGGGCCTGATGGTGTCGAGCCTGACCGCGTTCCGCAAATACCAGCAGGATCAGGCCTGGACGTGGGAGCACCAGGCCATCACGCGCGCGCGATTCGTGGCCGGCGACGATGATGTCGGCGCGGGCTTCGAAGCGCTGCGCTGCGCAATCCTGTGCCGCTCGCGCGACGCCGCCAAACTGGCCGACGAAGTGGTGACAATGCGCCGCAAGATGCATGCCGGACATCCCAATCCCACCAATCTCTTCGACGTCAAGCACGATGCCGGCGGCATGGTGGATATCGAATTCACAGTGCAGTTCCTGGTGCTGGCCCACGCGCACCGGTATCCGGCGCTGACCCGGAACGCCGGCAACATCGCGCTGCTGCTGCTGGCGGGCGACCTGGGGCTCGTCCCCGCGCCGCTGGCCGCCACGGTAGCCTCTGCCTATCGCGACTTCAGGCGCCTGCAGCATGCAGTGCGCCTGACCGGTGCCGCTCATGCCCGGGTGGAGGCGGCGCCCGAGGCCCCGCGCCGGGACGCCGTGCATGCGCTGTGGACGCATGTCTTCGGCACACCGTGGCCGGCCGCAGCCCCGGCAGCTTGAGCGCATGCCCCGGCCGGACGGGCGAAATCGGCTAAAATCGCCCCTCTGACGACGCTTGGAGTGGCTGCAAATGTCGATGTCCGACCGCGATGGATGGATCTGGTACGACGGCAAGATGGTGCCGTGGCGCGACGCCACCACGCACGTACTGACCCATACGCTGCACTACGGTATGGGGGTGTTCGAAGGCGTGCGCTGCTACCAGACGTCGCGCGGCCCCTCAATTTTTCGCTTGCGCGACCATACCGAGCGTTTGTTCCGCTCCGCGCACATCTTCGGCATGAGGATTCCGTTCGGCAAGGATGAGATCGACGCCGCGCAGCTGGCATGCGTCCGCGACAACAAGCTCGAGTCCTGCTATCTGCGGCCGATCGCGTTTTATGGCTCGACGGCCATGGGTGTGGCGGCAAAATCCAATCCCGTGCGCGTCGCGATTGCCGCCTGGCCATGGGGCTCATACCTGGGCGCGGAAGGCATGGAAAAGGGCATCCGAGTGAAGACGTCGTCGTTCACCCGACATCATGTGAACATCCACATGACGGGCGCCAAAGCCTGCGCCAATTACCTCAATTCCATCCTCGCCAACCAGGAAGCAACGCAGGATGGTTACGAAGAGGCACTGCTGCTCGATCCGCAGGGCTTCGTTTCCGAAGGCTCCGGCGAGAACATCTTCCTGGTCGAGGACGGCGAGCTGCACACGCCCGACCTTTCGTCCGGGGCGCTGAAAGGCATCACCCGCGCCACGATCATCACGTTTGCGAAGGAACTGGGCATTCCCGTGCATGAACGACGCATCACGCGCGACGAAGCCTGGTGCGCCGACGAGGCCTTCTTCACCGGCACCGCCGCCGAAGTCACACCGATCCGCGAGCTCGACAACCGCGTGATCGGCAGTGGCACCCGCGGACCGATCACCACCAAGCTGCAGTCGATGTTCTTCGATGCA
>JBBQEY010000270.1:0-4165 GCA_038321425.1 Burkholderiales bacterium | reverse complement strand
CTCGCGATCTTCCGGCGCCACCATCGCCAGCCAGTCGGCAAGCGTGGAGAGTTGCACCGGCGTGCGGCCGAGGAGCTGCACCGAATCACCGGTGACGACGAGGCGCCCGCTGGCCGGATCCCACTCGTAGGCCAGCAGACGGTGCGCGCCGATCGTCGCTTCGAAACGCGTCTTCCATTCGCGTGCGATACGCACGGCATCGCGCTGCGCAGCGGCCAGTACCGCGATCAGCAAGCCGGTCAGGCCGATGGCCAACCCGTAGGCTTGAACTTCAAGTTCAGGGTCGCCGGTGAACCCGGGAATGCCCGCGAAGGGGCCTTCACCCTGCGCGGTGTTGACGATCGCGATCAGCGCGCCGATGAATGCCACCACGGTTGCGCCACGCGCACCCCACAGCAAGCCGACCAGCGCCATGAATACGATCGGAATGTAGGTGAGCGTCGGGCCTGCGGAGCCGAAGAACCGTTGCTCGACCGGGCGATCAAAGAGCAGCCACATCACGCCAAGGAAAAGCACGGCAACGACTGCACCCGCAACAAACACGGGCATGGGCATGCCGCCCGAGCGCTTCGCGCGCAGCCCCGACCACGCGATCACCATCGGGGCGACCAGCAACGTGCCGAGGAAATTGGACAGCGTCCAGATTTCGAAAGTCGACGCGCCGGCGGTGCCGCCGTCGACGAGGTGCCAGAACGTAGCCAATCCTGCGCCGATCAGCGCCAGTGGCAGCGCGCCGCCGAGGATGATGGCCACCAGCTCACGCGCGCTGTCGAGGCGCGCCGGCAATGTCGTCATCCGCGACACGAAGAAGGCGGCGGCGCCGCACGCGATCACTTCGATGAAACCATAGCCGGCGGAGGCCAGCGGCCCGCTGCCCAAGCCCACCGCAAAGATCGTAGCCCC
Organism: Burkholderiales bacterium; assembly: GCA_038321425.1. Classification (GTDB taxonomy): domain Bacteria; phylum Pseudomonadota; class Gammaproteobacteria; order Burkholderiales; family Casimicrobiaceae; genus VBCG01. Next base: position 3,262 of record JBBQEY010000270.1, on the reverse strand, counting down.
CAACCACCCGCCTGCCAGGATGACGGGCCATCGGGCGCGCTGCAGCGCCAGCATCAGTCCGAACACGACCCCGCTGGGCAGCCACACGGTCCAGGCATCGGCGGGTGAATACGCCACCGCTGCGGAAATCGACGCCAGCGCCACATACGCGGCGGCGACAAACACGGCCAGTAACAATTGCTGCACAGGAGATCCTTTGCTGTTGGCAGTTTCGCCGTGCCGCAACCGAAGTTGCGCTACCGCACGGACGCCCGCAGTTGTTCGAGAAAGCGACGGTGCGTCAGAACCCATGCCACGGCCGGCGCCACTGCAGGCAGGATCAGCGAACCGAATTGATAGGCGAACGCGATCATCTCACGCTGCAACGCGCTGAATCCAGCCTGCGATGCGATCAGTGGTGACGACGTGATCGCGATGTTCTTCAGGAAATCGGCCAGCACGCCCCAGGTCATGAACGGCACGAGCGCGATGTAGCCGATGGCCATCGCGCGCACGCGCCGACCCCCTGCCGCCAGCGTCAGCGCCGCAAAGAGCGGCAGTCCAAATGCATAGAGCAGCATGTTGACGTCCACGCTGACGATGCCCGCGGCGTCGATGCGACCGGGCTTCAGCGTGGTGAGAAACGACAGCGTCGCGCCGTCGGCACTGACGCTGCGCACGAGATCGCCGAAGCCGGCATGGGTGATGATTGTCGCCAGCATGCGCACCGGCCACAGCAGCGCAGGGGCGGCAAAGTACCAGATCACAAACGTGACGGGCAGCCATGCCAGCGCCGTCAACACGAAGCGCGACAGCGACGGGCGGGCCGCAGCGGGGGTGGTCACGAGATGGCGTCAACCTGCTGCAAGGGCCGCGGGAGGCGGCGCGCCGGGCGGATGTCCCGGTGTGGCCGGCACGCGGCGCACCCAGACCAGCCACACGATCATCACGTCCAGCATGATCAGCACCTGCCACACATACAGGTGCGCCCACTCGAAGACCTGGAAGCTCCACTGGCCGAGGTAGAAGAGGCTGATCACGCGCACGACGTTGAGCGCCTGCACCGCGACCACGCCGATGATGAAGCCGAGCACCTTGTAACGCCAGGGCGCCGGGTACGCGAGGATCGCCGCCAGCAACACCAGCGTGGCCTCCACGCCGTTGCAGCCGGCTTCGATGGAGACCGCGAAGCCGTTGGACGCGCTGCGGATCACCTTGCCGCTCGCCACCACGTCGGCGTCGAACAGCGTGACGATCCACGTCGCGATGCCCGCCAGCGCATTGGTCCACGGCACCACGACAAACGTCTGCGCCCATGGCGTCAGTTCGAGCCCGAACAGCACGGCCAGCAGCACGATGAAGAGGACGAAGAAGCGAACCATGCGGCATTCTACCGGCGTGGGCGGCGCGGACTCGTACTTGCGATCATGCCCGCGCGAGCGGTGGATTCCGCGCAAAATAGCGCGCGATGCCGCCGTGCATCGATTCAGCGAATTTCTGCTGGTGCCGGTCGCTGCGGAGCTTCTGCTCTTCGTCCGGATTGGAGATGAACGCGGTCTCCACCAGGATCGACGGGATGTCCGGCGCCTTCAGTACGGCAAAGCCTGCCTGCTCCACGCTGGCCTTGTGCAGCTTGTTATGCGTACCGATGCCGTCCAGCACGTGCCGGCCCACCTTCAGGCTGTCGTTGATCTGCGCCGTCTGCGACAGGTCGAGCAGCGTGCGCGCCAGCACCGGATCGCGGCGGTCGAGGTCCACACCGCCGATCAGGTCCGCTTCGTTTTCCTTTTGCGCCAGCCACTTCGCGGCCGCGCTGGTGGCGCCACTCTCGGACAGCGCGAACACCGATGACCCGTTGGCGCGCGCCTCGCGGAAAGCGTCGGCGTGCACGGAGATGAAGAGATCGGCCTGCTCGCGGCGTGCCTTCTGCACGCGCTGCGCCAGCGGGACGAAGTAGTCGGCGTCGCGCGTCAGCATTGCGCGCATGTTGGGCTGCGCGTCGATCAACGATTTGAGCTTGCGCGAGATCGCCAGCACGACGTCCTTCTCGTGCGTGCCGCGCGGGCCGATCGCGCCGGGATCCTCACCGCCATGACCGGGGTCGATCGCAATGGTGATGGACCGCATTGCCGGTGCGGGCCGCGCGTGGGCGCGGGCCACCGCTGCAGGCTTCTCGGCGGGTTTCTCCGCCAGTTTTTCTGGAACCTTACCCGCCGGCTTGTCGGCGGGACGCTCGGCCAGCTTCTCCGGTAACACGTCGACCGGTGCGGGCGCCGTGCGCTCCTTCAGGCGCTCCGCTTCAAGCAGCGCCATCAACGGATCGAGCGGCACCGGCGGATAGAGATCGAGCACCAGCCGATGCCCGATGTCGCCCACTGGCGGCAAGGCAAAGAGATCAGGCTTCACTTCGGTCTTGAGGTCGAACACGATGCGGAGCGCAGTCACGGACTTGCGGCCCACGCGGATCGCGCCAAGATAGGGGTCCGACGGCTGGACGCGTGACGGCATCGCCGCAATCTCCTGCGAGAGCTCGACCCCGTCGAGGTCGATCACGAGGCGCTCGGGATTCTTGAGCGCGAACATCGCGTGGATCAGCGGCATGCCCGACTCCACGATGACACGCGTGTATTCCTCCGCCGGCCAGACGCGCGCAGAGCCGATCCGCACCGCCTGCGCCCACAGGTCCGGCACGAGGAACCCCGCGGCAGGCAGCACCAGCCACTGGCAGATCCGGCGACGCTCGACGCTGACGGCTACGCGGCCGGCAGGAAGCCCACCGCGCGCACGGCCGCTACGCACTGTCGCCCTGCCGCAGTGTGGGCGCGCAACGCCAGCACTCGCGCGCTGTCGTGCGCGGCCGGCGACAGCGAAACGTCGAGGTCGGGTTGCGGGAGCAGTTCACCGATGCGCTCCGGCCATTCGACCAGACAGACGCTGTCGGGACGAAAACACTCGGCAAGTCCGGCTGTTTCCCATTCACTTGGATCGGCGAACCGATAAAAATCAAAGTGATAGAAGTATAAACTCGAAAGCGGATAATGTTCAACCAGCGTGTAGGTGGGGCTTTTGACCGGCCCCGTCCAGCCCATGCCTTGCAGGCCCCCGCGGACCAGCGTGGTTTTGCCGGCGCCCAGGTCGCCGTGCAATGCGATCACCATCCCGCCGGTGGCCGCGCGGGCGATCGCGGCCCCCGCACGATGCGTGGCCGCAATATCGTCGAGCTGGTAGTGGTCGCTCATGTCCGGGAGGATAGCCGCAATGCGCTAGGCTTCTGCCGATGGAA
>JBBQEY010000269.1:0-4185 GCA_038321425.1 Burkholderiales bacterium | reverse complement strand
CTCGAGCGCCGTGTAGACGGTGAGCTGGGTTTTCTGGGCCATTGCCGCGCCGCTGGCCAGCACGGCGACCAACGCGACGGACGACAACCAACGCATTCCATGGACGACTTTCATCGTTGCTGCTCCCCTGATCGTGGTGTGGAAAACCCGGAAATCCCGATGCGCGTTGCCGCCGCGCATGGCAAGACACTGATGCTACGCGCGCGGGATGCTGCAACGCAATGCCTGTGCACGTTGGTGCCACGGCGCACCATAATCGATTGCCGTGACACATTGTTGACAATCTACACTTGTCCGCGTCTAATCGACAGCCGTGAATACAACGACGCTCCTGCACCGCCCGGCGCTTCCCCCGCTTCGACGCGTCCGCACGACGAGGACCTGACCAGCCGGAACGCAGACGCTGCAGACCCTGCTGGCGGGCGTGTCGCTCCTCGTATGGGGTCACGCGGGTGCTCTTGATCGAACTATCGTGCCTGGCACCGCTGACGCCCCGCCTACTTCATCGTGGTCATTCCTCTCGACGTCACCCTCGCGGTGCTGGCCGCGGGCCTGATGCATGCGACATGGAACGCACTGCTCAAGTCCTCGGATGGCGGCGATCCGCTGCTCGACACCGCGACCATCGTGGCCGGGTCGACGCTGTGTGCGGTGGTCGCCCTGCCCTTCGTGCCACTGCCCGACGCCGCGGCCTGGCCCTTTGCCGCCGTGTCGGTCGGCATTCATTTCGCCTACTACCTGACGCTGGCGGAGGCGTACCGCAGTGGGGATCTTTCCTTTGCCTATCCCTTGATGCGCGGGACGGCACCGTTGCTCGTCACCTTGCTGGGCGCATTGTTCCTGCGCGAATTGCCGTCGCTCCAGGTGATGCTGGGCATCGCGCTGATCAGCACCGGTATCGTCAGCATCGCATTCGCCGCGCGCCACCACCATCCGCGCGCTGCCGTCCTGTGGGCGCTGGCCAATGCCGGCATCATCGCTGTCTACACGCTGATCGACGGCACCGGCGCACGCGCGTCCGGCCACGCCGTTTCGTTTGTACTGTGGATGACCTTCCTCGAGGGCGTGCTGTTCCTGGGCTGGTTGGCCGCCCGGCGCCGAATGCCCGCCGCGCGCTACGTCGCGGCGCGCTGGCAGCGCGGCCTCATCGGCGGGTTCTTCAGCGTGACTGCGTACGGTATCGTGTTGTGGGCGATGACGCGCGCGCCCGTGGCGGCCGTCGCCGCGCTGCGCGAGACATCCGTGGTCTTTGCGGCCATCATCGGCGCGCTGGTCCTAAAGGAGGTCGTCGGCGTTGCGAGAATCTTGGGTGCGCTGCTGGTCGTGGCCGGCGTGGCCGCGCTGAAAATGTAACGTAGTTTTGACCCTGACCTCTCGACTGTTGACGACTCCATGAGCGCACTCCCCACCCAGGCTACCGTCGTGATCGTCGGCGGCGGCATCGCCGGCGTTTCCACCGCCTACCACTTGGCCAAACTCGGCATCACGGACGTCGTGCTGCTGGAACAGGGCACGCTGACCTGCGGTACCACGTGGCATGCGGCCGGACTGGTGGGGCAGACCCGCGCCACGCGCAACGCCACGCGAATGAGTCAGTACGGCATCGAACTGTACGCGTCCCTCGAAGCCGAAACGGGACTGGCCACGGGCTGGAAGAAGTGTGGGAGCCTCAACGTAGCGCGCACCCCCGAGCGCCTCGTATCCATGCAACGACAGATGGCGCGGGCGAAGAGCTTCGGCATCGACTTCACGTTCGTGTCGCCGCAGGAAGCGGGCCGCATCGCGCCGATCCTGCGCACCGACGACTTGGCCGGTGCCGTGCACATTCCGGATGATGGCAAGGTCAATCCCACCGACCTGACGCAATCGCTGGCCAAGGGTGCACGCATGCGCGGCGCGCGCATCGTCGAACGCGTGCAGGTCACGGCGGTGGAAACCGCCAAGGGCCGTGTGGCCGGCGTGCGCTGGAAGACGGCGGACGACGAAGGCCGCATCGCCTGCGAGACGCTCGTCAACTGCGGCGGCCAGTGGGCCCGTGAATTCGGTGCCCGCTCCGGCGTTACCGTGCCGCTCTACGCAGCCGAACATTTCTACATCGTCACGCGGCCCATCGCGGGCGTCACGCCCGCACTGCCCGTCATCCGCGACCCGGATGGCTTCATTTACTACAAGGAGGAAGTGGGTGGCCTCGTGATGGGCGGCTTCGAGCCGGTGGCCAAGCCGTGGAACGTGTCGCCCATTCCGCCCAACTTCGAGTTCCAGTTGTTGCCCGAGGACTGGGACCAGTTCGAGCCGCTGATGACCAACGCCATCCACCGCACGCCGTGCCTCGAGACGGCGCAGGTCAAGATGCTGCTGAACGGGCCGGAGAGCTTCACGCCGGACGGCAACTTCATCCTGGGCGAGGCGCCGGAGGTACGCGGCTATTTCGTCTGCGCCGGCTTCAATTCGGCCGGCATCGCCAACGCCGGCGGCGCCGGCCGGCTGGTGGCGGAATGGATCATCGGCGGCGAGGCCCCGCTCGACCTGTGGGACGTCGACATCCGGCGTTTCGCACCCTTCCACGCCAACCGGCGGCATCTCGCTGATCGCACTGTCGAGGCGCTGGGATTGCACTACGCGATGCGCTGGCCGCGTGAGGAGTTGACGACGGTACGCCCGTTGCGCCGCTCGCCGCTGTACGACCGGCTGGCCACTGCCGGGGCCGTCTTCGGCAGCAAGCTCAACTGGGAGCGCGCCAACTATTTCCTGCCGGACGGTGCCAAGCAGCCTCCGTTAACACTCGACACGCCAGGATGGCTGCCGTGGGTGCTCGAGGAACAGCGCGCGTGCCGCGAGAATGTCGTCATCTTCGACCAGACGTCGTTCGCCAAATTCATCCTCAAGGGCCGCGATGCGCTGGCCGTGCTGGAACGCCTGTGTGCCAACGCCATTGATGTACCGGTGGGCAAGATGGTGTACACCGCGATGCTCAACCGTCGCGGCGGCTTCGAAAGCGACCTGACGATCACGCGCACGGCACCGGACACCTTCTTCATCCTGACCGGATCGTCGCAGTCCACGCGGGATGCGTCATGGATCGAGCGTGGAATCGAAACCGACGACCACGCGGTGCTGGTTGACGTGACGAGCGGCTACAGCGTGCTGTCAATGATGGGGCCGCAGGCGGAAGCGCTGCTGCGGCTGGTGTCGCCGCACGACCTTTCCCGTGCCGGATTGCCCTTCGGCATGACGGCGGACATCGACGTCGGCCATGCCCGCGCCCGTGCGGCGCGCATGAGCTATGTCGGCGGTCCCGGCTACGAATTGGTGGTCGCCACCGACCAGTGCGTCACGCTGTATGACACGCTGCGCGATGCCGGCGCCGGGCTTGGTCTGCGCGACGCCGGTTACTACACGATCGACGCGTTGCGCATCGAAGCCGGACGGCGGGCCTTCGGCGCGGAGCTGGGGCCGGACGAAACGCCGTGGCAAGCCGGTCTCGATTACGCGGTGAAGCTCGACAAGGCGGCGCCCTTTGTCGGCCGCGAGGCGCTGCTGCGCCAGCGCGAGGAAGGCCTGCACAAGCGGCTGGTGCAACTGACCTTCGACGACCCGGCGGCGTTTCCGTGGGGTGGGGAACCGATCCTGATGGACGGCCGCATGGTCGGCGAAATCACGTCCGCCGGCTACAGCCGCCAATTCGGCCGTGCGGTGGCGATGGGCTACGCGCGCAACGCGCCGGACGGCCCGCCGCTGACCGACGCTGCGATCATGGCGGCAACGTACGCGATCGACATCGCCGGCATTCAGTTTGCCGTGACCCCGTACTTGCAGTTACGCTGCTAGCCCTGCCCCGACACGACGAGTCGCGCCCCGCGCGGACCGCAACTGCGCCATGCCCAATCGACTAGCAGCGCCACCGCCCCGCCGGGGGCGCCTGCCCATCAAGGCCGTCACCGCCACCGGGCAGGTGCAAAGCCTCACCCGCGGCCTCTCGCTGCTCGAGGCGCTGGCGCGCGCCGAATCCGGCCTGTCGCTGACCGATGTCGCGCGCGAGGTGGAGCTGGCGCCATCGACGGCCCACCGGCTGCTGGCCACGCTGGAGAAGATGGGCTACGTCTATCAGGGCGGCGAGCTTGGCCGTTGGTATGTGGGCCTGCATGCCTTCACCGTCGGCTCGAGTTTCCTCGCCAATCGAGACTT
>JBBQEY010000268.1:0-4198 GCA_038321425.1 Burkholderiales bacterium | reverse complement strand
CAGCACCAGCACGGGGATGGCGAGCGCCAGGTCCCGCTGCCGGTTGATCAGTGAAATGATGGCGGACGTGAAGAGCAGCAGCGCGGCGGCGTAGAGCTCGGAACCCGCGCCGAACAGCGAGAACATCCGCGGTTCGTCGATACGCAGCGCGTCGCCGACGATATCGATCAGCGCCGAGACACCGAACAGCAGCAGCAACTGCGGCAGGTCGATTCTGAACGCAAGCCGCTCCACGCGCAGGAAGGCCGCCAGGCGCAACCCCGCGCGCAGGTTGCGCAACAGATTGGCAAGCGTGTGGCGCACGGTGGCAGCGGCCGGCGTCACGCCGCGGCCGCGTACCTTTCGACGAAGGCCTTCACATCCGCCGCGTCCGCCGGCAGTACCGTGCAATGCTGCGGCAGCGACTCCAGGCCCGCCAGATGCGCCGGCCGCGGCGGCACGGCCCCAAGCGCTTCCTCGATGATTGCGGCAAACTTGACTGGCAACGCCGTCTCGATCGCCACCAGCGGTACGCTGGCCGTGCGCTGCTCCAACCCCACCTTGAGGCCGTCGGCCGTATGAGGGTCGACGATGACGCCAAAACGCGCATGGATGTCCCGGATCGTCGCGATCCGGTCGGCGTGCGTGCTGCGTCCGGACACGAACCCGGCCTGCCGCACCGCGTCCCACAACGGGGTGCCGGCAAGGTCGAAACCTTTGCCGCTCGCAACATCGGTCCACAGCGCGCGCACCTGCGCCGTATCGCCGCCGGCGATGTCATGGATGAAGCGCTCGAAATTGGAAGCCTTGGAAATGTCCATCGACGGCGACGACGTGGAGTGGGTCTCGGCGCCACCGCGTGGTCGATAGCGGCCCGAATGGAAGAACTCGTCCAGCACGTCGTTCTCGTTCGTCGCAAGGATCAGCCTGCCGATGGGCAGTCCCATCTTGCGCGCGACGAAACCTGCCAGGATGTTGCCGAAGTTGCCGGAGGGAACCGCGAAGTCCACGCGCTGCGTGTTGTCGCGGCTGGCGGCGAAGTAGCCCTTGAAATAGTAGACGACCTGCGCTGCGATGCGCGCCCAGTTGATCGAGTTGACGGCGCCGATCCGGTAGCGCGCCTTGAAAGGCACGTCGGCGTTCAGCGCCTTGACGATGTCCTGGCACGCGTCGAACGTACCGTCGATCGCCAGGTTGTGGATATTGGGCTCGTCCAGCGAGAACATCTGCGCCGTCTGGAACGGGCTCATCCGGCCATGTGGCGACAGCATGAAAACCGTCACGCCCTCCTTGCCGCGCATCGCGTACTCCGCCGAGCTGCCGGTGTCGCCGGACGTGGCGCCCAGGATGTTGAGCGATCGCTGCTCGCGCGCCAGCACATGCTCGAACAGGTTGCCAAGCAGCTGCAGCGCGATGTCCTTGAAGGCCAGCGTGGGGCCGTTCGATACCTTCAAGAGGTGCAGACCGGATTCCAGCGTGCGCAGCGGCGTGATGTCGTCGCTGCCGAACACTTCCGCGGTGTAGGTGCGGTCGATGATGTCGCGCAGCGCTACCGCAGGGATGTCGTCGACGAAGCGCGACAGGATCGCAAACGCCAGCTCGCGGTATGGAAGAGGCCGCAGTGCCTGCAATTCGGCGCTGGTGAACGCGGGATAGTGCTGTGGCACCGCCAGGCCTCCATCCGGCGCCAGGCCTTCGAGCAAGATCGCGCAGAAAGGCTGCGGCGAATCCGCGAACGCGCCCCGGGTGCTGACGTAGCGCATCAGTTCAGTTGTTCCAGCCGGATGCGCACGATCGCACCGCGCACGGTGGGCAGCGCCTCGATCTTCGCAATCGCATCCACGATGTTGCGCTCCACCGATTGATGCGTGAGCAGAATGATGTCGGTCTGGTCCTCGCCTTCGTCGGGCTCCTTCTGGATCATCGCGTCGATGGAGATTTCGCGGTCGGCCAGGATGCGCGTGATGTCCGCCAGCACGCCGTGCCGGTCGTCCACGCGCATGCGCAGGTAGTAGCTAGTGACGACATCGCCCATCGGCAGGAACGGCAGGTCGGTGAGCTGGTCGGGTTGGAAAGCAAGATGCGGCACTCGCTGCTCGGGGTCCGCCGTATGCATCCGCGTGACGTCGATGAGGTCGGCGATCACCGCGCTGGCGGTAGGCTCGGCCCCCGCGCCGGCGCCGTAGTACAGCGTGGCGCCGACGGCGTCGCCCTTCACCAGCACCGCATTCATCGCGCCTTCGACGTTGGCGATCAGGCGCTTCTCCGGAATCAGCGTCGGATGGACGCGCAGCTCGATGCCCTCGCGGCCGTTCACGGTGGCGCGCCGCGTAATGCCCAACAGCTTGATCCGGTAACCCAGCTCCTCGGCGTAGCGGATGTCCTCGCGCGTCAGCTTGCTGATGCCTTCGGCGTAGACCTTGTCGAACTGCATCGGCACGCCGAAGGCGATGGCCGACATGATCGTCAGCTTGTGCGCGGCATCGATACCCTCGACGTCGAAGGTCGGGTCGGCCTCGGCATAGCCGCGTGCCTGTGCTTCCGCCAGCACGTCGGCAAAGCTGGCGCCGCGCGAGCGCATTTCCGACAGGATGAAATTGGACGTGCCGTTGATGATTCCGGCGATCCATTCGATGCGGTTGGCGGAAAGCCCTTCGCGCAGCGCCTTGATGATCGGCACGCCGCCGGCCACGGCCGCCTCGAAGGCCACCATCACGCCCTTGGCGGAGGCGGCGGCGAAGATCTCGTTGCCGTGCTGCGCCAAAAGCGCCTTGTTGGCGGTGACCACGTGCTTGCCGTGCGCGATGGCGTCGAGCACCAGCGTGCGCGCGGGCTCGATATCGCCCATCAGTTCGCACACGATGTCGACATCGGGATGCCGCACCACCATGGCCGGATCGTTCGTCAGGTTGACGCCGGTGACGCCGCGCGTGCCGTCGCGCGCCTTGTCGAGCGTGCGGGTGCCGATCCAATTGATCCGGATGGGACGTCCGGCACGCCGGCTGATCTCCTCGCCGTTGCGGTGCAGGACATCCCACGTGCCGCGGCCCACGGTGCCGAATCCCAGCAGCCCGACATGCAACGGCTTCATCGCGGGCACGCTCATCAGAGCAGCCCGTCGTCGCGGAACATCTGCTTGATGCCGCGGATCGCCTGGCGCGAGCGCGATTCGTTTTCGATCAACGCAAAACGGACATGGCCATCGCCATATTCCCCGAAGCCGATGCCGGGCGACACCGAGACATGCGCCTTGGCCAGCAACTGCTTCGTGAATTCGAGCGAACCCATCGCGCGATAGGGCTCGGGAATCTTCGCCCAGATGTACATCGACGCCTTGGGGTTGTCGACCATCCAGCCGGATTCATGCAGGCCCTTCACCAGCACGTCGCGGCGCGCCTGGTACTTGGCGGCGATCTCCGCCACGCAATCCTGCGGGCCTTCCAGCGCGGCTATGGCGGCGACCTGCAGCGGCGTGAACGTGCCGTAGTCGTGATAACCCTTGATGCGGGCGAGCGCACTGACGAGGTCGCGGTTGCCCACCATGAAGCCGATACGCCACCCCGCCATGTTGTAGCTCTTCGACATCGTGAAGAACTCGACGGCGACGTCGCGCGCACCAGGCACCTGCATGATGGACGGTGCCTTCCAGCCATCGAAGCAGATGTCGGCATAGGCAAGATCGTGCACAACGTAGATGCCGTACTCCCTCGCCAGCGCGATGATCTTCTCGAAGAACGGCAGCTCCACACATTGCGCGGTGGGGTTCGCCGGAAAATTGATGATGAGCATCTTCGGCTTCGGGAAGCTCATCCGGATCGTATGTTCCAGTTCGGCGAAGAAGTCGACATCCGGGGTCATCTGCACCTGCCGGATGTCGGCACCAGCAATCACCGGACCGTAGATGTGGATCGGATAGCTGGGGTTGGGTACCAGCACCGTGTCGCCGCGGCCGAGGGTGGCCAGTGCCAGATGCGCGATGCCCTCCTTCGAACCAATGGTGACGATGGCCTCGGAGTCTGGATCGAATTCGACTCCCCAGCGCCGCTGGTACCAGTGGCAGATGGCGCGACGCAGACGTGGAATGCCCTTCGACACCGAATAGCCGTGCGTATCGGGACGCTGCACGGTCTCGATCAGCTTGTCGACGATATGTTGCGGCGTAGGGCCGTCGGGGTTGCCCATGCCGAAGTCGATGATGTCCTCGCCGCGTCGGCGCGCG
>JBBQEY010000267.1:0-4240 GCA_038321425.1 Burkholderiales bacterium | reverse complement strand
CGCCCATCTCGATGGCGAGCGCAATCTCGCCGATCATGTCGCCCGCATGCGTGCCGACGATGCCGCCACCCACGATCCGGTGCGTCGTGTCGTCGAAAAGCAACTTGGTGAAGCCTTCATCGCGGCCGTTGGCGATCGCGCGGCCCGAGGCGGCCCACGGGAAGAGCCCCTTGCCGACTTTGATGCCCTTGGCCTTCGCTTCGTCTTCGGTGAGACCTACCCACGCGATCTCGGGATCGGTGTACGCCACCGACGGGATCACGCGCGCGTCGAAGTAGGATTTCTCGCCGGCCGCCACTTCCGCGGCGACGTGGCCCTCATGCGTGGCCTTGTGCGCCAGCATCGGCTGGCCGACGATGTCGCCGATCGCGAAGATGTGCGCGACGGTGGTCCGCATCTGGTTGTCCACCGGGATGAAGCCGCGATCGGTGACCGCGACGCCCGCCTTGTCGGCGGCGATCTTCCTGCCATTGGGGCTGCGGCCCACCGCCAACAGCACCATGTCGTAAGGCTGCGGACCCGGTGGCGCGTTCTCACCCTCGAACGTGACGTAGATCGCGTCTTTTTTCGCTTCGATGCCGACCGTCTTTGTCTTCAGCATCACGCGGTCGAAGCGCTGCTTGTTCATCTTGTCCCACACCCTGACGAGGTCGCGGTCCGCGCCCAGCATCAGGCTGTCTTGCATTTCCACGACATCGAGGCGCGCGCCAAGCGATGAATACACGGTGCCCATTTCGAGGCCGATGATCCCGCCACCGACGATCAGCATCCGCTTCGGGACCCCGCGCAGTTCCAGCGCGCCGGTGGAGTCGACGATGCGGGGATCGTCCGGTTGGAACGGCAACTTGATCGACTGCGATCCGGCGGCAATGATCGCCTGCCTGAACTTGACGACCTTCTTGGCGCCGGTGGCCTGCGCGCCGGTGCCCTCGGTGACGCTGACCTCGATGTGATATGGGTCGAGGAATTGGCCGACGCCACGAATGGTCTCGACTTTGCGCGACTTGGCCATGCCGGCCAGCCCGCCGGTGAGCTTGCCCACGACCTTGTTCTTCCAGTCGAGCAGCTTCGCCAAGTCCACCTGCGGCGCGCCGAACGCGATGCCGTGCTCGCCGAGCGACTTCGCTTCATCCATCACGGCGGCGACATGCAGCAACGCCTTCGACGGGATGCAACCAACGTTGAGGCACACGCCACCCAGTGCGGCATAACGTTCGATCAGCACCGTCTTCAACCCCAGGTCCGCCGCGCGAAACGCCGCGCTGTAGCCGCCGGGACCAGCACCCAACACCAGCATGTCGCACTCGATGTCGGCCTTGCCTTTGTACGTGGCGGCGCCGGGAATCGGCGCGGCCGGCGCAGCAGGTGCAGCAGGTGCAGCAGGTGCAGACGGTGCAGACGCTGCAGTCGGTGCAGACGCTATAGTCGGTGCAGCCTTGGCCGGCACCGCCGCAGTGGCAGCAGGTACTGGTGCCGGCGCAGCCAGCGCCGGCTTCGCATCCGCGGCACCCGCGGTCTCGAGAATCACGATCAGCGAACCTTCGCTGACCCTGTCGCCCAGCTTGACCTTCACTTCCTTGATCACGCCGGCCTTGGGCGACGGCACGTCCATCGTCGCCTTGTCGGATTCGAGCGAGACAAGCGAATCCTCGGCTTGCACCGGGTCGCCCGGCTTGACGAAGATCTCGATGACCGGGATATCCTTGAAATCCCCGATGTCCGGTACCTTGATCTCGACCGAACTCATTTGTGTACCCCCACGCTTGCAGCTATCGCTGCTGCGCTGCCCCCGGAGGGGGTGCAATTCGCGCCTTGGGACGGCCCGGCGGCGGGAATACGTTCCCCCCGAACGGTGCTTCGCGCCGCTCCCCCCAGGGGGCGTTCGCCTTGGGACGGCCCGGCGGCGCTCATAGCACCACCCGCCGCATGTCGGTGAGCAATCCGCCCAGATACGCGGTGAAGCGTGCGGCCTGCGCGCCGTCGATCACGCGATGGTCATACGACATCGACAGCGGCACCATCAGCGCCGGCGCGAAGTCCTTGCCGTTCCACACGGGCTTCATCGCGCTCTTCGACACGCCGAGGATGGCCACTTCCGGCGCATTGATGATCGGGGTGAACGCCGTGCCGCCGATGCCACCAAGCGAGGAGATCGAGAAGCAGCCGCCCTGCATGTCAGCCGGACCCATCTTGCCGTCGCGTGCCTTTGCCGACAGCTCGCCCATTTCCTTCGCGATCTGCAGCACGCCCTTCTGGTCGGCGTTCTTGATCACCGGCACCACGAGTCCGTTGGGCGTGTCCGCCGCGAACCCGATGTTGTAGTACTGCTTCAGCACGAGGTTGTCGCCCTCGATCGACGAATTGAAGTCGGGGAATTTCTTCAGCGCCGCCACCGACGCCTTGATCAGGAACGCGAGCATCGTGACCTTGATGCCGGCCTTCTCGTTTTCCTTGTTGAGTTGCACGCGGAAGGCTTCGAGCGCGGTGATGTCGGCTTCGTCGAATTGCGTGACGTGGGGGATCATCACCCAGTTGCGCGCGAGGTTGGCGCCAGAGATCTTCTTGATCCGCGACATCGGCTTCACTTCGACCGCACCGAACTTGGTGAAGTCGACTGATGGCCACGGCAGCAGGTTGAGCGCGCCGCCGCCGGAAATGCCGCCACCGGAGGCACCTGCCCCCCCGGCCGCTGCTCCCGACATCACGGTCTTGATGAACGCCTGCACGTCCTCCTGCAGGATGCGGCTGTTGGGGCCGGTCCCCTTGACGCGCCCCAGGTCCGCGCCGTGTTCACGCGCGTACTTGCGCACGGATGGCGACGCATGCGCGGCCTTGAAGGCCTCGGCATCGACCGGCGCGGCCGCGGCCGGCGCGCTTGGCTTGGCGGCAGCGGGCGCCGTAGTTGAAGCTGCAGCTGCCGGCGCTGCGGCCGGCGCTGCGGCTGGCGTTGCGGCCGGCGTTGCGGCCGGCGTTGCGGCCGGCGCTGAGGTCGCCGCTGGTGCAGGCGCCGCCACCGGCGCTGCCGCCGCGGCCGCACCCGCCGTATCCAGCGTGAGGATCACCGTGCCTTCGCTGGCCTTGTCGCCCAGCTTGATCTTCATCTCGCGCACCACGCCTGCAGCGGGCGAGGGCACGTCCATCGTGGCCTTGTCCGATTCGAGCGAGACCAGAGAATCCTCGGCCTTCACGGTGTCGCCCACCTTGACGAAGACCTCGATGACGGGGATGTCCTTGAAGTCGCCGATGTCGGGGACCTTCACTTCGATCGTGCTCATGGTGTGCTTTCAGTCGTGGCGAGGGCGGGTGAAGGGCGTTACACCGTCCAGGGCGCCGGCTTGTCGGGATCGATGCCGTATTTCTTGATGGCCTCGGTGACCTTGGCCACCGGAATCGTTCCGTCGTCCGCCAGCGCCTTCAGCGCCGCCACGGTCACGTAATGGCTGTTCACTTCGAAAAAGCCGCGCAGTTTTTCCCGCGTGTCCGAGCGGCCGAAGCCGTCGGTGCCAAGCACGGCGTAGCGGCGCGGCACCAACGGACGGATCTGCTCTGCGAAGAGTCGCATGTAGTCGGTCGCGACGATCACCGGTCCCTGCGTGTCCTTCAGGCACCGCTCCACATGCGACATCCGCGGCTTGTCGGCCGGATGCAGCGTGTTCCAGCGCATGACCGCATTGCCGTCGCGCGACAACTCCGTGAACGACGGGCAGCCCCAGATGTCGGCATCCACGCCCCAGTCCTGCTTCAGCAGCTCGGCTGCAGCAATGACTTCGCGCAGGATCACGCCCGACCCCAGCAACTGCACGCGCAGCGATTTGCCCTCGACTTGCTCGCGCGAAGGGCCGCCCCGAGCGCGAGCCGCTCCCCCTGCGGGGGCAGCTCGCGGAGCGAGCGTGGGGGGGCCACCATCCGCGTCACGCAGCTTGTACATGCCCTTCAGGATGTCGGCGGCGGCGCCATCGGGCATTGCCGGGTGCGTGTAGTTCTCGTTCATCAGCGTGATGTAGTAATACACATCCTCCTGCTCCTGGTTCATCCGGCGCAGGCCGTCCTGGATGATCACGGCCACCTCGAACGCAAACGACGGGTCCCACGAAATGCAGTTGGGCACGGTTGCAGAGATCAGATGCGAGTGGCCGTCTTCATGCTGCAGACCCTCCCCGTTCAGCGTGGTGCGGCCCGCGGTGCCGCCCAGCAGGAAACCGCGCGAACGCATGTCACCCGCGGCCCAGCACAGGTCGCC
>JBBQEY010000266.1:0-4266 GCA_038321425.1 Burkholderiales bacterium | reverse complement strand
ATCGACCTTATCCAGTACTACGGCCTCGCGTTCGTTTTTTTCAACGTGCTGGCCCTGCAGGCGGGCCTGCCGCTGCCAGCCTATCCGACATTGATCATCACCGGCGCGCTGGCGGCGCGAGGCGGCGCGTCGCTGCATGCACTGCTGGCCACCGCAGTAGTAGCGTCGCTGATCGCGGACCTCGGCTGGTATTCGGCAGGCCGCCGCTACGGCAGCAAGGTGTTGAAGACCATCTGCCGCGTTTCGCTGTCGCCCGACTCGTGCGTGCGCCAGACAGAATCGATCTTCACGCGCTTCGGCGCGGCCTCGCTGACGGTCGCCAAGTTCATCCCCGGGTTCGCGTCCGTGGCCACATCGATGGCAGGCGTGGTGAAAGTACCGCCGTGGAAGTTCATCGCGTTCGATGCGGTGGGTGCGGCGCTATGGTCGGGCGTGGCGATCGGCCTGGGCTATGTATTCCGCGAGGCCATCAACGATGTGCTGGCCGTGTTCGAGACGATGGGCCGCATCGGCCTCTGGCTGATCATCGGTGCGTTCGTCGTGTATGTGATCGCCAAATGGTGGCAGCGCGAGCTCTTCATCTGGCGCTTGCGGATGGACCGCATTTCGGTGGACGAACTGCACGAGATGATGACGGCCAAGCGCGCCGCCACGGTGATCGACGTCCGCACACCCGCGATGCAGTCGCTGACGGGTAGCATTCCCGGTGCCATCACGGTGAACCCGAAGAACCTGCGCATCGACCTGCTGGCGATCGAACCGGAGCAGGAAGTGATCGTCTACTGCGCGTGTCCCAACGAATACACGGCGGCTGCGGTAGCGAAGGTGCTGATCCAGCACGGGTTCACGCGCGTGCATCCGCTGCTCGGTGGCATCGACGCGTGGATCGCGGCGGGCCACCCGGTCGAGCATTCGTAAAGCGCGCGCGAGTCTTTCGTTTCGTGGGTGAGTGATTGATGCTGTAGGCGAGGATTCAGCCACGCATGCAGGCGAGGCTGAAGCCTCGCCTACAGGGTTCTGGTGGCGGTGATCGGAAAGGGTTCTGGTGGCGGTGATCGGAAAGGGTTCTGGTGGCGGTGATCGGAAAGGGATCTGGTGGACGTGGTCGGAAAGGGGTCGCGTGGAGGTGGTCGGAGCGCGTCGCAATGCTACACTCGATCGAGGAGGCTGCCATGAGCAAGAACGCCATTTCATCACCCGATGCGCCGGCCGCGCTGGGCCCCTATTCGCAGGCCATTCGCGCCGGCAACACCGTCTATCTCTCCGGACAGCTGGGTCTCGATCCGAAGTCCGGCAACCTGGTCGACGGCGTCGAGGCGCAGACGCACCAGGTGTTCCGCAATTTGCGCGCAGTAGCCAAGGCCGCGGGCGGCACGCTCAACGACATCGTGAAGCTGTCGATCCTGATGCAGGACCTCGCCGACTTCGCCAAGGTCAACGCGATCATGGCGGAATACTTCCAGGAACCGTATCCGGCGCGCGCCACGTATCAGGTGGCGGCCTTGCCCAAGGCGGGGCTGATCGAGATCGAGGGCATCCTCGTGCTGCAGGCGCCGCCCGGTGACCCGCAGACCGGGTGGAAGGAAACATTCGACCAGACGAAGGGGCAGTAGGCGCCCTGCGGCAGCAAGCCATGGCCAAGGCAGCGCAAAAGAAGGGCGACGCTGCGACGACGAAGCCCGCGGGACGCAGTCTGGCTGATCAGCTGGCCAAGCTCGGCATCGCGCGCGACGCCGACCTCGTGTTGCACCTGCCGCTGCGCTACGAAGACCACACGCGCCTGACGCCCCTCTCGAAGTTGCAGCCGGGGTTGTCGCAGCAGGCCGAAGGCATCGTCGTCAGCACCGATGTGCAGTACCGGCCGCGCCGCCAACTGGTGTGCACGATCGCCGATGAAGATCAGCGCGAAGCGCTGCTGGTGCTGCGTTTCTTCACGTTCTATCCCAGCCAGCAGAAGATGCTCGAACCGGGACGCCGCGTGCGCGTGTTCGGTGATGTGCGCCCGGGCCATTTCGGGCTCGAGATCGTCCACCCGCAGTTCAAGGTGATCGATGGGAATGTGCCGCTGCCCGATCGCTTGACCCCGGTGTATCCGACGACTGCGGGCCTGGGCCAGGAAACGCTGCGCAAGGTGATCGCCCGCATGCTGGATTCCGATCCGGCGCTCACGGCAGATACGTTGCCCGATGCGGTGATCGCGCGGCGGCATCTCTTCAAGTTCGGCGATGCCGTGCGCTTCCTGCATGCGCCGCCACCGCGGCTGAACGACCTGACGCAACGCTCGCTCGATGCGCGCACGCATCCGGCGTGGACGCGTCTCAAGTTCGACGAATTGCTCGCGCAGCAGCTCTCGCTGAAGGCCAGCCGGCAGGCGCGGGCGGAGCATCGCGCGCCGGTGTTGACAGGCACCGGCGAGCTGACGGCGCAACTGCGCGAGCGCGCCGGCTTCAAGCTGACGCGCGCGCAGGAGCGCGTGGGCCGCGAGATCGCGCACGACTTGAAACGCACGACGCCGATGCAGCGCCTGCTGCAAGGCGACGTCGGCTCGGGCAAGACCATCGTGGCGGCGCTGGCGGCGCTGCAGGCCATCGAAAGCGGCAAGCAAGTCGCATTCATGGCGCCTACCGAGATCCTCGCCGAGCAGCACTATCGAAAACTCCGTGCGTGGCTCGATGGCCTTGGCATCGAAGTGGTGTGGTTGTCGGGGTCGGTGCCGGCGAAAGAACGCAAGAAGGCGCTGGCCGCATTGGCGAGCGGCGAAGCACCGTTCGCGGTGGGTACGCATGCGCTGTTCCAGCAGGGCGTGGAACTGCCCAACCTGGGCCTTGCGATCGTGGATGAGCAGCATCGCTTCGGCGTCGCGCAGCGGTTGGCGCTGCGCGGCAAGGGTCTCGCGGAAGCGCATCAGCTGATGATGAGCGCCACCCCCATTCCGCGCACGCTGGCCATGACCTTCTACGCCGATCTCGATGTCTCCACCCTTGACGAGATGCCGCCGGGACGCACGCCCGTGGCCACGCGGCTCGTCAGCCAGAAGCGGCGCGCCGAAGTCGTGGCGTGGATCGCGAAGGGTTGCGCCGAGGGACGGCAGGCGTACTGGGTCTGCCCGCTGATCGAGGAATCCGAGAAGCTCGAGTTGCAAACGGCCGTCGCGCTGCACGCCGAGTTGACCGCCGCCATGCCGCAGTTCCGTGTCGGCCTGCTGCATGGCCGGATGAAGTCGGACGAGAAGGCCGCGACGATGGCCGCCTTCACGGCCGGCGAAATCAACGTGCTGGTCGCCACGACGGTCATCGAAGTGGGTGTGGACGTGGCCAATGCGTCGTTGATGGTGATCGAGCACGCCGAGCGCTTCGGGCTCGCGCAGTTGCATCAGTTGCGCGGTCGCGTGGGCCGGGGTGCCGCGGAGTCCACCTGCCTGCTGCTGTTCGAAGAACCGGTGGGCGAGGTGGCCAAGATGCGGCTGAAAGTGATCTTCGAGAACACCGATGGCTTCGAGATCGCGCGGCAGGACCTGCTGATCCGCGGCCCTGGCGAGTTCCTGGGCGCGCGCCAGTCCGGCGTGCCGATGCTGCGCTTCGCCGATCTCGAGCGCGACGCGGCGCTGATCGAACAGGCGCGCGACACGGCCGAGGAGCTGCTGCGGACCGAACCCGCAGTCGCCGCCGCACACCTGGAGCGTTGGCTAGGAGGCCGCGCGGAGTTCATCAAGGCGTGAACGGCGGGGTCGGCGAACCGCTGCCCAACCGCCGCTGAACGCTGTAGGCGAGGCTACAGCCTCGCAGGTTGGCGCGGCGGCGTCTCCGCGAGGCTGAAGCCTCGCCTACACGGTGTTGGCGCGGCGGCGTCTCCGCGAGGCTGAAGCCTCGCCTACACGGTGTTGGCGCGGCGGCATCCCTGCGAGGCTGAAGCCTCGCCTACACGGTGTTGGCGAGGCGGCATCTCCGCGAGGCTGAAGCCTCGCCTACACGGTGTTGGCGCGGCGGCATCCCCGTATCCCCGCGAGGCTGAAGCCTCGCCTACACGGGCTTCCCGGGGGCTATGGCCTCCCGGCCGCCTGTCCAACAGGGGTCTGCGCTAGAATGTCAGGCGCAACGGACCCCCTTCCATGTCACTTTTCGCACTTGGCCTCAACCACACGACCGCCCCCATCGAGGTGCGCGAGCGGGTAGTCTTTGCGCCTGACGATCTGGCGGAAGCGCTGCGCGACCTGATCGCCGCGCGCGACGTGAAGGAAGCGGCCATCCTTTCCACGTGCAACCGCAC
>JBBQEY010000265.1:0-4277 GCA_038321425.1 Burkholderiales bacterium | reverse complement strand
GGTCCGGCCGGGGGTGCCGGCCTTGAACTCACCTATACGCCGGTCGAGGGATGGGAATTTGGCGGGGGTGGGGCTTATCGCTCGGCGGTATTTCGCCTGAACAACGACGGCCCGGTACCAGGGGGCATCGGCGAGGCCACTTCCATCCCGTTGTTCCTGCGCATCGGCCGCGACATCACCCCGAAAACGCGCCTCGATTTCTATGCGCTGGCGCTGGTCAACGGTACACTCACGCTGAAGTCGCCTGGCGGGGACGATATCGTTTCCGAGGATTACAAGACCGCACCAGCGTTGGCGCTGTCATTGCGACATCGCTTTTGACCCTTTCAGGGGAGTGGCCCATGCATGCCGTCCT
The DNA here is from genome assembly GCA_038321425.1 of Burkholderiales bacterium. Taxonomy (GTDB): domain Bacteria; phylum Pseudomonadota; class Gammaproteobacteria; order Burkholderiales; family Casimicrobiaceae; genus VBCG01. Next base: position 3,922 of record JBBQEY010000265.1, on the reverse strand, counting down.
TCGCCGTCTGAGTTGCCGTACCACCATGGCCGTGGGCGCGCTTGCCTTGCTCGCCGGGTGTGCCACCAAGTTCGACTACAACGGCAATCCGGTCTACTTGCTGCAAATTGGCCAGCAGTGGGACAACGCGGTCGATTATTCGAATCCGCGCCTGCCCATCCTGCCGCGCGGACGGCCGGTAGAACCACTGTGGAACCTCCCCAGCCCTTACGAATTCAACGACCTGTCGCGCTTTTCGCAGTTGCAGAACCCGCTGCAAGACACGCTGATCGCAAGCGTCGGCGATAATGCAGACTGTGCTGCCACATCCTGCGCCTCGAACGCGAACGGCCTGCGCCTGGTGGCTCGCGCTGACGTTCGCGACACTGGTCGCCAGTCCGTCATCCGCTGACGCCCAAGTCCCCGCGCCCGCGGGGCCGGTCGTGGCGCGCCCGCGCGCCGACGATGTCGTCCGTTTCAAAGTCAGTGTGGTCGCGCCAAGCGAGGTTGCAGCTGCGGTGACGAGCGCGGTCGACCTCATCCGCTGGCAGGATTTCGCGGAAATGACGGAGGTCCTCTTCGAACGCCTGTCCGCGCAGGCGGTGCCGCAGGCTGCCGAGGCCGCGGCCACCCAGGGTTATTTCTCCGCGCAGGTCGACGTGGCCGTTGATCGCAGCAGGCAGCCGGTGGAGGTCACGATCACCGTGGCGCCCGGCCCGCAGACCACGATTTCCAATGTCCGCATCAACGTTGCCGGCGCGGCCACGGCCACGGTGGAGGGGCACGCGGTGATCGCGCGCATACGCGAGGACTGGCTGCTGCCGCGCGGCGACGCCTTCAACCAGCGCACGTGGACCGCCGCCAAGGATGCCACCGTCAGGACGATGGCGGCCAATTCCTATGCGGCCGCCCGGATGACGGATAGTGAAGCCAAGGTGGACCCCGAGGCCCGCAGCGCCGACCTGGCGGTGACGCTCGACAGCGGCCCGGCGTTTCACTTCGGCAGGTTCGACTTCAAGGGGTTGAGTCGCTATACGCCGGAGATGGTGAACAACTTCTCGTCGGTCCAGCCGGGCAGCCTCTACAACGAGCAGGTGCTCGATGACTACGTCCGCCGCCTGCTGGCCTCGGGTTATTTCGCCAGCGTGCAGGCGACCATCGACGCCGATCCTGCCAATGCGAAGGCAGCACCGGTAACGTTCGCGTTCATCGAGGCGCCCACCCGGAGGCTGGAGGCCGGCCTCGGCTATTCGACGGACACGCAGTACCGGGTCAGCGCCAACTACGTGAACCTCGACATCTTCGGCTCCGCGCTGCAGTTCTACGCGGATGCACGCATCGAGTCGAAACTCCAGCAAGCCAGCGTGCGCTTCGTGCGCCCGCCCACCGCGGGCGGATGGATCGACAGCTATGTCATGCAACTGACCGGCACCGACATCGAGAACCTGCGGACGAAGACGGCGTCGATCACGGGCCGCCGCCGCGCCCTCGACGAACGGCGCACCCCTGCCTTCGGCCTCGGTTTCTACATCGATGAACAGACACCCTTCGGCTTCGACACGATCCGTTCACACGCGCTGTATGTCGATGGCGAGTACACGTGGCGCAACGTCGACAGCCTGCTCGAACCCACGCGCGGCTGGATGGCCAACGTCAAGGTGGGCGCCGGCATCCCGGGCGCGTCCACCGAGCAGTTCGGACGCGTGATCGCGCAAGCGGTGGCGTGGTACCCGTTGTCGAAGTCGAATAGTCTGTCGGCACGCGTCGAACTGGGCGCGGTGATCGCCGACACGCGCGAAGGCATTCCGTCGAACTTCCTGTTCCGCACCGGGGGCGATACCACGGTGCGCGGCTATGCCTTCGAAAGCCTGGGCGTGCAACAGGGTGCTGCGATCGTCGGCGGACGCTATCTGGCAGTGGCCAGCGTCGAGGCCGTGCACTGGGTCACGCCGTTGTGGGGCATTGCCGCGTTTGTCGATGCAGGCAACGCCGCCGATACACCGTCGGACGCGCTCGATCCGGCACTGGGCTATGGCATCGGCGCGCGGCTGCGCACGCCGATCGGTCCGTTCCGCCTCGATCTTGCCTACGGGCAGGAATCAAAGAGCGTGCGCGTGCATTTCTCCGTCGGCCTCTCGTTCTGATGCCGGGTCCCGCGCGATGACCGACACCGACACCAGTATCTCCACGTCTGCGCCTGCACCGCCGCCGCGGCGGCGCCGCTGGCCGCGCGTGATTGCCGGTTTGGTGTTGGGCCTCCTCGTGCTGGGCGGCGCGTTCTACGCGTGGCTCGGAACCGAGGCCGCATTGCGCACCGTGCTCGACCGCGTGGTGGCCGCCAGTGAAGGCCGCCTGACGATCGAGGGCGCGCAGGGTTCGCTGCTGTCGCTTGTGCGCGTCGATCGCCTGGCGTGGAAAGGCGACGACGTCGATGTCGAGGCACGCGAAATCGCAATGGCGTGGAGCCCCCTCGATCTCTTCTCGCGGCGCTTCAGCGTCAGCGGACTGGGTGCCAAGCACATCGCGATCACGATGCGCGAGTCCGCGGACACCACGACCGGACTGCCGGCCACGCTGGCGTTGCCGCTCGAAGTCGCGATCCGCAACGTCGGCGTGCAGTCGCTGACGTGGACCACGCCGAAAGGCAGCGGCGCCGTCACCGGCATCACCTTCGGCTACGCGGGAGGCGCCACGTCGCATGCATTGACGGACATGCGGTTCGCCACGCCGGACGGGACGCTCACCGGCGGGGTGACGATTGGCGCCAATGCGCCGTTCCCGTTGCGCGGCGAGGTCGAGTTCGTCGGCGAGGGCGAATGGCAGGGATTGCGCGCGGCAGCCAAGGTGACAGGCCCGCTCGAGCGGCTCGACCTCGATGCCACCGGCACGCTACGCGAGGCAAGGATCGCGGCTAGCATCGTCGCCACGCCATTTGATGCGGTACCGATCGTGTCCGCCGACATCGATGCCACTGCGGTGGATGTCGCGCAATGGGATGCGTCATGGCCGGCGACGAATCTCTCACTGAAGCTGGTGGCGCGACCGGCGGGGACGGGTTTCGCGGGCACGATCGACGCGCGCAACGCGGAAGCCGGACCGCTCGACCGGTCGCGCATCCCGGCGCAAAGCCTGACGGCCCAGTTCGATTGGCGCGACGGCACTCTCACGCTGTCGGACGCAGTGGTGAACATCATCGGCGGTGGCGTCGCGTCGGGCCGCATCACGATCCCCACCGGCGGCGGCGCCAGCACCTTCGCATTGCAGTTGCGCGACGTCGACCTGGCGCGCATCCAGTCCACGCTGCTCACCACGCGCCTGTCGGGAACGCTCGCCGCCGACGTGACGGGGACACGCCAGAGCGTGCGCGGCGACCTGCGTGAAGAGGGGCGCGCCCTCGCGTTCGCCGCCGTCGTCGAAGACAAGCGTGTGCGCATCGATAGTTTCCGCGCCACGGCCGCCGGCGGCGAACTGGCCGGCCAAGGCGCCGTGACGCTCGACCGCGAGCGGGCCTTCAGCGTGAGCGCCCGCGCCCGCGATTTCGATCCGTCGCACTTCGCGAATGTTCCGCGCAGTACTCTCAACGGCAAGGTCGAGGCCTCCGGCACGCTGGCGCCGGCCTGGGATGTGACGGCCAAGGTGGCGCTCGACGCTGGCAGCCAGATCGCGGATATCAAACTGTCCGGGACCGCGCGCGGCCGCTTCACCGCGCAGCGTGCCGTGGACGTCGATGCCAACGTGCAGGCGTCCAGCGCAACCCTCGTGCTGAAGGGCGCCTTCGGCACCGTGGGCGACAAGCTCAACTTCTCGCTGGACGCGCCGCGCGTGGCGGACCTGCGGCCAATACTGGTGCGCGTCACGCCGGACTGGCCCGAAGGATTGGCCGGATCGTTGAAGATGTCGGGCGTGCTGGCCGGGACACCACGCAATCCCGGATTGACCATCA
>JBBQEY010000264.1:0-4285 GCA_038321425.1 Burkholderiales bacterium | reverse complement strand
GAGGCCGGCCACGATGCCGAGCGCAATCGACAGGTACCACACGACGTCGTAGCTGCCGGTCACGTCGTACAGTTTCCCGCCCAGCCATGCACCGAGGAAGCTGCCGATCTGGTGCGAGAAGAACGTGAGGCCGGACAGCATCGCCAGGTAACGCACGCCGAAGATCTGCGCGACCATGCCGTTGGTGACCGGCACAGTGGACAGCCACAGCAGCCCCAGCGCCATCGCGAAAATGTAGACGCTGGCAATGGTGACCGGCAGCCAGAAGAACACCGCGAACACCACGGCGCGCGCGAAGTAGATGAACGCCAGGATGTTCTTCTTGCTCATCCGCCCGCCGAGCCAGCCGGCGGTGTACGTGCCGATGATGTTGAAGAGGCCGATCAGCGCCAGCGCCATGACGGCCACGTGCGCGGGTAAGCCCTTGTCCGCGTGGTAGGCGGGCAGGTGCACGCCGACGAACACCACCTGGAAGCCGCACACGAAGTAGCCGAGCGTCAGCAGCACGTAGCCCTTGTGATGCACCGCCTCGTCGATGGCTTGCCGCGCGGATTGCTTGAACGTGTTGACGATCGTGTCGCGCCGCTCGACCAGCGCTGCAGCCAGCGGCACGATCATCATCGCGAGGCCCGCCAGCGCCAACAGTGCGAAGTGCCAGCCGACGTTCGACAGCAGCCACTGCGTGAGCGGCAGCACGGCGAACTGGCCGAAGGACCCTGCCGCGGCTGAAATGCCGAGCACCATGCTGCGCTTTTCGGGCGTGAACCGCCGACCGAGCACGCCCGCGATGATGCTGAACGTGACGCCGGACAGACCCGTGCCGATCAGCAGGCCCGCGGTCAGCACGAAGAGCCATGGCGCGGTGGCATTGGCCATCAGGATCAGGCCCAGCGTGTAGAGGAGGGCGCCGCCGACCACGACGCGCGCGCTGCCGAATCGGTCGGCCACCATGCCCGCGAACGGTTGCGTGGCGCCCCACGCGAGGTTCTGGATCGCGATGGCGAGCGCGAAGGTCTCTCGGCCCCAGCCCAGGTCCGACGAGATGGGCTGCAGGAACAGCCCGAAGCCGTGGCGGATGCCCATCGCCAGCGTGATGATGATGCTGCAGGCGACCAGCACGACGGTGGGGGTGCGCCAATCCGGCGCGGACGTTGGGGTCATGGAGCTTCCGGGGAAAGGAATTCAAACAAAGGGGCCAGGCTCGCATAAACAAGGGGGCCAGGCTTGAATTTTAATTCGAGCCTGGCCCCTTTGTTTACGGGTTGTGGCGCACGCGGCTGATCGCGGTTTGCCAGCCCGCAGTCAATTCGGCCGCGCGTGCGCGCGACATCGCCGGTTCGAACACGCGATCGATCTGCCGGTTGGCAAGGATGTCGTCAGTGCCGGACCAGAAGCCGGTCGCGAGTCCTGCGAGGTACGCCGCGCCCAATGCCGTCGTCTCGAGGACGCGCGGGCGCACGACGGGCACGCCCAGCAGGTCGGCCTGGAACTGCATCAGCAGGTTGTTGGCCGCCGCGCCGCCATCCACGCGCAACTCCGTCAACGCGATGCCGGCATCCTTTTCCATCGCCGCCAGGACGTCCGCACTCTGGTACGCGATCGACTCAAGCGATGCGCGCGCGATGTGACCGCGCGTCGTGCCGCGCGTCAGCCCGAACATCGCGCCGCGCGCGTACGGGTCCCAATGCGGTGCACCGAGGCCCGCGAAAGCGGGCACGACATAGACGCCGCCGTTGTCAGGCTCGCTGGCCGCCAATGCCTCGATCTCGGACGCGTGCCGGATGATCTCCAACCCATCGCGCAGCCACTGCACCACCGCGCCGCCGATGAATACGCTACCTTCCAGGGCATAGGTCAGCTGGCCGTCGCGTAGCCAGGCGACCGTGGTCAGCAGGTTGTTGCGCGACGCGACGGGCTCGTGGCCCGTATTGAGCAGCAGGAAGCATCCGGTGCCATACGTATTCTTGGCGAGACCGGGCTCCACACATCCCTGGCCGAACAACGCGGCCTGCTGGTCGCCGGCGATGCCGGCAATGGGCACCGCCATGCCATCGATCGAAGCCTCGGCACAGATGCCGGTGGACGCGACGACTTGCGGCAGCACTTCCGGCGGAATGTCGAGCAGCCGCAGCAGCTCCGGGTCCCATGCGCCAGTCCTGATATTGAAGAGCAGCGTGCGGCTGGCATTGGACGCATCGGTGCAATGGACACGTCCGTCCGTCAACTGCCAGATGAGCCATGCATCGATCGTACCGAAGGCCAGGTCGCCGCGTTGCGCTCGCGTGCGGGCACCCGGCACGTTGTCCAGAAGCCACTTCAATTTTGTGCCGGCGAAGTACGCATCGAGCACCAGCCCCGTGCGTTCGGCGAAGAGGGGCGCGTGTCCGGCCGCGCGCAACGCGTCGCACAGCGGCGCCGTGCGCCGGTCCTGCCAGACGATTGCATTGGCGATGGGCCGGCCCGTCGCCCGCTCCCACACCACGGTGGTTTCGCGCTGGTTGGTGATGCCGATCGCCGCCAGGTCGCGCGCGCCGATGCCGGCCTTGGCCAGCGCCTCGTGCAGCACGCCGGATTGCGTCGCCCAGATGGCCGTTGCGTCGTGCTCTACCCATCCCGGTTGCGGAAAGATCTGTGGGACCTCCTGCTGCGCCGACGCCCGGATCGTCCCTGCATGGTCGAACACGATGGCACGCGAACTGGTCGTACCCTGGTCCAATGCCAGCACAAATGCCATGGTGTTGCCTCCGGTTGCCGCGTGGGAGCGCCGCAGCGTAAAATCATTCGGCTTGCATCATTTTAGCCCGGGCCCGCGACGTATCCGCGGAAGACCCGCCGTCCACCTCCCCGCGTTGCCGCATCGCCCATGCCCCTGTCGTTGTCCACCGTGCCGCGCGAGCGGCTGCACCAGCGCACCGTCACCTACGAAGGTTTCCGGCGCGAAGACGGCCTGCTCGACATCGAGGCCCGAATGGTCGACGTGAAGGATCATCGCTACCGATTGCTCACTGGTATGCGCGAGGCCGGCCTACCGGTGCACGACATGCGCGTGCGCGTCACGATCGACCAGAAATTCTTCATCCGCGCCATCGAAGCCGTCACCGACAGCATGCCGTACCCCGGTGTGTGCGACACGATCGGCCCCGAGTACACGAAGCTCGTCGGCGCCAACCTGCTGGTGGGCTTTCGCAAGCACCTGCACGCGACGATGGGCGGCATCGCCGGTTGCACCCACCTGACCGAGATGCTGGCCTATCTTCCCACCGCCGCCGTGCAGACGGTGGCCAGCCTGATCCGCGAGGACGACGGCGTGACCAAACCGCATCAGCTCGATCATTGCCATGCCCTTGAAACCACCACCGAGAACGTGCGGCAACATTACCCGAAGTGGTATCGCAGCGCGCCTGCACCCGACAACCTGTAGGCGAGGCTTCAGCCTCGCGGGTTCAATGCACGGATTTCCCTGCGTGGCTGAAGCCTCGCCTACAGAAGAATCGACTTTTTCAAGGAACACCACGTGAAGATCCACGAATACCAGGGCAAGGAAATTTTCCGGAAGTACGGCATGACCGTGCCCCGCAGCATCCCCGCCTTCAGCGTCGACGAGGCGATGAAGGCGGCCCGGTCGCTCGGCGGTCCGGTGTGGGTGGTCAAGGCCCAGATCCACGCCGGCGGCCGTGGCAAGGGCGGCGGCGTCAAGGTCGCGAAGTCGCTCGAAGAAGTGGAGCAACGTGCTAGCGAGATCCTCGGCATGCAGCTCGTCACGCACCAGACCGGCGCCGCCGGCCAGAAGGTGCGTCGCCTGCTGATCGAAGAGGGTGCCGACATCAAGCAGGAGCTCTACGTCGCGATGATCGTCGATCGCGGCACGCAGCGCGTCGCGTTGATGGGCAGCTCCGAAGGCGGCATGGACATCGAGCATGTGGCCGCCACGACGCCGGAAAAAATCCATCGCGTGTTCATCGACCCGGCGAAGGGTTTGACCGACGCCGAAGCCGACACGATGTCGCGCAAGATCGGCGTGCCGGAAGGCAGCGTGGCGCAAGCCCGCGCGATGCTGCAGGGCCTCTACAAGGCTTTCGTCGAAACCGATGCATCGTTGGCGGAGATCAATCCGCTGGTCGTCACTGGCAACGGCACCATCATCGCGCTCGATGCCAAGCTCAACTTCGACAGCAACGCGCTGTTCCGCCATCCCGAGATCGTCGAGATGCGCGACCTGGATGAAGAAGATCCTGCGGAAATTGCGGCGTCCAAGTTCGACCTCTCGTACATCTCGCTCGACGGC
>JBBQEY010000263.1:0-4312 GCA_038321425.1 Burkholderiales bacterium | reverse complement strand
TCGTACTGCTTCTGTTCCTTGTCCTCGCTGACTTCGAGCCAGAGCGCCGCGAGCTTCTCGATGTTGGTCTGCGAATAGTGCTCCAGCTCCTTCAGCCTGGACAGCGTATCCTGCAGCGCGTCCAGCGCCGTTTTTGCATTGCCTTCATCGGCCATGACATGTTCCCCCATTGATTGAATCCGTGCCGCTGTCGACGCGATCCGCGCGCACGCGCCCGGGGCGCGACGGCACGTTTGGATCGAGCAGACAAATGCGGCTCCCGCGGCCATGATTACACACCGCGCGTAGCGGGCATCCTTACGGCTGCCTGGTGTTCGATGAGAACTCCGGGTGTTCCAATGTACGCTCGCGAGACGGCTCTGCCGCTTTAGAGCCGCCCAACTTGACTCAAAGGCCGCTCTCAGTACATGCACTCGCGGCATGATCAGCGGTTTGTCGACGTCACTCTTACCTAGTGGAGCCCACATGATCACTGCCGTCTTGCAACCCCGCCGCCCGCTCCGTCACCTCCGCCTGGCGCTTTGCGCGACAGTGCTGGCCTGTGCGTTGCCGGCCGCCACCCAACCCGTAGGCGAGGTCGATACGGTGTTCAAGCTGATCGGCCCGGACCACAAGATCGTCGTCGATGCATACGACGACCCTGGCGTGCACGGTGTCACCTGCTACGTCTCTCGGGCCAAGACCGGCGGCATCAAGGGCGGGCTCGGACTGGCCGAGGACAAGTCGGAGGCTTCCATCGCGTGCCGTCAAACCGGCCCCATCAGCTTTTCGAAGCCGATTCCGAGGCAGGATGAGATGTACAGCGAGCGCATCTCACTGGTCTTCAAGAAGCTGCGCGTGGTGCGCATGGTTGATGCTCCGCGCAATACGCTGGTCTATCTGACCTACTCGGACCGGGTCATCGAAGGCTCGCCCCAGAACAGCATCACTGCCGTGCCGGTGGACCGGGGCACGCCCATCCCTCTGCAGAAGTGAAGGCGACACACGAGCCAAACCCGCACCCTGGCGGACCTGCTAGACGTGAGCCGTCCCCGCCTCGCGTTCGACTGGTCAACACTTGGCATCTTGCCACTTCCGCGGTCCCCAAAGTGTATCGTGACAGGCACATGATGAGCGCCAAAAAACGACAGTTACCCGCGTGACGTGAACGTTCGTCTACCGCAAGGATTCAACCGAACAGGCAAGACGCCCTCCGCGCATGTCTCAGAGGCCGCAATCCTCCGTCTGTTCTGGTGGCTGTGGGTCATTGTCTTCAGCTTCTCTTTCCTGCATCTTCTTTGGCACCTGGCCAACCCGGAATGGCGTCCAGGCTGAGGGTTGTCTCCGAGCGGAGCCCAAATTATGCTGATCCAGAGTTTCGACGCTATCGTCATCGGTGCAGGCCAGGCCGGCCCTGCGATCGCCGCGCGCTGCAGCAAGGAGGGGCTGAATACGGCGGTGATCGAGCGCCACTATTTTGGGGGCACCTGCGTGAACGTCGGCTGCGTGCCCACCAAGACGCTCGTGGCCAGCGCCCGCGCGATCCGCCAGGCGCAGCGCGGCGCGGAGTTCGGATTCGACATCGGCATGCTCAAGGTCGATATGGCGCGGGTGAAGGCACGCAAGGACGGCATCGTCAAGCAGTCGCGCGAAGGCGTCGAAGCCTGGATGCGCGGCCTCAAGAACACGGAAGTGATCGTCGGCGACTCCTGTTTCGTCGGTCCGGCGACGATTGAAGTCAACGGCCGGCAGCTGACGGCGCCGCGCATCTTCCTCAACGTCGGCGCGCGCGCGATGCGACCGCCGCTGCCCGGCATCGACCGCGTGGCGACGCTCGACAACGTTTCGATCATGGAACTGGCGGCGGTGCCCGAGCACCTGGTGATCGTCGGCGGCAGCTACATCGGGCTCGAGTTCGCCCACATGATGCGGCGCTTCGGCGCTGCCGTGACCGTGGTGGAGAAGTCAGGCCGGCTGCTGTCGCGCGAGGACGCCGACGTGGCGGATGCCATTCGCGGCATCCTCGAAGCCGAAGGTGTGCGCTTCGAACTGGGCGCGGAGTGTGTATCGCTGGCCCCGGACGGTGAGCAGATCATCGTCGGCGCGGCGTGCGGCACCGACAGCCCGGCGATCCGCGGCAGCCACGTGCTGTTGGCCGTTGGCCGCCACCCCAACACCGATGGCCTCGGACTGGAGGTGGCCGGCATCCGCACCGACGAGCGCGGCTACATCGTCGTTGATGACCAGTGCCGCACCAGTGCCGATGGCGTGTGGGCGGTGGGCGACTGCAACGGCCGCGGCGCCTTCACGCACACCTCATGGAACGATCACGAAATCGTCGTCGCCAACCTGTTCGATGCGGACCCGCGGCGCATCTCCGACCGCATCCCTTGTTACGCGCTCTTCATCGACCCCGCGCTCGGCCGCGTCGGCATCAACGAAGACGAAGCGCGCGCCAGCGGCCGCAAGGTATGGCGCGCGAAGATGCCGATGCAGCGGGTCGGCCGCGCCCGCGAAGCCGGCGAAACGCAAGGCTTCATGAAGGTGCTGGTCGATGCCGACTCCAAACTCCTGCTGGGGGCCGCGATCCTCGGCCTCAACGGCGACGAGGTGATTCACGCGCTGCTGGATGTGATGGCGGCCACGCAGCCCTATACCGTGATCTCGCGGGCCATGCACATCCATCCAACGGTCAGCGAACTCGTGCCGACCCTGCTACAGCAACTGAAGCCGCTGACCTGAGTGGCAACCCGGCTCGGCCGGTGCATGAGAACGGGAGGAATGGATTGGCGACTAGAAGCGGTAGAACTGCGCCTGCGAAGAAAACGTCGGCACGGAGCTCGAGGGAGGAAGCCGCCGCTGACAAGGGCAGGCTGCAGAGCGAATCCCAGCGCGAGATCGAAGAGGAGGCCGTCACCGAGCACTCCGGCTTGCCCAGCCCCGCCATCTACGAGGTGGTCCGCCGCCGCGGCGACGAGGAGATGGAGCGGCCGGGCATCTCCTTGTGCTGGTCCGGGGTAGCCGCCGGTCTTTCCATCAGCTTTTCCCTGCTCGGGCAGACCATCCTGCGCATCAACATGCCCGACACGGGCTGGGCGCACCTCGTGAGCAGCCTTGGCTACTCGATCGGCTTCGTCATGGTGGTGCTGGGCCGACAGCAACTCTTCACCGAGAACACCCTCACCGCAGTGCTGCCGGTCATGGCGCAGACCAGTTGGGCCAACCTCTGGCGCATGTTGCGCATGTGGGGGATCGTCTTCGGCGCCAACATGATGGGGACGTTCATCGCCGCGATGTTCTGCACATTCGCTCCGGTGTTATCGCCCGAGATGCTCGCGGGAATGCACGAGATCGGCGTTCACCTCATGGGCAACAGCTGGGCGCAGATGTTCTTCAAGGCGATCGCTGCCGGCTTCCTGATCGCGACCATGGTGTGGCTCCTGCCCAATGCCGAAGCTGCAGAGTTCTGGGTGATCGTGTTGATGACGAGCCTCATCGCTGCCGGGGGCTTCGCCCACATCGTCGCCGGCAGCGTCGAGGCCTTCCTGCTGGTGCTCGACGGGCAGATCGGGCTGGGCACCATGCTCATGAACTTCACCGTGCCCGTGCTGCTCGGCAACGTTGTCGGCGGGACAATGCTGTTCGCCTTGATCTCCTACGCCCAGGTCATGAAGGAAATCTGATGTGTAGGCGGACATGGGACCATGCGAGCGTCGTATCAGATGGCGCTTGCATACGGGTCGCCGCGATCCCCGTACCGGTGACGCGACCGGAGTTCCCGGGCGCTGCTGCGGGAAAGCGTGCGCCGCTCGGCCCGCGCCACCATGCGCGCCCGGGCGGCCGGCGAACGGAGCGCTACGTGCCGTGCAGGAAGACCACGGTGGCGTTCAGCACGTATGTCGCGAGGAGGCCCACACTGACCCAGCTCACAACGCGCAGCACGCGACCCTGCGGCCGCATCACCAGACCGATCACCACCAGTCCACTCATGATGACGGCCGCCACGGCGGTGCCGGCGTGCACCGGTGACGCGTCGGCCAGCAGAGGACCCGGCGTATAGAACACGTCGTCGATGGCGAGGATGGTGACGTTGAAGAGGTTGCTGCCCAGCAGGTTGCCGATTGCCATGTCGAGCGCACGCAGCCGCAGTGCCGAGAGCGTCACCGCCATCTCGGGCAGCGTGGTGGCGAACGCCATGAACAGCGTGCCGACAAAACTGCGACTCCAGCCCATCGATTGCGCGAGGCCGTCGGCGATCGACGGCAGCCAGGTGCCGGCCGCCAGCACCACGACGGCGGCGACGCCGAACCGGCGCCACTCAGCGCCCAACGCA
>JBBQEY010000262.1:0-4312 GCA_038321425.1 Burkholderiales bacterium | reverse complement strand
GCCATCGCGAGCCACACGCGGCGCTCGCCTCCTGGGTTGCCGACGATCTCCACCTTCTGCCCCGCTTGCGCCGAGAGCACTTCGGCAAGCGCCGCATGGTCGTCGGCGTCGGGCACCACGATGGTGGGGGGCACCGGCCGCTCCACGTAATGCTGTTCGAGGAACGCGGGCACGATGGTGGACAGCGCTTCCGGGTCGAGCGCATCGGCGTGGCGCGGGAAGAACGTGCGATCACCGACATGGCGCCCGCCGCGTACCATCACCACGTTCACCGCCGGCAGCCCGCGTTCCGAGGCCGCAGCCACGACGTCGATGTCGCCTGCCGTGGCGCTCTCGACGAATTGCCGCACCTGCAACTGCTGCAGTCGCGCGATCTTGTCGCGGATGCGCGCGGCGCGTTCGAATTCCAGCGCCGAAGCGGCGGCGTCCATCTGCACCTGCAGCTGCGACAGCACCTCGCCCGCCTTGCCGCGCAGGAACAGCGCGGCACTCTCCACGTCCTCGCGATACTCGGCCTCGCCGATCAGCCCGACACACGGCGCGGTGCAGCGGCCGATCTGGTGCAGCATGCACGGCCGCGACCGGTGCGCAAACACCGAGTTCTCGCAGGTTCGCAGCAGGAACACCTTCTGCAGCAGCGCCATGCCCTCGCGCACCGCGCCTGCGCTGGGGAACGGCCCGAAGTACCGGTGACGCCGGTCCAGCGCACCGCGATGGAAGCGCAGCTGGGCAAACGGATCGCCGCTGATACAGACGTATGGATAGCTTTTATCGTCGCGGAAGAGGATGTTGTAGCGCGGCTCGAGCGACTTGATGAAATTGTTCTCGAGCAGCAGCGCCTCGCCTTCGGAGCGCGTGACGGTGATCTCCACGCGCGCGACCTGCGCCACCATCGCCGCGATGCGCAGCTCATGGCCGGTCTTCTGGAAGTAGTTCGAGACGCGCTTCTTGAGGTCGCGCGCCTTGCCGACGTACAGCGTCTCGCCCGCGGCATTCAACATCCGGTAGACACCCGGCCGGTGCGGCAGCGTGCGCAGCAGTTCCGGCGCGTCGAACGCCGGTGGTCGCGGCAGCGGTTCCTCGTCCATGCGCGTGACCCCTACGCGCGCTCGCCACCGGCGCGCGCGCGGCGGAGGTGATCGGCGATCGCGTCAAACACGGCACGGAACATCGGCGTCGTCAACCGGCGCGTGTTGGTGTTGTAGCGGCTGCAGTGATAGCTGTCGATCAGCATGCGTCCGTCGGCGAGGCGATGTTGGGCGCCATGGGCGAAGGTCAGCGCGGTCGCGCGCATTCCAAGCGCCCGCAGTGTCGCATCATGCGCGATGCGCCCCAGCGCCAGGATGGCCCCGCCAGCCGGCAGCGCCTTTAAGTCGGCGGCGAGGAACGCGTTGCACGTACGCATCTCGGCGGGTGTGGGCTTGTTGTCGGGCGGCAGGCACTTCACGGCGTTGGTAATGCGCACGCCGGTCAACTGCATGCCGTCGTGGCGGCCCGCCACAGCGGGCTGGCTCGCATACCCATAGTCGAACAGCGTCTGGTAGAGCAGGATGCCGGCGTGGTCGCCGGTGAAGGGACGGCCCGACGCATTGGCGCCATGCATGCCGGGCGCCAGACCGACGATCACCAGCGCGGCAGTGGCCGCCCCGAAGGGCGGCACTGGACGGCACCAGTACTCCGGGTGGGCGTCACGGACGGTGTCGAGAAACGCCGCGAGACGGCCGCAGCGGCGGCAGTTCTCGTCATAGGACTGCGCCGCGGGCGTGGCGTCTGGCACAATCGGGATGTCGTGGGCGGTGCGCATGGAGCGTGCGCATCCTACCAGCAGTCGCACCTTCAACGGATAACAATGGCCGCTCCGGAGTATCACCTCGAAGTGCGCACGCGCCTCCCGGCCCGTGCCACGCGCAAACCCCCCCTGCTCTTCATCCACGGCGGCTACTGCGATGCCTGGTGCTGGGAGCCCTTTTTCCTGCCGTGGTTCGCGGCTCGCGGATACCCGGCGCACGCACTCTCGTTGCGCGGGCACGGCGAGAGCGGCGGGAAGGAAACGCTGTTCATCGCCAGTCTTGACGACTACGTGGCCGATGTCGAGCATGTCGCGTCGACGCTCGGCGCGCCCCCGATCCTGATCGGCCACTCGATCGGCGCGGCCATTTGCGAGCGCATGCTGGCCACCCGGCCACTGCGGGGCGCCGCGCTGGTGGCGCCGGTGCCGCCGACGGGCCTGATGCCGGTCGCCGCGCGGCTCGCCACCTCCAACCCTGACTATCTGCCGCACATGGCGCAGCTCGACCCCAGCCGGATGTCGGTCGACATGATGACCACGCTGCGCCCGTTCTATTTCAGCAATGCCGTCGAACCCCGCCTGCTGGCCGAGGCGCTGCGCCACCTTCACGGCGAGTCACCCCGCGTGCTCTTCGACCTGTCGCTGCGGCTGCACTGGGGCATGGCACCGCCGCGCGGCAAGCCGGGGGCCACGCCGGTGTTCGTGCTGGGCGTGCAGGGTGACCGGATCTCCACCCCCGAGGACTCGCGGGCCACGGCCGCGCACCATCACACCACGGCGACGATCCTTCCGGGCATGGCGCACATGCTGATGCTCGATCCGGCGTGGCAGACGGCCGCGAAGGCGCTGGCGGATTGGGTGGCGACGATCGACTAGCGCGAAGCGTCATGCCGCCGGCACGGCCACCGATTTCTTCCGCACGTACTCGAAGAACTCGTCGGCCGGCAGCGGCTTGCTGGCCCAGAAGCCCTGGAAGCAGTCGCAGCCACGCTGATCGAGGAACTCCAGTTGTTCGCGCGTGCCCACGCCCTCGGCGACCACCTTCAGTCCCAGGCCGCGCGCGAGGCCGATGATGGCCTCCGTGATCGCCGCATCCTGCGGGTCGGACTCGAGGTCGGCGATGAACGAGATGTCGATCTTGAGCGTGTCGATGGGGAAATGCTTCAGGTGCGTCAACGAGGAATAGCCGGTGCCGAAGTCGTCGATCGCCACCGTGAAGCCCTCGTCGCGCAACTGGTGCAGCACCTTGCGGATCGCGTCGAGGTCGTGCAGCAGACTCGTCTCGGTGACCTCGAGCTCGATCCACGATGGATCGCATTGTTCCGACTTCACGATCTCGGATACGCGCTGCGCGACGTCCTCGCGGTAGAACTGCCGCGCCGACATGTTGACTGACACCGACAGCGGCATTCCCGCTTCGCGCCATGCCACGCATTGTCGCGCGGCGTTGCGCAACACCCATTCACCCACCGCGTGGATCAATCCGGATTCTTCCGCCAGCGGGATAAACACCTGCGGCGGCACGCTGCCGTGCTCGGGGTCGTTCCAGCGCAGCAGTGCCTCGGCGCCCACAATCGTCCGGTCGTGGACGCGCAACACCGGCTGGTAATGCAGGTGCAGCGCATTGTCGGCGAGCGCGGTGCGCAGCGACGTTTCCAGCGTGTGCTGGCGTACCCGATGCTCCGCCAGGTTCGCATCGAGGAACTGATACGTGTTGCGGCCGAGGTCCTTCGACCGGTACATCGCGACGTCCGCGTACTTCAGCAGCTCGCCCGGGTCATCGGTATCGTCCGGATAGACGGCGATGCCGATCGACGAGGTGACGAAGATCGCGTGCGACTCGATCTCGAACGGCTGGGCGATCGCGTCAAGCAGCTTCTGCGCAACGCGCCCCAGCACCGCGCGATCGTCGAAGTCCTCGACGATCACCATGAATTCGTCGCCACCCAAACGCGCCAGCAGGTCCGTCTCGCGCAGCGCGCCTGACAGCGCTGCCGTCACGCTTTTCAGCAACTCGTCGCCGATCCGGTGGCCCAGCGTGTCGTTCACGTTCTTGAAGCGATCGAGGTCGATGAACAGGACGCCCACGCGGCGCCCACCGCGCTTGGCCAGCGCGATGGCCTGGTTCAGGCGCTCGTGGAGCAACAGGCGGTTCGGCAACCCCGTCAAGGCGTCGCGCGTGGCGAGGTACTGCAAACGCTCTTCCGCCTGGATCCGCGACGACACATCCTGCACGAACGACAGGATCGAGACAATCTGGCCTTCCTCGTCCAGCAGTGCCGAGTGATACCACTCGCACCAGATCGTCTCGCCGTCTCGGCGGCGATTGCGCGTGAGGCCGGTGGCGCGCGGCTCCTCGCCGCTCATCAATCGACCGACCAGGCTGGCAAACCCGGCACGGTCGTCCTCGTGCAGCAGCGGGCTGTTGTCGAGCGGCACGCCGATGATCTCGTTCGCGATC
The DNA here is from genome assembly GCA_038321425.1 of Burkholderiales bacterium. Taxonomy (GTDB): domain Bacteria; phylum Pseudomonadota; class Gammaproteobacteria; order Burkholderiales; family Casimicrobiaceae; genus VBCG01. The sequence goes on along the minus strand of JBBQEY010000262.1, from coordinate 62 downwards.
CAACCGAAGATGTTCTCCGCCTGCGGGGACCAGCGCACCAGCTTGAAGTCGCGGTCCCACTC
>JBBQEY010000261.1:0-4344 GCA_038321425.1 Burkholderiales bacterium | reverse complement strand
TTGTGCGAGCACTGCGTTTGTCTTGGATCTCCCCCGCCGCTTCGCCATCCCCCGGTTACCCAGAAAATAGCCCACAGCAGGGCCCCAGACCACGAGTACCCACACCTATCGGTTGCATATTTTTAAAGAGCGTTCCGCTTGGCTTCGCCTCCGTTTGCATTTCTACATTTCCGTAGAAAATGCGGTCCCCGTTGTCTTGCGCTTGCTTTTGGGGGGTCTCGAAGCAGCAGAGAGGTGAAATTATAATGACCTTTTGGAGACATTGCAACAGCGGCGCGCTACTACCGCAACGCGCAACGTGAAATGATCGTCACCGCCCATGCTCCGACACCGGAAATGCTTCTTCGAACAGTGAGATGAACGCGCAAGTCCAACCGGTTTGTGAACCGCCGCTCGCCTCCGAGCCCCTCGACATCACGTTCGAGTCGGACGCCCTGTCCACGCTCGTGCGCATGTTCGAGCAGTGCGGCGACGCGTTCCGCGTCCGCTCGCCGACGCTGCAAAAGGACATCTGGGTGCTGTCGCACCCGGAGCACGTGCGGCATGTGCTGGTCGATCACCATGCGAACTTCACCAAGGGCATCGGCATCGAGCGCGTTGCCATCCTGCTCGGCAACGGCCTCATGACCAGCGAAGGCGACCACTGGCGCATCCAGCGGAGGATGGTGCAGCCCGCGTTCCATCGCCGGATCATCAGCACATGGATGCCGCACATCCACGCGGCCAACGCGCGGCTCGCGCAACGATGGAGCGAGGCGGCACGCACCGGCGCGACGATCAACGTCACGCAGGACATGAGCGACGTCACGCTCGACGTCGTGCTGCGCGCGCTGTTCGGCGACGACCTGGGGCGCCTCGACCTGCCCGATGGTGCAAGCCCGTTCGCGATGCTCACCGACGAGACCGCGCGCAATCTCGCCTTCGCGTACAAGTTCAGGCAGCTGGGCAAGATCATCATGGACGAAGTGGCGCGCCGGCGCCGCGATGGTGTGCGGCACAACGACATCGTCTCGACATTGATCGATGCACGCGACCGGCAAACCGGCGAACCGATGGCGGACCGCCAGCTGCTGGACGAGATCCTGACGTTGATCGTGGCCGGCCACGAAACCACGGCCAGCTCGCTCAACTGGTTCTGGACGCTGCTGGCGCAGGCGCACGGCTACCGGCAGCGCTTGCACATTGAGCTCGATGCCGCGGCACCGGGCCTGCCCGCCTACGAAGACCTGGACGGATTCGACCTGGTCCAACGTGGCGTGGCAGAGACTTTGCGCATGTATCCTCCCGGCTGGCTGCTGACGCGACGCAGTATCGACGCCTCCACGATCGACGCATTCAATCTTCCCGCCGGGACCGAGGTACTGGTGTCGCCCTACATCGTGCAGCGCCATCCGGCCTTCTGGCCTCGTCCGGATGTGTTCGACCCGGACCGTTTTGCGCATGCCGCGCCAGCACCTCATCGCTTCGCTTTTTTGCCGTTCGGGCTTGGCCCGCGCGCCTGTATCGGCGAACATCTCGCCATGATCGAAATGCATACGCACGTGGCCATGCTGGCCCGCCAGTTCGAGCTGACGCTGGTCGAGGGACAAACCATCGAGATCGAGCCGCAGGTCAACCTGCGCACGCGCCATCCGGTGCAGATGCACGTGCAGCAGCGCCACGGCTGACACTGAACCAGGCCTCCCGATCTCCATGAAGCCCTTCTCCACCCTCGCCACCGCACTTGATGCTCGTGCCATCAGCACGCGCGGCATCGTCTACATCGCCGGTGAAAGCGGCGAGACCCGCGTGCCCTATGCCGCGCTGCGAGGCCGCGCGCTCGGCATCCTGCGCTACCTGCAGGACGCCGGCGCGCGTCCGGGCACCGAGACCCTGATCCTGGTCGATGGTCTCGCGCCGTTCGTCGATACGTTCTGGGCCTGCGTGCTGGGCGGGGTTGTGGCGGTGCCGCTCGCGCCGGGCAACGCCGATGAACACAAGGCCAAGCTTTTTCGCGTGATCGAGCGTCTGCGCGCACCGGTGCTGGCCACGGAACGCCGCATCTACGATCGCCTGCGTGCGTTTGCCGCCGATGCCGGCTATGGCGCGACGCTCGACAGGATCGCGGCACACATCGTGTTCCTGGACGAGATCGCCGATGTCGCGCGGCCGGGTGTGCCGCATCCGGTGGCGCCTGACGATGTCGCGATGATCCAGTTCTCGTCGGGCTCCACCAGCGAGCCAAAGGGTGTGCTGCTGACGCACGCCAATCTCACCGCCAACATTGCAGCGATCATGAAGGGTGCCAAGGTCCGCCCCGAAGATTCGAGCCTGTCCTGGATGCCGCTGACCCACGACATGGGCCTGATCGGCTTCCACCTGTCGCCGTTGTGCGCCGACGTGGACCAGTGGCTGATGCCCACGGCGCTGTTCGTGCGTCGGCCCGCGCTGTGGCTCGCGAAGGCTGCGGAGCATCGCGTCACCGTCACGTCGTCGCCCAATTTCGGCTATCAGCATTATCTGAAGGGGCACGACGACGCCAAGGCGGCGGCGCTGGATCTTTCGGCGCTGCGGATCATTTTCAACGGTGCCGAACCCATTGCGGCCGACCTTTGCCGTGCGTTCACCACGGCATTGGCGCCGGCGAAGATGTCACCCGATGTGATGTTTCCGGTCTACGGACTCGCCGAAGCCAGTCTCGCCGTGACATTTCCGGTGGTTGGTTCACCGCTCTCGACGATCCATGTCGATCGCGGCGCGCTCGGCCCCGGCGATCATGTCAGCGCCATCGATGCCGGCGCAACGGGCGCGCTCGAACTGGTGCGCCTTGGCACGCCCGTGCAAGGATGCGAGGTGCAGATCGCCGATGGCAATGGATCGACGGTTCCCGCAGGCACCGTGGGCCGCATCCTGATCCGGGGGACCAACGTCAGCCCCGGCTATTACGACGACAGCACAACAACCGCAGCATCACGCACGGCGGAGGGCTGGGTCGACACCGGCGACCTCGGCGCGTTGCACGACGGGCAACTGGTGGTGACAGGGCGGATCAAGGAAGTCCTGTTCGTCGCAGGGCAGAATCACTATCCGCAGGACATTGAGCTGGTACTGGCCCGGCATGCGGGCGTCGAAGCCGGGCGTGCCGCCGCCACCGGCGTGCGGCCGCCGCACGCGGCCACGGACGAACTGTTGATCTTCGTGCTGGCCAAGGGCGACGACCTGGCGCCGGTGGTGGAAACCGCGCGCACGATCCGCCGCGTGGTCAACGAACGGGTGGGGCTCGCGGTTGCCGCGGTCATTCCCGTGCGCCAGTTTCCGAAGACCACCAGCGGCAAGATCCAGCGCTTTGCACTTGCACGTGATTTCGAAGCTGGCCATTTCGACGAGACACTGAAGGCGATGGCGGAGATCGACGCTGCGCAGGCCTCGGCCAGCGGCGCGGTGGACACGGAACTGGAGCAAACGCTGCTCGCCATCTGCCAGGCCGCGTTGCCGGGACACAAACTTCAACCCGACGACAATCTCTTCGAACTCGGCACCGGCTCGCTGACGCTGGCACAGATCTACGAGAAGATCGAAGGCATGTACCCCGGCCACCTCGAGGTCACGGATTTCTTCGAGTACCCGACGGTGCGGACGATGGCGGCGTTCCTCGCGCAACGGCGTGCCGCATCGGCAGGCTAGGCGCGCGGGTGCCCTGTAGGCGAGGCTTCAGCCTCGCAGGTGGCTCGGGTGCCCTGTAGGCGAGGCTTCAGCCTCGCGGGGGTGCCGCACAACATCTGTAGGCGAGGCTTCAGCCTCGCGGTTACGCTGCATCGAACCCGCGAGGCTGAAGCCTCGCCTACAGGGCACCTGCGCCACTCGCAAGGCTGAAGCCACCTTTGCGTTAATCACGACGCGTACAGTGGCTTCGCGTATTTCCACTTGCGATTGATCCAGAGCCAGTCGGCCGGACTGCGCAGGATCTCGCGTTCGAGCGCCCGCGCGTAGCGCTCGACGATCTCCGGCCCCGAGTCGCGGTCGTACGGCGGCTCCGCCAGCAGCTCAAGTTCGACACTGTAATGCCCGACACCTTCGCGGCGCATCGCGACATAGAAGACAGGCGCCTTCAGGATCCGCGCAATCTTGTCGGCGCCGACGAAGAACGCCGTGTCCTGGTTGAGGAACATCGTCCAGTGCTTCTCCTCGTTGTGCTTCGGCGTATGGTCGGCGACCAGTGCATACGCACGCACATCGGCGCGGCGTTTCATCACCTCGAACATGAAATTCTGATGCGGGATCGGATTGCCGCCGAACCGGGCGCGCGCCGTGCGCAGGAACTTGTCCATGCTGGGCACACGCTGCGGCTTGTACACCGCGTCAATC
>JBBQEY010000260.1:0-4347 GCA_038321425.1 Burkholderiales bacterium | reverse complement strand
GGCGCAGGCGCGCATGTCGCGCGAAGTTCAGCAGCGGCTGTTCGCGATTCGCACCGTGCCCTTCGGCAGCCTGTCCGAGCGCCTGTACCGGATCCTGCGCACCACGGCGCGCGAACTCGACAAGCGCGCCAATCTCGAGATTAACGGCAGCCAGGTCGAGCTCGATCGCTCGGTGCTGGAAAAGCTGGTCGGGCCACTGGAGCATCTGCTGCGCAACGCGCTCGACCACGGGCTTGAAGGCAAGGAGGCCCGGAGCAAGGCGGGCAAGGCCGACATCGGCGAGATTGCACTGACGGTGCGGCAGGTGGGCAATGAAGTGGTGATCGACCTCGCTGACGATGGCAGCGGCATCGACTTCTCGCGCGTGCGGGATCGCGCGCAATCGCAGGGCCTCGTGGCTGCGGGCGTCACGCCGACCGAAACCCAGCTGATCGAATGCCTGTTCCACCCGGGCTTCTCCACGGCGGCCAAGGTCACGCAGATTTCCGGGCGCGGCATCGGCATGGACGTGGTGCGCAGCGAGATCGCGGCGCTGGGTGGCCGGGTCGAGGTGACCTCTACCGCCGGCCGCGGCACACGATTCACGTTGACGTTGCCGCTCACCTTGGCAGTGGCGCAGGCAGTACTGATCCGCGCCGGAGGCCGGCTGTGGGCGTTGCCGGCGCCGATGGTCGAGCAGGTGCAGCAGGTGAAGTCGCAGGCGCTGCTCGACATCTACATCCAGCGCAAGGTGGATTGGCAGGGCCGTGTATATCCGTTCCATTACCTGCCGCGGCTGCTGGGCGACACGATCCATAACCCGGAAACTAAGCGGTACAACTCCGTGCTGCTGCTGCGCAGCGGCCAGAGCTATGCCGCCGTGCACGTCGACGAAATGCTTGGCCACCAGGAAGTCGTCGTCAAGAACATCGGGCCGCAGCTGTCGCGCGTGTCGGGAATCTCCGGCGCCACCGTGCTCGGCACCGGCGAGATCGTGCTGATCATCAATCCGGTGCAGCTTGCAAGCCGCACCGACATTCCGCAATACGAGCCGACGGGCGAGGATCGCACGTTGGGTGATCGCCCGCGCGCGCGCGTGGCGCCGGTATCCACGCGGCCCACGGTCATGATCGTCGACGACTCGCTGACGGTGCGCAAGATCACGAGCCGTCTGCTGACACGGGAAGGCTTTGCGGTCACCACCGCGAAGGATGGCGTGGATGGACTGCAGGTGCTGAGCGAAACGGTGCCCGACGTCATCCTGCTCGACATCGAGATGCCGCGAATGGACGGTTTCGAGTTCACCAAGACGATCAAGGGGGACCCGCGTTACGTCAACATCCCGATCATCATGATCACGTCGCGGACCGCGGAGAAGCATCGCAATCTGGCGGCGGAACTCGGCGTGGACATGTACCTCGGCAAGCCATACCAGGAAGAGGAATTGTTGCGGCACCTGCGTGAGATGACCGGGGTCAGTGCCACGCATTGACGCCATTTCCCGCTGATCCTTCCGAAACGGCGCGCTAGATCGCGCCGTTTTGTTCTGGGCGTCGATCGCGCCCGCCCGGCTTGGGACATATTGCGGCGCAGTAACGCGGCGGCGGTCGAATAGGCTAAATTGCCTGTCCAACTCCCCGCAGGAGGCGCAATGCTGAACTACGCCACGGAGAATCTGCGCACGGTGGCCCTGGTAGGCCAGGGCGGCGCAGGCAAGACCACGCTAGCGGAAGCGCTGCTGGTCCGGGCCGGGGCGTTGACCGCCGCCGGCAGCGTGGAGCGCGGCACGACGGCCAGCGACTTCGATGCGTTTGAGAAGCAATACCAGCATTCGCTGCGCTCATCGCTGCTGCACCTCGAGACCGGCGCCACGCGCGTGCACCTGATCGATACACCCGGATTCCCCGATTTCATCGGGCAAGCCATTGGTGCGCTTGACGCCGTGGAAACCGCGGCAGTGGTGATCAACGCGCAGGCCGGCATCGAGATGGTGGCGGAGCGGATGATGGAGCAGGCCGCACGTCGTCGCCTGTGTCGCATCGTCGTGATCAACAAGATCGATGGCGACAATGTGGACCTGGCGGGGCTGCTGGGGGCGATCCAGGCAGCGTTCGGCAAGGAATGCCTGCCGATCAACCTGCCGGCGGATGGCGGCAAGCGCGTGGTCGACTGCTTCTTCAATCCGGCGGGCGATGCCGATTTCTCGTCAGTCGCCGCAGCCCACGGTGCGCTGGTCGACCAGGTTGTCGAGGTCGACGAAGTGCTGATGGCGCATTACCTCGAGCACGGCGAAGTGGCCCCGGAGGACCTGCACGCGCCTTTTGAGAAGGCGCTGCGCGATGGCCATCTTGTGCCGGTATGCTTCGTTTCCGCGCGCACGGGTGCCGGTGTCGCCGAACTGTTGCAGGTGTTCGACCGCCTGCTGCCCAATCCGGCCGAGGGCAATCCGCCACGCTTCACGAAGGGCGACGGCGACAGCACCGTCGAATTCCATTCGCAACCCGATCCGCGGCAGCATGTGCTGGCCCATGTGTTCAAGGTAGTGATGGATCCTTTTGTTGGCAAGCTCGGCATCTTTCGCGTGCACCAGGGCACGGTGACGCGCGACACGCAGCTCTTTGTCGGCGACGGGCGCAAACCGTTCAAGGTGGGCCACCTTTTCATGCTGCAAGGGGCGAAAAACGTCGAGATTGATCGCGCGGTACCCGGCGACCTTGCGGCGGTGGCCAAAGTGGATGACATCGAGTTCGACTGCGTGCTGCATGACTCGCACGACGAGGACCACATCCACATGCAGCCGCTCGAATTCCCTGTGCCGATGCACGGGGTAGCCATCGAGCCTAAACGGCGCGGCGACGAACAGCGGATCTCCGAAGTGCTGCACCGGATGACGGCCGAGGACCCGACGCTCGTCGTCGAACACGACACGACGCTGAACGAGACCGTGCTGTGGGGGCTCGGCGAATTGCACTTGCGTTCCGTGCTGGAGCGCATGGCCGGCCAGTTCAAGCTGGAGGTCTCGACGCGGCCGCCACGCGTTCCCTATCGCGAGACGATCACGATGGCCGCGGAAGGCCATCACCGGCACAAGAAGCAGACGGGCGGCGCCGGGCAGTTCGGCGAAGTGTTCCTGAAGATCGAGCCACGGCCGCGAGGCGCGGGCTTCGAGTTCGTCAGCACGGTGAAGGGCGGCGCGATCCCGACGTCGTTGATTCCTGCGGTGCAGAAGGGCGTGGAACACGTGCTGGCGCAGGGACCGCTGGCCGGGTTTCCGCTGCAGGACGTGCGCGTGAACGTCTATGACGGCAAGTTTCATGCGGTGGACTCGAAGGAAGTAGCGTTCGTGGCTGCGGGCCGCAAGGCATTCCTCGATGCGATCGCGAAGGCGCGGCCGATCGTGCTCGAACCCGTGGTCGGCGTGGAGATCAATTGCCCGGCTGCCAACATCGGTGACGTGACCGGTGACCTGGCCTCGCGACGGGGGCAGGTCACGGGGACCAAGACGTTGCAATCAGGATCGCTGGCGGTGACGGGGATGGCACCACTGGGAGAACTCGAAGGTTACGCCGCACGCATCAAGTCGATGACGGGGGGCCAGGGCGGGTGGTCGATGGCTTTGTCGCACTACGAAGCCGCACCGCCTTCGCTGCAGCAGCACCTCGCGGCCGAGTACGCGAAACATCGGCGGCACGAGGAGGACTGATCTTTCTACGCCCGCTTGAAGAACTGCAGCGCGGCCGCGCGCGCCTGCGCGTGGTCGACGATCGGTGCCGGATAGTCGCGGCCGATCACCACGCCCCTGGCCTGTTGCAGCGCAGGCGGCACGAGCCACGGCGCGTGAATTTCCTTCGCGTCCAGCGCTGCTAACTCCGGCACATAGCGGCGGATGAACTTGCCGTCGGCGTCGAAGCGTTCGGACTGCGTCACCGGATTGAAGATGCGGAAGTAGGGTTGTGCATCGCAGCCGGTGGAGGCCGCCCACTGCCAGCCGCCGTTGTTGGACGCGAGGTCGTAGTCGATCAGCGCCCTGGCGAAGTACGCTTCGCCCTGGCGCCAGTCGATGAGCAGGTCCTTTACCAGGAACGAAGCGGCGATCATCCGCAACCGGTTGTGCATGTAACCGGTGGCGTTTATCTGCCGCATCGCCGCATCGACGATCGGATAGCCGGTGGCGCCGGCGCACCACGCGGCGAAGTGCGCCGGGTTGCCGGAAAACCGGAGGTCCGCGTATTCCGCCTTGAAGCTGCGGCCGACGACATGCGGGTGATGCCACAGGATCTGGGCATAGAAGTCGCGCCAGATCAGCTCGGACAGCCACGTCTGCGCGCCCTCGCCGTCACGCTCGAGCGACAGGCGGTGCGCGTACGC
>JBBQEY010000259.1:0-4383 GCA_038321425.1 Burkholderiales bacterium | reverse complement strand
CAAGGGCATCGCGGCGTGCGTCAGCGATGGTGACGGTCGTCCGGCGGGCGGCTCGCCGCATCGCGGTCGTAGGCGTCGACGATCTTCTGCACCAGCGGATGACGCACGACGTCGGCGCTTGTGAAGTGGCGGAAGGCGATGCCGCGCACCCCCGCCAGGATCCGCGCGGCCTCGACCAGGCCGCTTTTCTGCCCGCGCCCGAGGTCGATCTGGGTGACGTCGCCGGTGATCACGGCCTTGGCGCCGAAGCCGATGCGCGTCAGCGCCATCTTCATCTGCTCGGGCGTCGTGTTCTGCGCTTCGTCCAGGATGATGAACGACTGGTTGAGCGTGCGGCCGCGCATGTACGCCAGTGGCGCCAGCTCGATCGTGCCGCGTTCAAGAAGGCGCGCGGCCTTTTCGTAGCCCATCAGGTCGTAGAGTGCGTCGTACAACGGACGCAGATACGGATCCACCTTCTGCGCGAGGTCCCCGGGCAGGAAGCCCAGCCGTTCACCTGCCTCGACGGCCGGACGCACCAGCACGATGCGCTTGACGGCATCGCGCTCGAGCGCATCCACCGCGCACGCGACGGCGAGATAGGTCTTGCCGGTGCCCGCAGGGCCGATGCCAAACGTGATGTCGTGGCCGACGATGTCCTTTAAATACTCCACCTGGTTGGGCGTCCGGCCGTGCAGCTCGGAGCGCCGCGTGCGCAGTCGCGGCGCGCCGGTGTCGTCCACGCCCACGGCGGCGGGCGTGGCCGGCTGCGTGCCGATCTCGACGAGCCCCAGCTGGATCTCCTCCACCGACAGCGGCCGTTCAGCGGCCGCATAGAAGCGCTCGAGCGCCGCGCCGGCGCGCGCGGTCTGCGCGGGCTCGCCGTTGATCGTGAACACGCCGCCGCGATGGGCGATCGTGACGTCGAGCGCGGCCTCGATCTGGCGCAGATTGGCGTCCATCGGGCCGGTGAGGTTGGCCAGCGCGCGGTTGTCGAGTGGCGACAACGTCACCGCCACCCGCGGACGCGTTGGCGCCATCTAGACGCCCTGCCGGAGCAACGGCGCGCGCAGCGCATCGTCGAGCGTCGCCAGGGTCTCGGCGAGATGCGCCCTCGTTTCGGGCGAACCCTTGTCGCTCTTCTTGCGTTTGGCGATTTCATCGCGCAACCGCCTGGCATCGGCGCGCAGCAGTGCGCGGGCATCGGCCGGCATTGCGGTGGCGGGACGCAGGATCACATTGGTGACCTTCGACACGTACTCGCGCTGCAGGTTACGCCGGATCAGCGGAATGTCCTGGCCCGTGGTCACCTCGCTGAAGATCGCGCTGTGCAGCGTGCCGTAGAGGTCGACAAGCCGGAGCGCTTCGCTGCGATCGGTGACTTTCAACTCATTGTTGAGCAGGCGCTGCGCGATCTCCGGTCCCAGCAGCGGCCCCAGGATGGCGCGGTGCACGTTCAGCACCATCTGGTCGACCGCGATGTCCACCGCCGGCGTGGTGCGCGCCAATTCCGCCGCATCGTCGATGTCGAAATCGGTCAGCGACAACTTCCGCAGGTAGGACGGCGGAAAGCGGAAACTGTCGTCGGCAAACAGATTGTCGGCCAGCAACTGGAGTGCCGCACGTTGCTTGGCGGCAGGCACCGGCTCGAGCGGCGTGCGCCCGCTGCCGGCGCTGTCCTGCACCACGGTCAGGCCCCCAATGTATTTCGCGGTGTAGAGGGCACTTTGCTGGACCTCGAACAGGCCGCGCGAGAAATTGCGACGCAGGACCGCATAGGACTCGTCCGGCTCGAGCTTGCGTCGCTCGGAAAGTTGCCACAGCTCCCGCGCCAGCTTCAACTGTCGCGCGGCGTAGGCCAGCGGATCGGTGCCGAGGTCGAAGGTATTGGCGATGGGGTCGAGGCCGCTGTAGTAGACGTAGCCGTCCGGCGTGAAGGCCAGCAACGGCTCACTCGAGCGGCCTGCCACGCGCAGCAAGGCGGCCGTTTCATCCTCGGGCGTGAACTCGCGGTAGCCGTACTCGATGGCCCAGTAGTCATACGGGCCGAGCGTAGACATGTGGAACTCACCCTGCTTCTCGCCCTGCACGGCCAGGTTCACGGCGTTGTACTCCATCACCGATCCGGCGATGCCGTTCTGCCGCGTGAAGTCGGGGTCGCTTAATTGGGCCGCCGTGTACACGGTGGATGCCCGGAAGTTGTGCGTCAGGCCAAGCGTATGTCCCACTTCATGCATCGTCGTCGACTTCAAGCGTGACAACAGAAAGGCTTCCGATTGCGCGCTGTCGAGCATCATCGTGCCGCGTGCCTCGAGCAGCGACATTGCGAAGCCTTCATGCTCGGCCGCCTCCGCGGCATAGGTGCAATACGGCGCGTCGTTGCGGAATTCGAGCGACGGCCGCAGCGGCACCGATTCGGCCCCGTAGGTCTTGATCGACCGCATCCCCATCGCATCGATGCCGATGTCGGCGTCGAGGATCTCGCCGGTGCGCGGATCGACCAGCGACGGCCCGATGGCAAGGAAGCTGCTGCGCGCCGACATGATCCAGCGGATCGAGGCATGCCGGATATCCGATGTGTTGAAGTCGGCGTCGTCCGGCTGGATCTCGACGCGGATCGCATCCTGGTAGCCGATCCGCGCGAAGGCCTTGTTCCATTCGAGTACGCCGTCGCGGATCGTGGCGCGGTAGCGCTCGGGCACCGACTTGTCGATCCAGTAGACGATCGGCTGCTTCGGCTCGGACATCGCCGCCGCTGGATCCTTCTTCTCGAGGCGCCAGCGATTGGTGTAGCGGACGATCGGGATGCGCCGGTCATCGGTGGTGAAGTCCCAGCGCTCGGTTGTGAAGTAGCCGACGCGCGTGTCCGCGTTGCGGGGGCGCATCGGCGTGTCGGGCAACTTGGCGATCGAGTAGTGGAAGCCGAGGAAGAGGCTGCGGACGTCGGGGATCGTGGCCGGGGGCGGGGTAGCCGGTGCGCCGGGGGCCGGCACCGAGATCCGCGCCAGCGCATAGTGCGCCAAGACATTGAAGGACACGAAGTCGGCGGTGCTGCGGACTTCCTTGAACGACGTGTTGCGCGCATCGAAGCCGTAGGGCTGCCGGTAGGCGCGTTCGAGTTGCGGTGCTCTGGCGGACAGGTCGGAGAAGAAGATCGCGTTGGCTTCGATTAGCACCGACTTGCGGTCGGGATGGGGCGCGGAGAGGATCGCCGCGCTGGCGAGCAGGCTGTCGGAGAAGCTTTCGGCGACGGCGCGTGCCTCCGGCGTCCCGGCCTTGGCGGTGTACTTCACGTTGCGCGCGATGAGTTGCACGCTGCCACCCACCTTGCGGAATATCACGATGGACGGGCCGCCGAGCCGGCCGCGGCTCCCCATCGAACCGGCGAGCAGACCCCCTTCGCCCAGGCCCTGGTCGAGGTTGGTCGACAGGAAATACAGGCGGTCGAACTGATCCGGGGTCAATTCGATGAGGACCTTGTCATCCTTCTGCCACAGCGGCAGCATGCCCGGCAGTTCCTTGTAGTCGCGCGAGACCTCGGCAAAGCTCCGCAACGCGCCGGGGACCGGCGGCGGCGTCGGCGGGGCAGGCGTGGCGCTGCCGGGCGCACCCGCCAGGCGCTGCGCGTTGGCGATCGCCACCGCAGACGGTGTCGTGACGACCGTCGTGGCCGGCGCTGCGGTCGTTGGCGCGGCAATTGCCGGCGCAGCGCCGGACTCCGCCGGAGGCGTGGTTGCACAGGCCGCGAGGGTCAGCGCTGCGACGCCGGCAAGGAAGGCGCGGGGGAAAGTCATCATCGTGGAGCTCCAGTAAACAAGGGGGGCGTCTGGCGCATCGAAACATGTTGGTGCATCAGCATGCCGGCTCGCCGCGCAACGAATGCGACAGCGCCCGGGTGATCGTGACGTCGAGGAAGTGACCGATGTGGGCCGCGTCGCCGGCAAAGTTGACAACGCGATTGTTATCCGTCCGTGCCGCCAGCTCGGCAGCGTCCTTCGCGGCGGGCCCGGTGACCAGCACGCGCTCGCGGCGGCCGATCATCGCGGCGCTACGCGCGCGGAACTGGGCATCGAGCAAGGTCTGCAGCCGCGCGAGACGCGCTTCGCCGACCGCCTGCGGCACCGCGTCCGGCAGGTCGGCTGCGGGCGTGCCGGGCCGGCTGCTGTAGAGAAAGCTGTACGCGCCGTCGAAGCCCACGGCCTCGGCCAGCGCCAGCGTCCGCTCGAAGTCGTCGTCGGTTTCGCCCGGGAAGCCGACGATGAAGTCGGACGTCAGCGAAATATCGGGACGGCGCAGGCGCAACTGCCGCACGATGGACTTGTATTCAAGCGTGGTGTAGCCACGCTTCATCGCGGCCAATACGCGGTCGGACCCCGACTGCACCGGCAGGTGCAGGTGATTGGC
>JBBQEY010000258.1:0-4452 GCA_038321425.1 Burkholderiales bacterium | reverse complement strand
CCAGCGGCGACGTGGTCAGCATCCCGCGCGCCTGGTGGGGCCGCGTGGCCATTCTCGCCTTCTTCAACATCGCGGGCTGGAATGGTTTCGTGCTGTTCGGCGTGCAGCAGTTGCCGGCCGGCCGGAGCGCCATCCTCGCGTACACGATGCCGATCTGGGCGACGCTGATCTCGATCGCGGTCCTGCACGAGCCGCTCAACCGGCGCAAGGTCTTTGGCCTGGTGCTGGGCATGACCGGCATGGCGGTGCTGCTGGGCGACGACCTGCGCCACCTGCGCGACCTGTCGACCGGCGCGCTGATGATCCTGTGCGCGGCCATCCTGTGGGCCTTCGGCACGGTGCTGCTGCGCAAGTGGAAGCCGCCGGTGGCGCAGAACACGTTGTCGGGCTGGATGATGCTGGCGGGCTGGCTGCCGCTCTTCATCCTGGCGCCGTTTTTCGAAACGCATCCGCCGTCCTACCTGCTGCAGCTTTCCAGCTCTGCGTGGTTCGCGGTCCTTTACAACATTTTCCTGGCCGGCATGCTGGCGCACTGGGCGTGGTTCAAGCTTGCGCGCACGTTGCCGGTGGCGGTGTCGTCGATGTCGTCGTTGCCGGTGCCGGTGGTGGGTGTGTTCGCCGGCATGCTGGTGCTGGGCGAGAGGCCGGGCGCGAGCGAGTTCCTGGCGCTGGGCCTGGTGCTGCTGTCGCTGGTGGCAGTGCTGCTGCCATCCTCCGCGAAGAAGGTGGAGCCGCCCCCCGCGACCGCGTCGGAACCGTCGCCCTGATCGAGTGGAAATCCCGTAGGCGAGGCTTCAGCCTCGCAGGGAAATCGCGCCCTTGAACCCGCGAGGCTGCAGCCTCGTCTACGGCTTTACCTGAGTTCGGCAATCAGCGTCAACACCTTCCCCGTCCTGAACCACGCATCGAGGTTGTCCTTGCAGAGGTCGCCCATCGCCTTGCGCGTCTCGTGCGTGGCGCTGCCCACATGCGGCAGCAGTACGACGTTCTCCATCGTCATCAGTCCGGCAGGGATGTTGGGTTCATCGGCAAACACATCGAGGCCGGCAGCCTTGATCGTGCCGGATTGCAGCGCCGCGACCAGTGCAGCTTCATCGATGATCGATCCACGCGCGATGTTGATCAGCGTGCCGTTCTTGCCCAGCGCTGCCAATACTTCCGCATTCACGACATTCTTCGTGGCCTCGCCACCCGGGCAGGCGACGACAAGGAAGTCGACTTCCGCGGCCAGCGCCTTAAGCGTCGGCAGGTAGCGATAGGGGACGTCCTGCGCCTTGCGTCCGGTGTAGGCCACCTCCATACCCAGCGACTGCACGCGGCTCGCGATGGCCTTGCCGATGCGGCCGAGGCCGAGGATTCCCACGCGCTTGCCGGACAGCTTGGTGGTGAGTTCGGGCCCGCGCTTTTGCCACTCGCCCGCCTGCACGAAGCGATTGAGACGCACGAAGCCGCGCCCCGTCATCATGATCAATGCCACGGCGACGTCGGCGACGTCATCCGTCAGCACGTCGGGCGTATTGGTGACCTTGATGCCCCGCTGGCGGCAATAGTCGACCGGCACGCCGTCGTAGCCCACACCAAACACCGAGATCAATTCGAGCTTGGGCAATGCGTCGAGCAACGCTACGGGCGTGACGGTGCCGCCACCCTGCACGAGGCCGCGGATGCTGCCGCCCGCGGCCGCCAGCAACCCGGGCTTGTCGATGGCGGCGTGGTAGTCGTGGCAACGGTAGTCGGCCTTCAACGGGTCGTAGAGGAATGGCGGCAGCGGTGCGGTGATGAGGATGTCGTGATCGGCCATGGCTTTCAGTGTTGTTGTCGTGGGTGGGCGGAGAACCATTCTAGCAATCCCGCGACGAGGCCGGCATCGGAGCCACCGGTGGCGATCGCGGTGAAACCTTGCGCGCGTGCATGCGCGACGATGCGCGGATGCGGCGCGAAGGTGGGCAATCGCTGCAACGCGCGCAACGCGTCACCACCCAGCAACGTGCACAGGTTGTCGAGGCCTTCGCTGGAGGTCAGCGTCAAAGCGTCAGCGCGGCCGGCAGCCAGGATCTCGGACAATCCCTCGCCGCCCGTTTGCGGCACGGCCCGCCGATAGCAGTCGACATACTCGACGTCGGCGCCGCGCGTGCGCAGCGTATCGCCCAGCAGCTTGCGCCCGCCATCGCCGCGGAAGATCAGCACGCGCTTACCTGTCACCGCGTTGAGTTCCGGCAGTGCCAAGAGACCCTCACTGTCGAAACTGCTGGTGGGAATCACGGGGTCGGGCACGCCCACGGCTACCAGCGCCGCCGCGGTGCCCGGGCCGGGCGCGAACGTCCGCAGGCGCGCAGGCCAGCGGCGCGGATCGGGCACGCCGTACTCCACCGCGTTGGCGGAAACGAAGATCGCGATATCGTAGTGGGCCAACGACGCGTGGACGCGTTCAAGTGCCGCAGCGTCTGCAGGCGGCAGGATGATGATGGCAGGCACGATGATCGGCGTGGCGCCCAATGCAGCGAGTATCTGTGCCAGGCCGGCCGCCTGGCGCGCGGGCCGCGTGATGATCACGCCGACGCCTTGCAGCGGCCCGGCCGCCTGCGCGGCCTGCGTCAGCGAATGGACACTCATCGCGCAGCTGCATTCATACTGCAATCAGCCGCGCACCACCCCGTTCGAGGAAATCGTCCGCCAGTTCGAGGCCCAGCCGTTCGGCATCCTCGGAGCCATTCGCGGGGCCGGAAACTTCGCCGCGCATCACGTCCTCGCCCGACTGGCTGGCCAGCAATCCGCGCAGCCACAACATGCCTTCAGCCCACTCGGCATACCCGGCCAGAGCCGTGTGGCAGCTGCCGCCCAATGCGCGCGAGAACGCACGCTCGGCCATGGTGGCCATCGTGGTGGCGGGGTCCGCCAGCGCGCCCAGCACCGGAAGGAGATCGGTCCGGTCGCTGCGACACTCGAGCGCCAACGCGCCCTGCCCGGGCGCCGGCAGGCTTTGGTCGGGTTCGAGCAACGACGTGATGCGCGCCGCGAAACCAAGCCGCTTCAAGCCTGCCGCCGCCAGGATGATCGCATCGTAGTGGCCTTCGTCCAGCTTGCGCAGCCGCGTGTTCACATTGCCGCGCAGCGGTTGAACCACGATGCCGGGAAAGCGCTCGCGCAACTGGGCTTCGCGCCGCAGGCTGGACGTGCCCACGACCGCCCCCGGCGGCAGCGATGCGATGGTTGCATACTTGTTGGAGACCAATGCATCGCGCGGATCCTCCCGCGCCGTGATGCCCGCAAGTGCGAAGCCCGCCGGCAACTCCATCGGCACATCCTTCAACGAATGTACGGCAAAGTCGGCCCGGCCTTCGCTCATCGCCACTTCGAGCTCCTTGATGAAGAGCCCCTTGCCGCCGATGGCCATCAACGGCTGGTCGAGGATCTGATCACCCTTGGTGGTCATGCCCAGCAGTACGACACGGGTCATCGGAAAGAGCGACGCCAAGCGCGCCTTGATGTGCTCCGCCTGCCACAGCGCAAGTGCCGACTTCCGCGTGGCGATGGTCAACAGTCGTAGGGTACCTGCGTGGTGTCGACCTTCGCGCTGCGCGCCCCGGTACTCGCGCTCGGGGCCGCCCGGCGCGCTCATGCTGCTGTCGCATCCATCTGCATCATGCCGAAGAGGTTGCCTTCGGTATCGGACGCGTAGGCGAGCCAACCCATCGAGGGAACGGGCATCTTGGGCACCGTGATCGCGCCACCGGCCGCCGGGAGCTTGGCGAGCATCGCGTCGAGATTGTCCACACCCACCGTGCAGACGAACGCATTGACCGCCGCGAACGCCGCGGGTCCGCCCCCACGCCGCGGCAACAGCCCGCCATTGATGCCGGGTTCGACGTCGTCGCCGGTGGTGACCAGCCAATACGGCTCCGTGCCCCATTGCACGAACGTCCAGCCGAACATCTGCGTGTAGAACGTCATCGCGCGGTCCGTGTTTTCGGCGTGAATCTCGAAGTGAATGGGTCTTGGCATGTTCCGGCTCCCCGCTATGAGGTTGGAAGGGCGTTTATCATAGCGCTCTCCCCCATCAGGCAGAACCCACATGCGCATCGTAATCACCGGCGGCGCCGGCTTCCTTGGAACCCGGCTGGCCAAGAAGCTCCTTGAACGCGGCACGCTGACCGACGCCAGCGGCCGGGGTCGCGAACTCTCGCAACTGACGCTGCTGGACGTGGTGGCGCCCGGCGCATACGCCGACGCCAGGGTCCACGCCGTCACCGGCGATCTTGCAGACGCCGCGGTGATCGCCCGCGCCGTGACGCCGGACACCGACAGCGTGTTCCACCTTGCCGCCGTCGTCAGCGGCCAGGCCGAAGCCGACTTCGACATCGGCATGCGCGTGAACCTCGATGCCACGCGCGCATTGCTTGAGCGCTGCCGCACGCTCACTGCCCCGCCCAAGTTCGTGTTCACCAGTTCGCT
>JBBQEY010000257.1:0-4453 GCA_038321425.1 Burkholderiales bacterium | reverse complement strand
GCGAAGTTGCCCGAAGACATTCGGGTGCGGCTGAATGCCGAGGTCAACAAGGCGCTGGCCTCCGACATGCGCGAGAAGTTCACGGCCCAAGGGTTGCTGCTCACGCCCGGCAGCATCGACGACTTCGTCAAGTTCCAGCGCGACGACATGGCTCAGGCGCAGAAGATCGTCACCGACGGTAACATTCGTATCGAGTGAGGTTCAGGATCAGCCGTGCGCGTCCAGGTTGTCAACGCGGGCCTCACGGTCGCCGGCACTCGATCTCCAGCTTGCGGCTGTCGCGGTAGCGCAGGCGCGTCAGCGTCAGTCCTTCCAGCTTGTAGGTGTCGGGCGTGCGTTGCGAGTACTTGTGGATCAGTTGGTGGCCGTCGACCGCCCAATGCGTCGGCGCATAGGCGGTAACGGCGACGGGCGGCGGCTTGTCGCTCAGGACTTCGCCGTGGAAGATCAGCGTGCCGTTGTCGACATAACTCCAATAGGCCGATTCGCCGGTGCGCTGGTCGGTGCAACGCCACGGCCCGCGCAGCCACGACAGGTTGACCACCAGTGGCGCTGCCGACACAGGTTCGTGTTGTGCCGCGGCACGTGCCGCCGCCGGGCGGGCGGGCGCCGGCTTGGGTGGCTCGCTCGCGAAATGGTCTTCGACGAACGGTTGCAGCAGGATCGCGGCGGGGACGAGCATCGCCGCGACGGCGACCCAGATGCATTTGCCGCGCATTTTGCGCATCAGTCGAGCATGGCGCGACGGCGTGGCCGTTGCGACCGGCGCGGACGCCATGCCGGGAATCACCGTCGGCGGGCCGTTATGCAGCGGCGTGGCGGCGACGCGGATGCCTGCCGGCGAGTCGTCGTCGGCGTCCAACAACTCGCGCTCCACGGTCGCGGCGGCGCCGATCGCACGGAGGGTGGCCGCAATGCGCTCGGCGTCCGGCTGCGCCACCTGCCGCTTGACGACCTGCGGCATGCCGCCGAACATCTGTTCGGCGACACTCATCGGCAATCCGGTCACGCGGATAAAGTGCTTTTTGACCTCTTCGATGTCCGCACCGCCCAGCGTGCGGCCCTGCATGACAACCCGATAAAACATCCGTTACTCCGGTGGGCACAGTGCGGGGCGAATTCCCTCGCAAACCGACAACTCAAGCAAGTTCGATGCCTGTCAGGACTTTCAGGGTCCTGCACCTACGCTGGACGCCGGCTGCCTGAAGCGCCGGGCTCCATATGCCTATGGCAAACTTGACGATGGCCACCACTTTCCCGCCCGCAGCGGCCGTTCCTGCCCTGCGTTTCGATAATTCCTTCGCGCGCGACCTTCCCGGCTTCTACGAGCCGTGGACGCCGGCCCGTGCGCCCTCGCCCAGCCTGCTGTATTTCAACGAAGCGCTGGCGGCCGAACTGGGCCTCAACCTGACGGGATTGGACACGTCGGCGAAGGCCGCTCTCTTCACCGGGAACGCACTCCCTCAGGGCGCAGAGCCGCTGGCACAGGCCTATGCGGGTCACCAGTTCGGCGGGTTCTCGCCGCGACTGGGGGATGGCCGCGCGCTGCTGCTCGGTGAAGTGATCGACGCACAGGGACGACGCTGGGACATCGCGTTCAAGGGTTCCGGCCGCACCCCCTTTGCCCGCGGCGGCGACGGCAAGGCTGCGGTGGGGCCGATGCTACGCGAAGTGCTGGTCAGCGCGGCGATGCATGCGCTGCGCATCCCTACCACGCGGGCGCTCGCGGTGGCGGCGACGGGCGAGCCGGTCATCCGCGAGCAGATACTGCCCGGCGCGGTGTTGACGCGCGTGGCGGCGAGCCATCTGCGGGTCGGTACCTTCCAGTACTACGCGGCGCGCGGCGATCTCGACCGCGTGCGGCAGCTGGCCGACTACACGATCGCCCGGCACGACCCGGCGCTGGCCCACGCGCCACAGCGCTACCCGGCGTTGCTGCAGGCGGTGGCCGAACGGCAGGCGGCGTTGATCGCGCAGTGGATGAACGTGGGCTTCATCCACGGGGTGATGAATACCGACAACATGACGTTGTCGGGCGAGACGATCGACTATGGCCCATGTGCGTTCATGGAAGCCTACGATCCCGCGACGGTGTTCAGTTCCATCGACCACAACGGCCGCTATGCATTCGGCAACCAGCCCGAGATCGCGCGATGGAACCTGGCGCGACTGGCTGAAACATTGATTCCGCTGCTGGCCGACGACCCGGAGCAGGGTGTGGCAGTGGCTACCGACGTCATCAACGGATTTCCCGCGCAGTTCCGCCGGCACCTGTTGCGCGGACAGCGCGCGAAGCTGGGATTGCATCGCGCCCACGCCGATGACGACGCGGGCGACACGGCTCTGGCCGACGACTGGCTGCGCCTGCTGCAGGAATTTCGCGCGGACTTCACGCTGGCATGGCGGCGCCTGGCCGATGCCGCAGCCGGCAACGAAGCGCCGCTGCGCCGGATGTTCAGCGAAGCCGGCGCACTGAATGCATGGCTTGCGCGTTGGCGCGCGCGATGCGCCAGCGAGGAAACAGGTGCGGCGTTGCCGGCGATCGCTCGCGCTGCGGCCATGCGCGGCGTCAATCCGTACGTCATCGCGCGCAACCATCGCGTGGAAGAGGCTTTGGCCGCCGCATCCAATGATGGCAATCTCGTCCCCTTCGAGCGGTTGCTCGATGCGCTGTCGCGGCCGTTCGACGAAGACGATTCATTGGCTGAGTACGCCCAACCCGCCCCCGCCGACGTGACGGCGGGCTATCGGACCTTCTGCGGAACGTGAGGCGGGTTACGCAGTCAGCACCCGCGTGATCCGCTGCACGTGTTCCGCCGGATGTTTCAGCTGGCCGCCTTCGGCCAGCACCGCGTGATCGAGGATCAGGTGCGCCAGGTCGTCGAACTGCGTGTGGCCTTCGAGGCGCGACACCAACGGGTGCTGCGGATTGATCTCCAGGATGGGCAACGTTTCCGGCACGCCCTGCCCCGCCTGCTGCATCAGCCGCGCGAGATGCGAACTGGCGTCGCCCTCTTCCACGACGATGCATGCGGGTGAATCGACCAGTCGCGCGGAAACACGCACGTCGCGGACGCGTTCCTTCAACTGCTCCTTGAGGCGCTCGACCAGCGGGCCTGCAGCCTTCGCAGCTTCCTCGGCCTGCTTCTTTTCTTCCTCGTCCTGCAGCGAGCCGAGATCGAACGCGCCCTTGGCCACGCTCTGCAACGGCTTGCCGTCGAAATCGTGCATGAAGTTCAGCATCCACTCATCGACGCGATCGGTGAGGAACAGCACCTCGATGCCTTTCTTGCGGAAGATCTCGAGTTGCGGGCTGCTGCGCGCGGCGTCAAGGCTGTCGGCGGTGACATAGTAGATCGCGCCCTGACCTTCCTTCATCCGCGAGACGTAGGCGGCGAGCGAGACGCCTTCCTCCGCATGGGTCGAGGCGAAGCGCAGCAGCTTGGCAAGGCGTTCCTGGTTCGCGTGGTCTTCCCCCATGCCTTCCTTCAGTACGGCGCCGAAATCCTTCCAGAACGTTGCGTACTTTGCCTGTTCGGCAGCGTCCTCGCTGTCGGCCAGTCCTTCCAGCATTGACAGCACGCGCTTGGTGGAGCCTTCGCGGATGGCCTTCACGTCGCGCGACTCCTGCAACAGCTCGCGGCTGACGTTGAGCGGGAGATCGGCGCTGTCGATCACGCCACGGACGAAGCGCAGGTACACCGGCATCAGCACTTCGGCGTCGTCCATCACGAACACGCGCTTCACATACAGCTTCACGCCACCGCGCTTGTCGCGGTTCCACAGGTCGTACGGCGCCTTGGCGGGCAGGTAGAGAAGTTGCGTGTACTCGCTGCGGCCCTCCACGCGGTTGTGCGTCCACGCGAGCGGTGGCTCGGTGTCGTGCGCGATCTGCTTGTAGAAATCGATGTACTGCTCGGGCGTGATGTCGTTCTTGTTGCGCGACCACAGCGCGGCAGCGTCGTTCACCTGCTCCCATTCGCCGGTGGCGACCGTTGCCTTTTTTTCCTCGACCCACGTTTCCTTGGGCATCAGGATGGGCAGCGAAATGTGATCGGAGTAGCGGCGGATGATGGACTTCAGTTTCCACGCCGACAGGAACTCGTCCTCGTCCGCACGCAAGTGCAGGATCACGTCGGTGCCGCGCGCCGCGCGTGTGATCGTCTCGATCTCGAACTCCCCGGCGCCCTCACTAGCCCAGCGCACGCCGGCCTCCGCCGGCAGGCCGGCGCGGCGCGATTCCACCGTGATCCGGTCGGCGACGATGAAGCCCGAGTAGAAGCCGACGCCGAACTGGCCGATCAGCTGCGCGTCCTTCTGCCGCTCGCCTTCCAGCGCGGCCATGAATTCGCGGGTGCCGCTTTTCGCGATGGTGCCAAGATGCGAAACCGCTTCCTCGGCGCTCATCCCCACGCCGTCGTCGCTGATGGTGACGGTGCGGTTGGCCGCATCG
>JBBQEY010000256.1:0-4497 GCA_038321425.1 Burkholderiales bacterium | reverse complement strand
CGCCAGTCGACCATCACGCCCTTGCCATCCTTCACCGCCGTCCGCCCCACATAGGCGCCCATCGTCGACTGGTGGTCGATCGCGCGGAACGTCACGCTGCCAAACGGTGAACCGAAGGTCAGGCCTTCCATGGCGTTGACGATTTTTTCCGGATCCGTGGACCCGGCGCGCTTCAGCGCCGCGGCGGCGGCGATCACCGTGCTGTAGCCGACCACCGACCCCAGGCGCGGGTAGTCGTTGAAACGCTTCTGGTAGGCGTCGCGGAAGCGCCGATGCTCCGGCGTCTCAATGCCGTACCACGGGTAGCCGGTGACGTACCAGCCGACCGGCGCCTCGTCCTTCAGTGGGTCGAGGTACTCGGGCTCGCCGCCCAGCAGGTTGAACACCGGGCGGTCCTTGAAGAGGCCACGCAACTGGCCCTCGCGGACGAAGCGCGCGAGATCCGGACCGAACAACGACGAAAAGATCGCGTCAGGCTGCGCGTCAATGAGCGCCTGCACGACCGGGCCGGGCTCGATCTTGCCAAGCGGCACCGCGATCTCGATGAACTCGAGGCCACCCGTCTGCCGGACGTTCAGCTGCTTCTTGAACGCGGCGGTGGCCGACTGGCCGTATTCGTAGTTGGGATAGACGATGGCCCAGCGCTTCTTGTTGAGCTTGGCGGCCTCGGGCACCAGCATTGCCGTCTGCATGAACGTGGAGGCGCGCAGCCGGAAGGTATAGCGGTTGCCGTTTTCCCAGACGATCTTGTCCGACAACGGCTCGGACGCCAGGAACGGGATCTTCTTCTGCTTGGCGAAGTCGGCGACGGCCAGGCCCACGTTGGACGGGAAGGTCCCCATCAGCATCGTCACCTTTTCGCGCGTCAACAGTTCGTCGGCCACGCGCACGGCATCGCCGGGCGTGCCGTTGTCGTCGCGCGAGATGATCTCGAGCTTCCTGCCCAGTACGCCACCGGCGGCGTTGACCTCGTCCAATGCCAGCTCCATGCCGCGCTTGTAGGGCTCGAGGAAGGCGGGAAACTGCTTGTAACTGTTGAGCTCGCCCAGACGGATGGTTTGCGCGGACAGCGGCAACGCGAACCCCAACCCCAGTGACAATGCGACGAGGGCCATGCGGACAACGACAGACATGCGGACTCCGAAGTGGATGTTCATGCGAAGGTGGCAACAACGCCGCCGGACCGTGCCGGGTTGGCGCCGAAGATTACCGCACGCAGGCGACTCCATAAGCATATGCCGTCGTGGCGCTGCCGGCACATGGTCACAGCAGGGTAAAATCGGAGGTTCTGGACGGTTTGCCGGTGCGGCGACCGTCCTTTCACTGTCCGGACCCATGCTGAAGCTCGCCCACGGCCTCACGTTCGCCGATCTCTACTCGATTGCAGGCGCACAGCGCATCGACATCGCATTCCGCGACCACCTGTCCGCGGCCGATGCTGCGCTGGCCGCCCGCCTCACTTCTGCCCGCGCGGAACCCGCCTCGCTCAATGCGCTGGCCGAGGCCACGCTGCTGCTGGCCGTGGCGCCGCACCTCGAGGATTTCTTAGCCGCGTTGTTCGACATCGAGCCGGCCGTGCGCGCGCTGGAGGCCCGGCACCATGAACTGGCGCCGTTGTTTGCGGTCAAGCGACAGTTCGTGCAACGCAAGGCCATGAATGCGTTCAAGGCCGACGTGGCGGCCACCTTCGATGGTCTGGCGTTGCGGCAGACCATGGACACATTGCTCGGTGCCGGATGGTCCGAGCTCGCGTTCGCCAACGCGGTCACCGGCTGGCTGGCCGATGAACCGGCACATGTAGAGGCGCTGGAAGTGGCGCAGCGTTACGCCGCGTGGGCCGCGCACACGCCGGCCGGGCGCACCGCCACGCGGGGTGGCGTGCTGTTCCGCGCGCCGCGCAAGCTCGACTTCATGCACCTCGTGCCGATCGCCGCGACCGCCGTCGCAGGCGTATCCGCATGGGAATTACCTGCCGATCACGCGCTGCGCCATCGCGATGGCTTTGCGCTGACCGACGCGGGTACCGATCTCGTCGGCGGGCTCGACCAGGCGCACTACTGCATCTGGTGTCACGAGCAGGGCAAGGACTCGTGCGCACGCGGGCTGCCGGACAAGAAGGCCGCGCCCGGGGCCATCCCGTTCAAGAAGTCGCCCTTCGACGTGACGCTGGCGGGCTGCCCGCTCGACGAGCGCATTTCCGAGTTCCACAAGCTGCGCGCGGAAGGACTGCCTCTCGGCGCGTTGGCGATGATCTGCGTCGACAACCCGATGGTGGCCGCCACGGGCCACCGGATCTGCAACGACTGCATGAAGTCGTGCATCTACCAGAAGCAGGATCCGGTCGACATTCCGCAATCCGAAACACGGTTGCTGAAGGATGTGCTGGCACTGCCGTGGGGCTTTGAAATCTATTCGCTGCTGACGCGCTGGAATCCGCTCCACCTGCGCCGGCCGGTGCCGCTGCCGCGTTCCGGCAAGCGGGTGCTGATCGTCGGCATGGGTCCGGCCGGGTTCACGCTGGCCCATCATCTTGTCAACGATGGCCATACGGTCGTCGGCGCCGACGGGCTCAAGATCGAGCCCCTCGATCCCGCGTTATCTGGCATCACGCTGGCAGGCACACGTGTGCCGTTCGAGCCCATCGCCGACGTCACCACGCTTACCGAAGCCCTGGACGACCGGCAGATGGCCGGGTTCGGCGGCGTGGCCGAATACGGCATCACGGTCCGCTGGGACAAGAATTTCCTGAAGATGATCCGGTTGCTGCTCGAGCGCCGCGATCGTTTCGCGCTCTATGGCGGCGTGCGCTTCGGCGGCACCGTCGACGATGTCGGTGCGTTCGCGCTGGGCTTCGATCACATTGCGCTGGCGATGGGCGCAGGCAAGCCCACGGTGCTCGACCTGCCGCACGGGTTGGCCCTCGGCGTGCGTACGGCGTCCGATTTCCTGATGGCGCTGCAGCTCACCGGTGCCGCGAAGCTCGATTCGATCGCCAACATGCAGGTACGGTTGCCGGTACTGGTCATCGGCGGCGGTCTGACCGCGATCGACACCGCGACCGAATCCCTGGCGTACTACCCGGTGCAGGTCGAGAAATTCCTCGCCCGCCACGAGGCGCTGGTGGCCACCAGCAGCCTTCCAGCCGTCGAGGCGGCGTGGACGCCGGAGGAGCGGGCGGTGGCGCATGAATTCCTGGCCCACGGCCGCGCACTGCGCGAGGAACGCGCGCTGGCGCAGCGCGAGGACCGCGCGCCGCGCATCGCGGCGATGATCACTACCTGGGGTGGGGTCACCATCGCCTATCGCCGCCGCCTGGTCGACAGCCCCTCGTACACGCTCAACCATGAAGAGGTGGAGAAGGCGCTGGAGGAGGGCATCCGCTTTGCCGAGGGCCTCACCCCGCTGGCCATCGATGTGGACGCGCAGGGTGCTGCCACGGGCTTGCGCGTATCGCAGCAGCAGCGCGACGACTCCGGGGCGTGGACCGAAATCGCGCAGGCCACGCTGCCGGCGCACACGATCCTGATTGCCGCGGGCACGCAGCCCAACACGGTCCTGGCGCGCGAAGACCCCGGCCACTTCGTGCTTGACGGGAAGTATTTCCGGCTGCTCGATGATAACGGCGCACCCGTTAGTGTGATTCGCGGCCTCGCCAAGCCCGCCGTGCCGAATGTCCTGACGGAAATTCGTGCTGATGGCCGCGCCACCAGTTTCTTCGGCGACCTCCATCCGTCGTTCCACGGCAATGTGGTGAAGGCGATGGCCAGCGCGAAGCAGGGCTACCCGATCGTGTCGCGCGTCCTGGCGCGCGTGGCGCCCGCTTCCACCGCCGACGATGCGTCGTTCTACCGCGTGCTCGACGGCCGCTGGCGCGCGACCGTCGAACGCGTCGTGCGGCTGACCCCGACGATCGTCGAGGTCATCGTGCGTGCGCCCGCCGCTGCCGAGCGCTTCGAGCCTGGCCAGTTCTACCGGCTGCAGAATTACGAGGCACTGGCCGCCAAGACCGGCGGCACGCGTCTCGCGATGGAAGGCCTGGCCCTCACCGGCGCGTGGGTGGATGCGCAGCGCGGCCTCGTGTCGACGATCGTGCTGGAAATGGGCGGATCGTCTGACCTCTGCATTCGCTTGCAGCCCGGCGAACCCGTGGTGCTGATGGGCCCCACCGGCGCAGCCACCGAAATCGAGTCCGGCGAGACCGTGGTGCTGGTCGGCGGTGGACTCGGCAATGCCGTGCTGTTCTCGATCGGCCAGGCGTTCCGCCGCACGGGTTCGAAGGTGTTGTACTTCGCGGGCTACAAGAAGCTCGTCGATCGCTACAAGGTCAGTGACATCGAGGCCGCCGCGGACGTCGTGGTGTGGTGCTGCGACGAGGCGCCGGGATTCGCGCCGGAACGCGCGCAGGATCGAAGCTTCGTCGGCAATATCGTCGAGGCGATGCGCAGCTATGCCGCGGGTGAGTTGGGCGATCCGTCGATTGCGCTGGCGGCCGGTGAT
>JBBQEY010000255.1:0-4503 GCA_038321425.1 Burkholderiales bacterium | reverse complement strand
CGGCAACGTGAAGCTGGTGTGCTCCGGCGCGGGTGCCGCGGCGCTCGCCTGCCTCGATCTGCTGGTGAGCCTTGGCATCAAGCGCGAGAACATCTGGGTCAACGACATCAAGGGCGTCGTGTACGAAGGCCGTACCGAGCTGATGGATGATCACAAGATCAAGTATGCGCAGCCGACTGCACTGCGCACGCTCGAGGAGATCATGCCGGGCGCCGACATCTTCCTCGGCCTCTCGGCTGCACGCGTGTTAAAGCCCGAGTGGCTGATGGGAATGAACAAATCGCCGCTGATCATGGCGCTGGCCAATCCGGAACCGGAGATCATGCCGGACCTGGCCAAGGCCGCGCGGCCTGACGCCATTCTCGCCACCGGCCGTTCGGATTTTCCGAACCAGGTGAACAACGTGCTGTGTTTCCCGTTCATCTTCCGCGGCGCGCTCGATGTCGGCGCGACGACGATCAACGAGGAGATGAAGCTGGCGTGCGTGCGTGCGATTGCGGACCTGGCGATGGCCGAGCAGTCGGACATCGTCGCGCACGCGTACAACATCGAGAACTTGCGCTTCGGGCCCGAGTACCTGATCCCCAAGCCCTTCGATCCGCGCCTGATCGTGATGATTGCGCCGGCCGTGGCCGCCGCTGCGATGGCGTCTGGTGTGGCCACGCGCCCCATCACCGACATGGCGGCGTACAAGGACAAGCTGACACAGTTCGTGTACCACTCGGGCCTGCTGATGAAGCCCATTTTCGCGGCGGCGAAGAAATCGCCAAAGCGCATCGTGTACGCCGAGGGCGAGGAAGAGCGCGTGCTGCGTGCCGTCCAGGTGGTGGTCGACGAGAAGCTGGCGCGCCCCATCCTGGTGGGCCGTCCGGGGGTCATCGAACAACGCATCGAACGCTTCGGGTTGCGGCTCACGCCGGGCAAGGATCTCGACGTCATCAATCCCGAGTGGGACGAGCGCTACCGCGACTACTGGACCGAATACTGGCGGCTCACGCAGCGCCGTGGCGTGTCGCAGGACTACGCCAAGATCGAAATGCGCCGCCGCCATACGCTGATCGGCGCCATGGCCGTTCATCGCGGCGAGGCCGACGGCATGCTGTGCGGCACGTTCGGCACGCACGACCTCCACCGCACATTCATCGACCAGGTGATCGGCTTGCGCCGCGGCGTGAAGACCTATGCGGCCATGAACGCTCTAATGCTGCCCAATCGCACCTTGTTCATCGCCGACACCTACGTCAACGAGAATCCCACCGCGGAACAATTGGCGGAGATCACGTTGCTGGCGGCGGAAGAGATGCGACGTTTCGGCATCGTGCCCAAGGTCGCGTTGCTGTCGCATTCGAGCTTCGGCTCCGCCACCGACGCGCAGTCGAAGAAGATGCAGGCCACGCTGGCGCTGGTCTCGGCACTCGACCCTGACCTCGAGTGCGACGGTGAAATGCACGGCGACGCCGCACTGTCGGAGGAAGTGCGGATGGCGGCGATGCCCAACTCGCGGCTGAAAGGGGAGGCCAACCTGCTGATCATGCCGACGGTGGATGCCGCCAACATTTCCTTCAACCTGTTGAAGGTGGCCTCAGGGGGTGGCGTGACGCTGGGTCCGATCCTGCTGGGCGTGGCCAAGCCGTGCCATATCCTCACCCCGTCGGCGACGGTGCGGCGGATTGTGAACATGACCGCGCTGACGGTCGTGGATTGCGTGTCGCGGCAGCCGACGTTGATCTGATCCTGCGATCTATTTGCCGGCGGCACCTGCAGGCGCGGGATCCTTCGGAACTGCGGTTCCCGCCTTTGGTGGTTCAACGGGCGTGATGCCCTTGGTCTCATCGGCCTTGCTTTTGGCCTTGGCCTTGGCGGCCGCGGCGGGCGGAAGGCCGGTGGCCACGCCCTTCTTGGTCAGGTCCACGGCAGCTGGCGCGTCCCGCCTCGCCGCGTCCGGCGTGACCTTCGTGGGGGCGACTGTTTGCGCCGTCGCCAGCATCGCCAGCGCCATGGCCGTGCAACCCAGCATCCAGTTCTTCATGGGGATCCCTCTCAGGAGATTTCGACACGGCCATGGACGATTCGTCCCGACCGCCTTCACGGCGAGGATAGCGCAGGTCCGGGACCGTCCTGCCTTGTGGGGCGGGAGACTCACCAGTCCGGGGAGACGCCTGGACAGACACGGCCATTTCGGGCCCCCGGGACGGCATGGATTTCGCTAATATCGGGTAACGGGTGCTCCCGCGCCCCGAAGTGCGCCACAGCGGTGCAATCGGCGGCAGGCGGGTGTGCCGGCCGCCCCTCTTTCGTGCACGTCAGGAGAATTTCGATGGCATTTCCCTCGTTCGTCCGCCGCGCTTTCCTTGCATGTGCGGCTGTCACCGTCGTTGCCACTGCCATCCCGGTCGCCGCGCAGGACACCAAGATCGCGTTCCAGCTCGACTGGCGCTTCGAAGGTCCGGCGGCGTTCTTCCTGCTGCCCAAGGCCAAGGGCTATTTCGCCGCGGAAAAACTCGACGTCACCATCGATGCGGGCAACGGGTCGGGCAATGCCGTCAACCGGGTGGCGTCGGGCACCTACCAGATGGGCTTTGCCGATCTCGCTGCATTGATCGAGTTCGTCGGCAACAATCCCACGGCGCCCAACAAGCCCGTCGCCGTGTTCATGGTCTATGACGAGACGCCGGCCGCCGTGTTCTCGCTGAAGAAATCCAACATCAAGAAGCCGGCGGACCTGCAGGGCAAGAAGATGGGCGCCCCGGTGTTCGATGCCGGCCGCCGAGCGTTCCCCATTTTCGTGAAGGCCAACAAGCTCGACTCCGGCAAGATCGCGTGGACCGCGATGGATCCGCCGCTGCGCGAGACGATGCTGGTGAGGGGCGACGTCGATGCGATCACCGGCTTCTACTTCACGAGCCTGCTGAACCTCAATGCCCGCGGGATCAAGGATGAAGAAATCGACGTCATGATGTACCCGAAATACGGCGTCAACCTCTACGGCAACGCGATCATCGTGTCCGAGCAGTTCCTGAAGGAAAAGCCGGAAGCCGTGAAGGCCTTCCTGCGCGCGTTCACCAAGGGCATGAAGGACGTGCTGGCTGACCCCGATGGCTCGATCAAGTTCGTCAAGGATCGCGATGCGCTCGTCGACGAAACGCTGGAAAAGCGCCGGATGAAGCTGGCCATCGAAAGCGTGATCGCCACGCCGGAAGCCAAGGCCAATGGCGTGGGTGGCGTGCTGGCGCCGCGGTTGTCGGATATGGTGACGCAGGTGTCCTCGGCCTTCGAGCTCAAGAACCCGGTGTCGCCAGCGGCGATTTTCTCCGATGCTTATCTGCCGGCCAAGGCCGACCGGATGGTCGTACCGAAATAATGCTTCGCACTATCGAGGCCCCCGGCGACGGGGGCTTTTTTTCGCAGTCAGGAGATCGTCACGCATGACCGCCACCGCTGCCGCTGCGAACTTCGTCGACTTCCAGGACGTCTTCCTGGCCTACGACGGCCAGAAGGAATTCGCGGTGGAGGACATCACGCTGTCGATCAAGCCGGGTGAATTCGTCGCGATCGTCGGCCCCTCCGGCTGCGGCAAGTCGACGTTCATGAAACTGGCTACGGGCCTGAAGCCGCCGACCAAGGGCAGCGTGATCGTCGAGGGCGCCAAGGTTACCGGCCCGCTGAAGATCGTCGGCATGGCGTTTCAGGCGCCCACGCTTTTGCCGTGGCGCACCACGATCGACAACGTGCTGCTGCCGCTCGAGATCGTCGAGCCGCATCGCTCCAACTTCAAGCGCGACCGCGCAAAGTATGTGGAGACGGCGCGCGCGCTGCTGAAGACCGTGGGCCTCGAAGGCTATGAGGACAAGTTCCCGTGGCAGTTGTCGGGCGGCATGCAGCAGCGCGCGTCGATCTGCCGCGCGCTCGTGCACAAGCCGAAGATGTTGATGCTGGACGAGCCATTCGGCGCGCTGGATGCATTCACGCGCGAGGAGCTGTGGTGCATCCTGCGCGACCTGTGGACCGAGCAGCGCTTCACCGTCATCCTGGTCACGCACGACCTGCGCGAAGCGGTGTTCCTCGCCGACACCGTGTATGTGATGAGCAAGCGGCCGGGCCGCATCCTGGCCAAGCGCGAGATCGACCTGCCGCGTCCGCGCGACCTTGAAGTCACGTATACCGATGCCTTCTCCGGCATCGTGCACGAGATGCGCGAGCGCATCGGCATGATCCGCAAGACGGTCGCGGTGGCGCCATGACGCACGATCAGCAGATGCGGCTGGAGAAGTGGGCGCCGTGGTTGCTGCTCACCGCCATCCTGCTCGTCTGGCAGGCGATCTGCTCGATCTTCAAGGTGTCCGATTTCATCTTCCCCAGCCCGTACACGATCGCGCAGGCGCTGGTCGAATACGCGAAGCCCATCGCGCATCATGCGTGGCAAACGTTCTGGACGACGATGATCGGCTTTGCGATCGGCGTGGTCGTGGGGCTGTCGCTCGGCGTGGCGGTCGGCATGTCGCG
>JBBQEY010000254.1:0-4507 GCA_038321425.1 Burkholderiales bacterium | reverse complement strand
ACATTGCGAACTGCGCATCATGTCCGACGTCAACAATCCGCTGTGCGGCGACGGTGGCGCCACGGCGATCTTCGGCCCGCAGAAAGGCGTGGCCGCGGACGCGGTCGCCATTCTGGATGCCCGGCTTGCCCGCTTCGGCGAATTGGCCGAGATCGCGGTGGGCCGGCGCGCGGCCGTGTTGCCCGGCGCAGGCGCGGCCGGGGGACTTGGATTTGCGCTGCAACTCGTCGGCGGCCGCTTTTCGTCCGGTGCCGATGTAGTCGCGGCGTTGGTCGGGTTGCCGGAAGCGATGGTGAAGGCTGATTGGGCCATCACCGGTGAAGGCCGCAGCGATGCGCAAACGCTGCTGGCGAAGGCCCCGTTGATCGTCGCGCGGCTGGCGGCGGTGGAATCCGTGCCGGTCACGCTGATCTCCGGCGCCGTCGACGCGCGTGCGCTGCCCGCGTTGCGCGAACACTTCACGGGCTGCTTCGGGTTGCCGCATGGGCCCGCAACGCTCGATGCCTGCATCGCCGGTGCCGTATCCCTATTGGAGGCGCGTGCCGAGGAAGTCGCACGCGTATTCGCTGCAGGAATGAAATCGAACCGATGAACGCCAACCTCTACGCTCTTTTCGCGCGACACTTTCCCGACGGCACCGAGCAGCCGCTGCTGGTGATTCCCAATGGGCCCGTCATCCACTACGACGACATCGCGGCTGCCTCCGCGCGCTACGCGCTCGCGCTGGTGGCCGCCGGTTGCAAGCCGGGCGATCGCGTTGCGGCCCAACTCGACAAGGACCCGCGCGTGCTGGCGCTCTATCTGGCTTGCCTGCGCGCCGGGCTCGTCTACCTGCCGCTCAACACCGGTTACCAAAAGACCGAGCTGCGTTATTTCTTCACCGACGCGGAACCAATGGTGATCGTCTGCAACAATGCGCAACTGGGCGCCGTGGTCACGTTGGCCGAGTCGGCCACGGTGCTGACGCTCGACGAGCTGGACGAGCGCGCCCGCGTGCACGATGCAACGTTCGACACCGTGCACTCCGCACCGGACGACCTCGCGGCGATTCTCTACACGTCGGGCACGACGGGCAGGTCGAAGGGCGCGATGCTGACGCATCGCAACCTCGCGTCCAATGCGCTCGCGCTGGTGGAGGAATGGGGCTTCACGCGCGGCGACGTGCTGCTGCATGCGTTGCCGATCTACCACGTGCATGGTTTGTTCGTCGCCATCCACTGCGTGCTGCTGGCTGGCGCGCGGATGCTATGGCTCGCGAAGTTTGACGCGCGCGAGGTGGCGTCGCTGCTGCCGCGTGCGTCCGTGATGATGGGCGTGCCCACGTTCTACACGCGCCTGCTGACCGAGCCCTCGTTCACGCGAGAGATCGCGGCCGGTGTGCGGCTTTTCGTATCCGGTTCCGCGCCGCTGCTCGCGGAAACGTTTGCCGCATTCGAGACGCATACCGGCGTCGCCGTCCTCGAACGCTGCGGGATGACCGAGACCGGCATGATTACCTCGAACCCGCTGCTGGGCGCGCGCGTGGGCGGCACGGTGGGCAAGCCGCTGCCCGGTGTCGAGGTCCGGATCGTCAAGGGAGACGACGCGGGCGCCGCCATCGGCGACGTCGAGGTACGCGGCCCCAATGTCTTCGCCGGATACTGGCGGATGCCGGAGAAGACGCGGGAGGAATTTACGGCCGACGGCTACTTTCGTACCGGCGACATGGGCGAGTGGGTGGATGCGGATCCCGGACGCCGGTATCTGCGCCTGATCGGCCGCGCGAAGGACGTGATCATCACCGGCGGCCTCAATGTCTATCCGAAGGAGATCGAGGAACGGATCGACGACATGGAGGGCGTGGAGGAATCCGCCGTGATCGGCATTCCGCATCCGGATTTCGGCGAGGCGGTCACTGCCGTGATCGTCGGCCTCCCGGGACACACGTTGACCGAAGCATCGGTCATTGGTGCATTGAAAGGCGAGATCGCCAACTTCAAGGTTCCAAAGCACGTGCACATCGTCGAAGCGCTCCCACGCAACGCGATGGGCAAGGTGCAGAAGACGGTATTGCGGGAGATGTTCAGCGGCAAGCCGGGAGATTTGTAGGCGACGTTACAGTCTCGCGGATTCCACGCCGCGATTTCCCAGCGAGGCTGAAGCCTCGCCTACATTGCAGCTGCGTGATGTTCCGGACCCCAGCGGCCCAGCGTGTGAATGCGTTCCGCGCCGATGAGATCCTGCAGCACGACCGGTTCTGGAGGTGGAGGTAGTCGCCCATCGACCGCCATCGGTGCCACTGCGGCGATTCCTGCGCGAATGTCGGCGTCCGTCATCACCTGCGCCAGCATAGGCGCGTCAGCCCAGCGCGGCACTCCGGCCTCGATGCGCAGATAGATCTGCCCGGTGCCGCGGTCGACAAAATTGAGGGTCCGCAAGCGCCGCGCACATGCCGCCAGAAACGCCGTGTTTCGCGCTGGCGCCAACACCTCCGGATCCGGATACAGCGCTTCCGGTTGCGTCGCGTCGACATTCACCTTGCGGAAGCGCTCGATGTCGAGCATCGCTTTCACGTCGAGCACACTGAGTTCTCCGTTCCAGCCAAATGCCGCAGTGCGCGGTCGCTCGCCAAAGGGCACAGTGTTGTCCAGGAATTCACAATGCACATCCTTATCACTGCGCAGTGCCCACGTGAAGAACAGCTCCGGCATGCCCGCCAAGGCATCGTTGTTGTGCGCCAGCAGATCGTCAACGGCCTTGTAGCGGCCCACATCGAGGCCACGCTGCCATGCGCGTTCCACGATCGCTGCCGGCGGCGTCAGCATGAAGAACATGTAAACGGTGTGACCGAAGCGAGTCAGCAGATTGCTGCCCGCCTCGGCCGAGTCCGGAGCAAAACTGTCGAATCGGAAGCGGTCGATCAGCAGATGCGTCGTGCCTTTCTCATGCGCCTTGCGTGCCATATACCGATCGAGCTTCTGATCGATGATGTGCAGTTCATCGCCGGTGCAGGCCCCGCCATATTTGTAAGCAGCGCCAAGTGAGCTGTAGTCAAGAAGCTGCTTGCGCCAGATGTCGGGGCTGATCAGCGCAAAGTCATCCCACGCCACACCGATACGCTTGGCCAGGATCTTCTGCTCCGGTCGCATCGTGCTTTTGCCGGCCGCCGATGCGCCCTTGGTGTTCATGATCACCGGCTGCGGCTGCGGCGGCAGCAACGCGTAGCCCTCGCGCTGCGCGGCTTCCTGCACGATCGGATCGAGCAGGCGGCCGATCTCCTCACTGCCGAATTCATTGCAGGCAAGATCGGTGGCAACAGCGGTGATCAATTCCGGCGTGCCCCAGAGCTCACCGTGTCGGCTGAGCAACGCCGCGACCACACGGGCCATCGCCCGAAAGGCCGCGCGGTGCAGCGGGTCGCCGGCACCGCTGGCACGTTGTTCCCACAGACGCACGACGGCATCGGGCGACATCGGCTCCGGCGCTCGCGTGACCGCCGGCGACGCCCGCAGCAAGCCGAAGAAGCGACGCGCAGGTGGCGGCGCGGGCGCAGGTGTGGCGGAGGCGAACAAACATGTATCGACTTCTGCACGGATAAACTTCGCCAATCGCTGCCGCGTGACATTGAACGCAGCGACGATGGTCGGCATCTGTGCATCCAGATGATTGGCCAGAATCGTGCGGACCATCTGCCGGAAATTGATGCCGAGGTCTGCAACTGTCGTGCCCGACGAGACCGACAGATCGGCGGTGACGCGAATCAACAGTTCATGCAATGCCAACCGCTGCGGCCGGAACGCCACCAGTTCGGTCACGTCGAATCCGGTGAGGTCGCGCAGTTCCTCCGCACCGGCGATGGTGCTGGAGACATTCTCCGGACGGAAGATCGTCGCGAAGGGCATCACGTCGCGCGGAATGCGCGAGGTAATGCCCGGATTCCAGGGACCGCAGGGGGGGTGCTCCCCCCCGACGGGCGCTGCGCGCCCCTCCCCCCCAGGGGGGCGAGCGGCTTGGGGCGGCCCGGCGCCGCTCATTCTGAAACTATTTGATGAGGCCGGCGCCGCGCGCCCACTGGTACTTGGCGCCGAGCACCGCCACAGGGATTTCGGTCGAATACGCGTAGGCCGGGATGCCGTGGTCGTACAGGTATTCCGCGGCTTCCTCCACCTCGACGTCACCGGCCAGCGAGGCCACCACCGGCTTCTCGATGCCCTTGGCGCGCATTTCCTCGACAACCTCGACTATGATCTTCGCGAAGACCATCGGCGGCGTGACGATCGTGTGCCAGTAGCCCAGGATCAGTGCGTGGATGCGCGGATCCTCGAGGCCTAGGCGCACGGTGTTCTGGTACGTCTTCGGCGGCTCGCCGCCGGTAATGTCCACCGGGTTGCCGGCGGCGCCGAACGGCGGGATGAACTTGCGGAAGGCGGCATCGAGATCGGGCGGCATCGCCATCAGCGTCAGGCCGTTATCCACGCACGCGTCGGACAGCAGCACGCCTGAACCGCCGGCGCCCGTGATGATGAGG
>JBBQEY010000253.1:0-4518 GCA_038321425.1 Burkholderiales bacterium | reverse complement strand
GAAGGCCTGGCCGCGCTGTTCGCGCGGCTGTACCCGGCGCTGGATGCGTTGCAAGTGCCGTATGAGGTGATCTTTGTCAACGACGGCAGCCGCGACCGTTCGGCCGCGATGCTGAAGGACCAGTTTGCCGCGCGCCCGGATGTCACGCGTGTCGTGCTCTTCAACGCCAATTACGGCCAGCACACAGCCATTATCGCGGCCTTCGAGCGCGTGCGTGGCCAGCGCATCGTCACCCTCGACGCCGACCTGCAGAATCCGCCGGAGGAAATCGGTGGCCTGCTGAAGGCGATGGATGCGGGCCATGACTACGTGGGCGGCGTGCGCCGCACGCGCGAGGACCCGTGGTGGCGCCGCGTCGCCTCGCGCGCGATGAACCGGCTGCGCGAGCGCATCACGCACATCAGGATGACGGACCAGGGCTGCATGCTGCGCGCGTACAGCCGTGGCATCGTCGAGGCGGTGGCGGCCAGCCGCGAAGTCAGCGTGTACATCCCGGCGCTGGCCTATACGTACGCGCACAATCCCGTCGAAGTGGAAGTCGCGCACGAGGAACGTACCGCCGGCGAATCGAAATATTCGCTCTACCAGCTGATCCGCCTCAACTTCGACCTCGTCACCGGCTTCTCGCTGGTGCCGTTGCAGCTCTTCTCGCTGTTCGGGATGTTCGTGGCCGCGATGTCCGTGCTGATGTACGCGGTGGTGATGATCCGGCGCGCGCTGGCGGGCGATTTCATCGGCGGCATCTCGGCGCTGTGGGATCGCGACATCCTGCAGTTCTTCCTGACCGGCGTCGTGCTGTTCGGGCTGGGGCTCGTCGGCGAATACGTCGGTCGCATCCATCAGCAGGTCCGCGAGCGGCCGCGCTACACGATCCAGGCGATCCTCGAAGCGAAGGTCGACGATGCGCTATCCATCGCGACCACGCCCGCCGCACCGCGCGTCCCCCGCGGCTGAAGCAGCCCATGGCAGGTACCCGCGCGATCGTCTTTGCGTACTCCAACGTGGGCGCGCGTTGCCTGCGCGTGCTGCGCGCGCATGGCGTGGACATTCCGCTGGTGGTGACGCATGCGGACAATCCGGACGAGACGCTGTGGTTCGAGCGCGTGGCCGATGTCGCCACCGAGTCCGGGCTCGATGTCACGATGCCGCGTGACCCCAACACGCCCGCGTTCATCGCCCGGATGGCCGCACTGAAGCCCGATTTCGTCTTCAGCTTCTACTACCGGATCATGCTGTCGCCGGCGCTTCTGGCGCTGGCACCGCGCGGCGCATTCAACATGCATGGCTCGCTGCTGCCGCAATTTCGCGGCCGCGCGCCGGTCAATTGGGCGGTACTGCATGGCGCGCGCGAGACCGGCGCCACGCTGCATGTGATGGCGGCCAAACCCGATGCCGGCGACATCGTCGCGCAGACCGCAGTGCCCATCCTGCCCGACGACACGGCGCGCGAAGTCTTCGACAAGGTCTGCGTTGCCGCGGAGATGACACTCGATCGCGTGCTGCCCGCATTGCTGGCCGGCACCGCGCCACGGACGCCGATGGACCTTGCCGCCGGCAGCTACTTCGGCGCGCGCAAGCCCGAGGACGGCCGCATCGACTGGTCGCAGGACGCGCAGCAGATCCATAACCTGGTCCGCGCCGTGGCGCCGCCCTACCCAGGCGCAACCACGACGATCGCCGGCCGGCCCGCTCGCGTGCTGAAGACGCGCGTCGTGGAAGCCGCCGGCCCGGCTGCCGAACCAGGCCTCACCGTGCGCGATGGCGCGATTTTCGCGCAATGCGGTGGCGGTGGCGTGCTGCGCATCGCGACGCTGGAATTGGATGGAGCAACCGTGACGCCTGCCGCCGCTATACATGCCCTGGGTGGCCACGTCCATCCGCTGGAGGTGGGTTGATGGAGGACAGCGAGCGCTACGCCGCGCTGGGCAAGCTCGCCAGCGCCGGCCTCGAGAAGAACCGGCTGGAAGCCCTGACCGACGGCATCCTTGCCGTCGCGATGACGATCCTGGTACTCGACATCAAGCTCGAGGCCAACGACGCGATCGTCACCGACGCCCACCTGATCCGCCACCTGCTGGACGTCGAGCGCACCTTCAGCGTGTACCTCGTGAGCTTCGTGGTGCTCGCGATGTTCTGGGTCTCGCACACGCTGCAGTTCCACTACGTGAAGCGCGTGGACCGCCGGATGCTGTGGATCAGCCTCGTCTTCATGTTGCTGGTGACGCTGGTGCCGTTCACGACCAACGTGCTCATTTCCTACGAGACGCTGCTGCTGCCGGTGGTGATATACGGGATCAACCTGACGCTGTTGGCGGCCACGTTGATCGCCAACGTCAACTACCTGGCGCGGCATCCGCACCTCGCCACCGCGGAGTTCACGCCCACCGTATCGGCCTACATCCACCGCCGTTTGGCGATCGTGGCGTTGATCCCGACTATGGCGATTGCCATGGCGTTCTTCAGCACCCGGGGGTCGCTCTACATGTACTTCCTGATGTTGCTCGTGCATTTCCTCCCGCACGAGATCGACAATCGCCTGCCCCGCTGGTTGCGCAAGGACGGGTCGTAAGCGCAGGCGTGGTGAGGGTAAGCGAGGCTTAGGCGAGGCTTCAGAAGCTCGAACGAGTACCGAATTACAGCCCACGCACTCCAGCCGCCGCAATGCAACTAAAATAGCGGGTTGCCTGGCGAGCCCCATCCATGAAACGTGTCCTGATCCTCGGTGTCAACGGCTTCATCGGCCACCATCTGTCCAAGAAGATCCTCGCGGACACGGATTGGCACATCCATGGCATGGATATGCAGTCCGACCGGCTGGGCGACGTGCTGGACAATCCGCGCTTTCACTTCTTCGAAGGCGACATCACGATCAACCGCGAATGGATCGAGTACCACGTCAAGAAGTGCGACGTGATCCTGCCGCTGGTGGCCATCGCCACGCCGGCCACCTATGTGAAGGAACCGCTGCGCGTCTTCGAGCTCGACTTCGAGGCCAACCTCCCCATCGTCCGTTCGTGCGTGCGCTACGGTAAGCGCATCGTGTTCCCATCCACGTCCGAGGTCTACGGCATGTCGCGCGATGCCGAGTTCGATCCGGAAGCCTCCGAGCTGGTACTGGGGCCCATCAACAAGCCGCGCTGGATCTACTCGTGCGCCAAGCAGCTGATGGATCGCGTGATCCACGCTTACGGCATGCAGGAGGGACTCGACTACACGCTGTTCCGCCCATTCAACTGGATCGGCGCCGGACTCGACTCGATCAACACGGCCAAGGAGGGCAGCTCGCGCGTGATCACCCAGTTCCTCGGGCACATCGTGCGCGGCGAACCCATCAAGCTGGTCGATGGCGGCACGCAGAAGCGCGCTTTCACGTACATCGATGACGGCATCAACGCCCTTGTCAAGATCATCGACAACAAGGACGGCATCGCGTCCAGCAAGATCTACAACATCGGCAATCCGGACAACAACTGGTCGGTGCGCGAGCTGGCCGAGAAGATGCTGGCCATGGCGAAGACGTATCCCGAGTACGCCGAGAACGCCGCCAAGGTGAAGCTGATCGACACCTCGGCGGAGTCCTACTACGGCCGTGGCTACCAGGACGTGCAGAACCGCGTGCCCAAGATCACCAATACGTGCGCTGATCTCGACTGGAAGCCGGTGGTCGCGATGGACGACGCGCTGACGCGCATCCTCGAGTCCTATCGCGCGCAGGTCACCGAAGCCCGCCGGCTGGTTGACTAGTGGCCTGTAACAGAGCAAACGGTAGTGAGCGATAGCGGTATGACGCCGCAATGCGCATCGAGCGCAAGGCGCCGCTGCGCCGCAAGGGTAGCCCCCCTTGCAAGAAGCGGCAACGCGGCGATCGGTGCGAATTGCAAGTCAGACACTACCGTTTGCTCTGTTACAGGCCACTAGGGGATGCGTCTCGCCCTCAAGATCGACGTCGACACGCTACGCGGCACCCGCGAAGGCGTCCCCCGCCTGGTGGAATTGCTGCGCAAGCACGGCGTCACCGCCACGTTCCTGTTCTCGCTCGGCCCCGACCACACCGGCCGCGCAATCAAGCGCGTGTTCCGCACCGGATTCCTGGGCAAGGTGCGCCGCACGTCCGTCGTGAAGCACTACGGAGTGAAGACGCTGCTCTACGGTACCGTGCTGCCGGGCCCGGATATCGGCCGCCGCGCCGCGGACGTGCTGCAGGGTGTCCGCGATGCCGGTCACGAGACAGGCGTGCACTGCTGGGACCACATCCGCTGGCAGGACGGCGTGGCGCAGGCCGACGCGCAATGGACGCTCGACGAAATGCGTCGCGCGTGCGAGCGCTACACGGACATCCTGCGCGAGCCCCCGCGCACGCACGGCGCCGCCGGCTGGCAGATGAATGTGCACGCCATGCGCTTCACGCAGCGGCTGGGCTTCGACTACTGCTCCGACGGTCGCGGCACGCATCCGTACCTGCCGGTGTGGAACGCCGAGCTGGTCCGCTGCCCCCAGCTGCCCACCACGCTGCCCACG
>JBBQEY010000252.1:0-4550 GCA_038321425.1 Burkholderiales bacterium | reverse complement strand
GACGTTGAGCCGCACCGGCGCGGCACCAGCGCCGGCCAGGTTGCCGCCCCACCAGTAGTTCTGTCCGCCGTGGCTCTCCACGCCTTCGACGATGATCAGCCAGTCCGGATTGACGGCGAGGATCGCGTTGCCGGCGCGTTCGGCGGCCAGCCGCCAGTCCCGCGCGAGGTCGCCGCAGCCCCAGCAGGCGGCGCCATGCGGTT
Organism: Burkholderiales bacterium; assembly: GCA_038321425.1. Taxonomy (GTDB): domain Bacteria; phylum Pseudomonadota; class Gammaproteobacteria; order Burkholderiales; family Casimicrobiaceae; genus VBCG01. The sequence continues at coordinate 4,347 of JBBQEY010000252.1, read as the reverse complement.
CGTTGTGCAGGTCGGCGCCGATCACCGCGGCGTTGCCCGCGTAGCGTGCGGCGAGCATCGTCCAGTCACGGATCCAGCGCGCTTCGTCGTATTGCGCGGTGTACCAGAGTTCGGATTGCCCGGCGGCGTCGGGACGATGCCGGTCGAGCAGGATGCGCAAGCCGATCTCGCCGGCGTGCGCGACGATCTTGTCCATGATCTGCAGCCCGGTCAGGCCGGCCAGGTCCGCGTTCTGCGAGAAGTCGATGCCGTTGGGGGTGCTGCCGGCGTCGAACAACTGGTTGCTGTACGGCAGGCGGATCGTGTTGTAGCCCTGCGCCTTGATCTGGTCGAGCATCGACTTGTAGCCGCGGACCCAAAGGCCGTGCGGGGCGAAGTTGCTCGTTTCAAGGCCGAACCAGTTGATGCCGGCGAGGCGAATCGGCTGATTGGCGCTGTCTTCGATGCGGTGGCCGTTGGTGTGCCAGTAGCCAGTACCGAGTACGGCCGCATTGGCCGTCAGCGTCATGACCATGATCGTCGCGCCGGCCATCGCGGCGCGGATGAACCCGCTTGTCGATATCGTGTGCATGCGGATGCTTGTACCATCAAGCATGAGCGATGTCCTGATCCCGTTCGAGGATGCGGCGACCGACGCTGCTGTCATCGCGTCCACGCGACACTGGCTGGAAGTGGCGGTGATCGGCCTCAACCTGTGCCCGTTTGCCAAGGCCGTGCACGTCAAGCGGCAGATCCGCTATGCGGTGACGGCGGCGGCGACCACTGAGGACTTGCGAGCGGAATTGCAGCGCGAACTCGAAGGGCTGGACCGGGCGAAGCCCGAGGCGATCGAGACCACTCTGCTGATCCATCCCCGGGCGATGACGGACTTCATCGACTTTCACTTCTTCCTGCGCGAGGCCGATGCGCTGCTCCGGAAACTGGGGCTTGAAGGTACGCTGCAGATCGCGAGCTTCCACCCGGCCTATGAATTTGCCGACAATGCACCGGACGCCATCGACAACTGCACCAACCGTTCGCCGCACCCGATGTTGCACCTGTTGCGCGAGGCCAGCCTCGACCGCGCCGTCGCCGCGTTCCCCGATGCGTCTGCCATCTATGAGCGAAACATCGAGACGTTGCGGCGCCTGGGTCACGACGGTTGGCGGCGGTTGTGGACCCCCGGCCCGGATTGAAGGTGTAACCGCGCCTACCGGTAGAAGGCCTCGACCTTGCCCGTGAGCTTGATCAGCATCGGTTGCCCCTTGCGGTCAACCGTCTTGCCGGCGGGCACCTTGACCCAGCCTTCGCTGATGCAGTACTCCTCCACATCCTTCCTTTCCTTGTCGTTCAAGCGGATGCCGATGTCGTGCTCGAACACGGCGGCCACATAGTGGGGGCTGCGTGGGTTCACGCACAGGCGGTCGGGCAGGGGCGGGCGTTCGGCGGTGTCGGTCATGGGGTACTTTGGGTTCTCACAGCCAGTCCAATTATTCGAACTTGATGTTCGCGTCCTTCACGATCTTGGTGACCTTGTCGGTCTCGGTGCGGATCAGGTCGGCGAATTGCGCGGGCGTGCTGCTCTGCGCGGCCAGGCCGAGATCGCGCAGGCGGTCGCGCACATCCGGCATCGCGGCGATGGCAGTCAGTTCCTCATTGATGCGCTTGATCGCGTCGGCGGGGGCGCCGGCAGGCGCCAAGAAGCCCCACCAGTTGGTGAAGCTGTAGCCGTTGACGGTCTCGCCCATGCTGGGCACGTCGGGGATGGCGGGCAGGCGCGGGCCGGTGACAGCAAGGGCCTTCAGGCGCCCCGCCTTGACCTGCGCCATCGCGGTGCCGTCGACGACAATGTCGATCTGTTCGCCCAATAGGCCGGTGATTGCTTGCGCGCCGCCCTTGAACGGCACGTGCAGGATGTCGATGCCCGTCATCGAGCGCAGCATTTCGAAGGCCAGGTGTGCGGGTCCGCCAATGCCTCCCGTGCCGTAGGTGAGCTTACCCGGCTGGGCTTTCGCGCGGGCGAGGAAGTCGGCGAAGGTGACGTCCGGCGACTTGGGGTTGGCCGAGACGACGATCGACACCGATGCCACGAAGCTGATGGGTGCCAGGTCCTTCTGCGTGTAGCCGGCGTTGGGATTGGCGATGGGTGCGATCACCATCGTGCCGAGGTCGCCCACCACCAGTGTATAGCCGTCATTGGGCGACTTGGCCGCCACCGCCATGCCGAGCGCGCCCGCCGCGCCGCCGCGGTTGTCGATCACGACCGGCTGCCCCAAGCGCTCGGCCAGCTTCTGGCTGTAGATACGCGCGACGATGTCAGTGTTGCCACCCGCGGGATACGGCACGATCAGCTTGATCGGCTTCGACGGAAACGGCTGCGCGAGCGCCGGCGCGGCCCCCATCACTGCCGCGGTCGCCAGCAACAGCGCAGAAAGAATTCTCTTCATCGTCGTTCTCCAAATCGTGATCGCAGCATTGGTATCGTTGGTAACGTCTGCATCGTGGGTGACGTTGGTGACGTCGGCATCGTCGGCGAGGCTACAGCCTCGCGGGTATGGCGCGGCATCAACCCTGCGAGGCTTAAGCCTCGCCTACAGGAATACCGAGAAGCAGGAATACCGAGAAGCAGGAATACCGAGAAGCAGGAATACCGAGAAGCCGGAATACCGAGAAGCCGAAATACCGAGAAGCCGAAATACCGGGAAGCGCTTTTTGGTCGATGGCATTGTGCAAATGGACTCAATGATCCGTCATTGCCGTGCGCAGCAGCGCTTCCGGGTCGGCCCCGGGGGCATCGCCGATATCGACTTTCACGTGTTGAATGTGTCCGGTAAAGCGAAATGGAGCGCGATAGTCGTCGGTGACCGGCAGGCCGCTGTCGTAACCACAACACAGGCCTTCACCGGAGGTCTCGATCACATGCGGCACCGTTTGCGGGATGTGCCCGCGGCCGATCACCTTGTCGCCGACGTAGAGCGTGCCGTCGCCCTGGTGCTCTCCGGTGCGCGCGAAATGAAACTTGAGCGTCATCTTGCCGGTGGGCAGTTCCTCGGTGGACGTGATGCGGTACTCGGCGAGGCCGAGGTGGTTGTGCGCGTAGACGAGCCGCCGATCCTTGACGTAGAGCGAGTAACCGGCAAACCAGCTGCCATGCGCGAGCAGCACGCCTTCCGCGCCGCCGGGCGGTATGTCGATTTCCGCCGCGATCGTGTGCGAGCGATTCTTCACGTTGACCGCCGTGTACTCGAACTGCGGCGCGCCACCCGGGTAGTACACGAAGTGATTGCCGGTGGGCGCCGTGCTGGGCTTGCGCTCGCCCATCCGCAACTGCATTCGCGAATCGAGCGGCAGCACGTTGTACTTGCCGGCCTCGATCCACCAGCGCTCGACTAACTCCGCAAGTTTCTCTGGATGCTTGTCGGCGAGGTTGTCGCACTCGGAGAAATCGGTGGCAACGTGATAGAGCTCCCACTTCTGCTGCGCCAGCATCTCGTCGGTGAGCGGGTCGCCCTGCGGCTGCTCCACCACGGCCTTCCAGCCATCGGCCCACAATGCGCGGGACGCGATCATCTCGTAGTACTGGGCTTCCTTCTTGGTGGGCGCGGCGGCATCGTTGAAGCTGTGCGCGAAACTGACGCCTTCCAACGGCCGCTGCGTCACGCCATTCAGGTGTGCCGGCGGCGTCAGCCCCAATGCTTCGAGGATCGTTGGCGTTACATCCACGACGTGCACGTACTGGTCGCGAACTTCGCCGCGCGCGGCGATGCCTCTCGGCCAGTGCACGATCAGCGGATCGCTCATGCCGCCTTGATGCAGGTAGCGCTTCCAGCGCCGCAGCGGCGTGTTGCCCGCCCACGCCCAGCCCCACGAATAGTTGGGGAATGACTTCACGCTACCCCACTGGTCGAGGTGCTTCAGGTTCTCCTCGATCGTGGGTTCCACGCGGTTGGCGAACTGGTTCTCGTTGAACGAGCCGTGCTCGCCGCCTTCGGCGGAGGCGCCATTGTCGGAGGCCAGCATCACCAGCGTGTTGTCGAGCTCACCCAGCCGCTCGAGGAAGTCCAGCACGCGCCCGATGTGATGATCGGTCTGCTCGAGGAAGCCTGCATACACTTCCATCTGCCGGGCGTAGAGTTTCTGCGCGTCGGCACTCAGCGAATCCCACGCTTTTACCCACAGCGGCCGCGGCGAAAGCGTCGTCCCCGGCGGCACGATGCCCATCGCCAATTGCCGCGCGAATACTTCTTCGCGCCACCTGTCCCAGCCGTGGTCGAACGTGCCGCGGTACTTCTCGATCCACGCCGGCTCGACGTGATGCGGCGCGTGCCCCGCGCCCAGGCAGTAGTACATGAAGAACGGCTTGTCCGG
>JBBQEY010000251.1:0-4638 GCA_038321425.1 Burkholderiales bacterium | reverse complement strand
CCTGTACACGTTGCAGCCCAACGAGGCGGCCATCCTGCAGCTCTTCGGCGCCTATCGCGGGACCAGCCGCACGCCGGGCCTGCGCGCCACCAACCCGTTCTACTCGCGCCGGAAGATCTCGCTGCGCGCCCGCAACCTCACTGGCGAGCGGCTCAAGGTGAACGACAAGCGCGGCAATCCGATCGACATCGCGGCGGTGGTCGTCTGGCACGTCGACGATGCCGCCAAGGCCGCCTTCGATGTCGACGACTACGACATGTTCGTCAAGGTGCAAAGCGAAGCGGCCGTGCGCCACCTGGCCTCCTCGTTCGCGTATGACGCCGAGGAAGGTCAGGACGTCACCGCCGAACCCACGCTGCTGGGCAGCGCCGATGTGGTCACCAAGGCGCTGGTGCGCGAGCTGCAGGCGCGGCTGGAACAGGCCGGCGTCGTGGTCGAGGAAGCACGACTGATGCACCTTGCCTACGCCGCCGAGATCGCGCAGGTGATGTTGCGGCGCCAGCAGGCCGAAGCGATCATTGCGGCGCGCTCGAAGATCGTGCACGGCGCCGTCTCGATGGTGCAGATGGCGCTGCGCGAGCTCTCCGAGAAGCAAGTCGTCGACCTCGATGACGAGCGCAAGGCCGCCATGGTGTCGAACCTGATGACCGTGCTGTGCTCGGACTCCGACGTCCAGCCGGTGATCAACACCGGCACGCTCTACACCTGACCTGCCAAGGCCATGGCGTCGACGATGACAGCCCGGAAAGCCTTCCTGCTGCGGGTCGACCCGGCGTTGTGGGCCGAGGTCGAGCGGCTCGCCCAGACCGAGTTGCGCAGCGTCAACGCGCAGGTGGAATTCCTGCTGCGCGACGGCCTCGTGCGCCGCGGCTTCGTGCCGCAGCGGATTAAGCCGCCGGTGAAGGATGGCGAGGACGCCGGCGACACGTGACGCGCGCCGACCTGTCGTCAGGCGCGAGGTGGCGCGCCCAGTACCCGGCACAGGAACGTGCCGACCGCGGCGATCTCCTCGATCACCGCCGAGTGTTCCATCGGCCACGTACGCCATTCCACCTTCCAGCCCGCCGCGTCCAGCGTGGCACGCGAGGCTTCCGCCCACGCCAGCCGAACGACCGGGTCCCGCGTGCCGTGGGCCATGAAGATCGGTGTATTGCGGTTGGCCGGCGTGGCCTGCGCGACCAGCGCTTCGCCATCGATCAGGTAGGTCGACAGCGCCACGAGGCCGGCCAGGCGCTGCGCGTGACGCAGCCCCACGTAGAGCGCGATCGCCCCGCCCTGCGAGAAGCCCGCCAGCACGATGCGGGCGTCCGCAACGCCGCGGGTGCGTTCACGATCGATCAGTGCCTCCACCCGCGCCTGCGACCGGCGCACACCGGGCAGATCGGCACGGTTCTTCATGTCGGTGTCGGTAAAGTCGTACCAGGCCGGCATCACGTGGCCGTTGTTGATCGTCACCGGCATGGCGGGCGCATGCGGGAACAGGAAGCGCACGCGCAGCGACGACGGAAGACCGAGCCCGGGCACCACTTCCGACCAGCCATGGCCGCTGTCCCCCAGGCCATGCATCCAGATCACGGTGGCGTCCGGGTTCGGCGCGGTTTCGATTTCTATGGCTTCAAGCAGCGTGCTCATGGGCGGCCGGGTACGAGATAGGATCGCTATTCTACAAAGGCGGCGGAACGCGGAACCTAATTAGCGACGCGTAAACTGCAAGGTGCCAAATGCCCGGTGGCACGCAAACACAGGTAGAATGCGCGCCTTCTGCCGAAGGCGTGTCAGAAATACGGCCACAAGTCGTTGCTTTGCAAGCCTTCTCCAAAATCACGAATTTTGCGGAGTCCCCAATGGCCACTGTGGTTGCTGCACCCCCTTCCCCCGCGCTGCGCAACGTCAAGCTCGACGACAAGTACGAGCTCGATTCCGGCCGCGTCTACCTGAATGGCGCGCAGGCGTTTGTCCGCCTGCTGATGCTGCAGCGGCAACGCGACCAGCTCGCGGGCCTCAACACCGGCGGCTTCGTCTCCGGCTACCGCGGCTCGCCGCTTGGTGCCCTCGACCAGTCGCTGTGGAAGGCGCAGAAGTACCTCGACCGCGCCAACATCAAATTCCAGCCAGGACTGAATGAAGACCTGGCCGCGACGTCCATCTGGGGCACGCAGCAACTCAATTTGCACAAGGACGCGAAGGTCGATGGCGTCTTTGCGATGTGGTACGGCAAAGGCCCCGGCGTCGACCGCTGCGGCGACGTGTTCAAGCACGCCAACATGGCGGGTACCTCGAAGCACGGCGGCGTGCTGGTGCTGGCGGGTGACGATCATGCGGCGAAGTCGTCGACGGTGCCGCATCAATCGGATCACATGTTCTCGGCGGCGATGATGCCGGTGCTCTACCCGTCGTCGGTGCAGGAAATCCTCGACCTTGGCCTGCATGGCTGGGCGATGTCGCGCTACTCCGGCTGCTGGGTGGGATTCAAGTGCGTGGCCGACACGGTGGAAAGCTCGTCGTCCGTGTACGTAGACCCCGCGCGCACGCAGATCATCATCCCCGATGACTTCCCGCTGCCGCCGGATGGCGTCTCCATCCGCTGGCCCGATGGATTTCTCGATACCGAAGCCCGGATGCAGGATTACAAGATCTACGCAGCACTGCACTACGCGCGCGTGAATCAACTGAACAAGGTGGTGATCGATTCGCCCAAGCCGCGGCTCGGCATCGCGACTTCCGGCAAGAGCTACCAGGACGTCCGCCAGGCGCTGGAAGACCTGGGCATCACCGAGCAGGACGCCGCCGACATGGGTCTGCGGGTGTTCAAGGTCGCAATGCCCTGGCCATTGGAACCCGAGGGCGTACGGCAGTTTGCCGAAGGCCTCGAGGAAATCCTCGTGGTCGAGGAAAAGCGGCAGGTCGTCGAGTACCAGCTGAAAGAACAGCTCTACAACTGGCGCGACGACATGCGCCCGCGGGTGATCGGCAAGTTCGACGAAAAGGGCGAATGGGTGCGCCCGCACGGCGACTGGCTGCTGCCGGCGAAGGGGGAGTTGACGCCCGCGATGATCGCGCGCGTGATCGCCAAGCGCATCGAGCGCCTCGATCTTCATCCGCGCACGATGGACAAGATTCGCGCGCGCGTGGAATGGATCAACGCCAAGGAAGCCGCGCTGGAAACGCCCGGCAGCGGCCTCGTGCGCCAGCCCTATTTCTGCGCGGGTTGCCCGCACAACACGTCGACCAAGCTGCCCGATGGCAGCCGCGCCACCGCCGGCATCGGCTGCCACGTGATGGCGATCTGGATGGACCGCAACACGTCCGAGTTCACGCACATGGGCGGCGAAGGCGTGACGTGGATCGGTCAGGCGCCCTTCACCGACGAAAAGCACATCTTCGCCAACCTCGGCGACGGCACCTACTATCACAGCGGCATCCTCGCCATCCGCGCGGCGGTGGCGGCCGAAGTGAACATCACCTACAAGATCCTCTACAACGACGCTGTGGCGATGACCGGCGGCCAGCCCTTCGACGGCCCGCTGTCGCCAGGTGACATTGCAAAGCAGGTCGCGGCCGAAGGTGTGAAGCGGATCATCGTCGTCACCGACGAGCCGGACAAGTATCCGAGCGGCTACTACAGCAGCGACATTCGCATCCATCATCGCGACGAACTCGATGCGGCACAGCGCGAGCTGCGCGAGATTCCCGGTTGCACGGTGCTGCTGTACGACCAGACGTGTGCGGCCGAGAAGCGGCGGCGGCGCAAGCGCGGCACGTTCCCCGACCCCAACCAGCGCGTGATCATCAACGAGCTGGTCTGCGAAGGCTGCGGCGATTGCGGCTTGCAGTCCAACTGCGTGGCCGTGGCCCCGGTGGAAACCGAGTTCGGCCGCAAACGCACGATCGATCAATCCGCGTGCAACAAGGACTTCTCGTGCGTGAAGGGCTTCTGCCCGTCGTTCGTCACGGTCGAAGGCGGCAGCCTGCGCAAGCCGAAAAAAGCGGAAGGTGGGGACTTCTCCAACCTGCCCGCGCCGGTGATCCCGGACGCGACAGAGCCCTACAGCATTCTCGTCACCGGCATCGGCGGCACCGGCGTGGTCACCATCGGCGCACTGCTCGGCATGGCCGCGCATCTGGAAAGCAAGGGTTGCAGCGTGCTCGACATGACCGGCCTCGCGCAGAAGAACGGCGCCGTGGTGTCGCATGTGCGCATCGCCAATACGCCGGAGAAGCTCTTCGCCACGCGCATCGCCGCGGGCGAGGCCTCGCTGGTGCTGGCCTGCGACATCATCACCAGTGTCGGGTATGAGGCGCTGGCCAAGATGCAGAAGGGCGTGACCCGTGCGCTGGTGAACACCGCGATGGTGATGCCGGCGCAATTCACGCGCGAGCCCGACCTCAAGTTCCCGTTGGGTTCGATGGAGCAGGAGATCAAGGATTCCGTCGGCGCAGGCGATGCCGAATTCCTCGACGCCAGCAAGCTGGCCACGGGTCTGATGGGCGACTCCATCGCGACCAATCTGTTCATGGTCGGCTATGCGTTCCAGCGCGGCCTGATCCCGCTATCGGAACAGGCGATCCTCAAGGCCATCGAATTGAATGGCCAGGCGGTCGAGTCGAACACGCGCAGCTTCAACTGGGGGCGCCTCG
>JBBQEY010000250.1:0-4660 GCA_038321425.1 Burkholderiales bacterium | reverse complement strand
TGGGCGCCGCATCGCCCGCCGCCTGCTCCACCCGGCCGGAATCAACGAACTTCTTGCTGGCCTTGTTGAATTGACGCGTCGCTTCGTAGTTGCCCTCACCGTGAACATTCTGCTTGGTCGCCATCGTGTCTCCCGTCCTTGGGTTCAGTTCTGGCACGAAGGCACTGGGCCGAGTACCGTGTCCCGTGTCGTACCACTGTGCTTGAAGTCTCTCGCGCTGCCGTGAACTCCGATAGTCGGCCCCACGCGCGATCCATTGTCGCCGCGAGTCCTACACACTGAAAAAACGGCCGGGAGGCGCATTACCATTCGGCGGGTGGATAGAGTCGTTCACCTGGGCATCGAGCGATAAGCCGGGCGGTCTGGAGAGCTGAAGTAAAATTCAGCACATCATGACCCGGGCCCCGACGCGTCGACTGGTCGCCCTGCGAGCTGCAAGGCAGCGGCCCATGAATTGCGTCTTCGGTCCTCGAGGAGTCGCTGTGCTCGAGCCTATAGGTGTGCCCTTGCCCATCGTGTCGAATGCATCCCGCATGCGCCGGCCGCGGTCGACAACATGGCTCTCGCCATCGCAGCGGGTCCCGCACCGCGGCGTCGCGCGCAGTCCGAGTGACGGACCATGAGCGAAGGCGACGCCCCGCGATTCAGCCTTGGCGCGATGGCGAAACGGTGGCCGATCATCGGGTTCCTGACGCGCGTGTACGCGAAGGCGCAGGCCGACAATGTCTTAGACGGGGCGGCCGCGCTCGCCTTCTACTTCATTTTTGCGATCTTTCCCGCCATGATCTTCCTGATGGCGCTCGTGCCCTACCTGCCGATCCCGCGCGTCGGGGAGGCCATCATGAACTTTCTGGCGCAGGCGCTCCCGTCGGGCGCCACCTCGCTCTTCGCCGACGTCGTGCAAGAAGTAACGGGCAAGCGTAGCGGCGGTCTTCTGTCCATCGGCCTTGTCGTGGCGCTTTGGTCAGCGTCCACCGGCATGTACGCCGTGATGCAACAGCTCAATATCGTCTACGAGGTGGACGAGCAACGACCTTTCGTCCGTGCGCGCGCCACTGCGCTCGGGCTGACCCTTCTCTTCGGCGTGCTGGTCCTGGCCGCGTTTTCCCTCGTGGTGCTGGGCGGCGTGATCGAAACGTGGCTTGGCGATCGCTTCGGGTTGAGCGAGGCACTACTGATGTTGTTCCAGATATTCCGCTGGGTCGTCATCGTGCTCGCGCTGATGCTCGCGTTCTCGGTTGTCTTCTACGTGGGCCCTAACCGCAATCAAGGCTTCCGCTTCTTCTCGGCTGGAACTGTCGTGGCCATGACGCTGCTGATCGCCGCCTCGTACGGCTTCTCGGTCTATACAACACACTTCAGCTCTTACAGCGCGATCTATGGAAGCATCGGCGCGGTAATCATCCTGATTCTATGGTTGTACATCGTTGGGCTCGTGCTGCTGATCGGCGCTGAGATCAACGCCGCGCTCGAGCGCGGCGCGAAATCGGCGCAGACCGCGACGGGCACGCCTTCGCATTGACATTGCCGCTCGGGCGCAGTGGCGCGCGTCGGCACCGGGCAGAGCGCGAAAGCCATGCTTGCGCCTTGCGTGGTCAGACAATGAACTTTTGCAGCGCGTCCTCGTCGACCTCGATCCCGAGGCCCGGGACTGCCGGCATCTCGAATCCCTGCGGGCCCACCTTCCAATGCGAACGGATTGCTGCGGGAAGGCGATGAGCCAGTCCCTGCTGATACTCGCATGGCAGCCGCGCAGCGCCCGCCGCGGCGAAATGCAGCGTGGCGGCCTGCATGATGTCGAGGGCGCCACCCATATGCGGCGTCGCGGCAATTCCGCAGGCCGAAGCGTGCGCAAGCATCCGCCCACCCATGACGAAGCCGGTGCGTCCGATGTCCGGCTGGAGAATGTCGACGGCGCGTGCTTCGAGCCACGGTGCCACTTGTATGTCCGTGCGAAAATGCTCGCCCAGCGCGACGGGCGCGCCATGATGCGCGCGCAGCGCCGTGTGGCCAGAGAGATCCTCGGGGAGCATCGGGCATTCGAGCCATGCGACTCCCAGCGCACCGAACGCCCGCTTCGCCTCGGTCGCCAGCGCAGGGGCGCCGTAGGTCCACAGCGCGTCGACGGCCCACCAGTCGATTTGCGGGACTGCACTGCGCAGCGCTGCGAACTCGTCGAGATCAGCGGCAAGATCGCCGCGCAGGAAGAGCTTCACTGCCCGTGATCCGCTGGCGAGCCACTGCTGCACTACGGTGATGCGCTCTTCCCGTGAAGGCGCCCGCGCGCCCGACAGGTAGCAAGGAAGCGTCGTCGCAGGGGCGGCGGCGAACAGCGCGCTCACCGGGCACCCCGCACGCTTGGCGAGCGCATCGTGCAGCGCGATGTCGAGCGCGGCCGCGGCGTCCTGATAGTGACCTGCGTGGTAGCCACGGCAGCGCTGCGCGTCGTAGACGAAGTCGACCAGCGTCGCGACGGACGCGAAGGCTTGTCCCTCGACGAGTTCGGCGAAGAAGCCGTTGATCAGCGTGCAGATGACTTCGGGCGCCACCGGGCAGGTGGCTTCGCCCCATCCGACCGTGCCGTCGGCCAGGCGAACCCTGACCAGCGCGGACTCGACTTCCCGCGCATAGACGGTGCGCCACGGTGGAGAAAACTGGAAGCGGCGCGTTTCCCGCGTGCTCGCGTCGCGCTTCAGAAAGCCCTGCCAATAGTCCGGTCCCGGCGCGCGCACGCAAACGCTGCGCACTTCGGCGACAGTGAAGGCAGGATCGGCGCCGTCGAACGTCACGCGGCCCATCCACGCATCGTCGCGAGCACGCCCAAAGCGGCGGCGACCATCAGGACGGCCGCGACGCGACGCAGCCAATGGGCTCCCAGCAACGGCGTGAACCGCATGCCCGCAAGCATGCCCGCACACAGCGCTGCACTCGACAGCAACGCGAGTCGCCAAGGAATCTCGCTGAAGCTCAGGAATGCGAGGGTCGCACCCAGCGCGATCGGAACCTGCGCGATCTGCGCCAACGCAATGCGTTCGCGAATCGACATTCCCCGCCAGGCGAGCAATGGCATCGCGACCATCGGGCCCGAGGTTCCAGTCAGCGCGGAGGCGAAGCCGGTGGCGCCACCGATGGCGGCGCCTGCGGGTTTCCTCGATGACCCGCCGGAAGTGCGCGGCAGTCCCATCCATTCCGCCAACCCGGCGCATGCGAAGGCAACGGCGATGACGATGGCAAGCACACTTTCCATCACCGCGCCCACGGCCATTGCGCCCAGGACCGCGCCCGGCGCCGTCCCCGCCAGAAATGCGCGGTGCTCGCGCAGCGCAAACGCCGGTCGCCGCCACCATCGCGCCAGCGACACGAGCCCGGACGCCAGAAAAGCGATCGCGGCCACGATCACCGCTTGCCGGATGGTTGCCCCTTCGAGAAGGAGCAGCGCGGGCACCATCAGGAAGCCCCCAAGCCCCACCGTGCCGATGAGAAGACCGATAACGCCGACGACGAGCACCGCGGTCACGCTCATGCGCGACCGGCGATCGCGGGGAAGTCGGCGGCCAGGTGGTCGAGCAGTTCGATGCCGAATGACTCGGGCATCACACACGGATGGCGTGGATGAACCGGCGCGATGGAAGCCCGCGTCGCAAACAGTCGGCGCCCGTAGCACAGCATGTGTTCGGGCGAGGCCATCACATAGGTCAGCAACGGCAGCAGATCGCGGTGCAGCCGCTCGCCTTCGCGCACCGATGCGGCGTCGGCCGCGCACAGCAGGTCCCAGCAGCGCGCCAGGACATCGGCCACTTCGGGCGCAGGAATGAGGCCGACGCATCCGGCGCGCACGCTCGCTGGCAATTCGAGCCCGCCCCGGCCGTTGAAGATGCGGAAGGCGCCGTGGGTCTCGTCGAGCAGGCGGCGGACGTACAGGATCGGACCTTCGCCCTTGAGAAGGCACACGTTCGGATGGCTGCGATTGAGTTGCACCAAGGCAGCGGGCGAAAGCACGATGTCGAGGTTGACGGGATTGTTCTGGATCGCGATCGGCAGATCGACCTGGTCCGCCACCGCGCCGAAAAGCCGGACGAATTCGCGCTCAGGGACGTTGCGAATCGCCGGAGGTTGCAGAATCAGCCAATCCGGCTTGAGCGAGGCGACGGCCCGCGCGAAGTCGATTTGCCCGCGTTCGCTCTGCTCGCTCACCGTGACCGCGACGGGCAGCCGCCCACGCACGGCCTCCATCGTCCACTCGACGATCAACATCTTCTCGCGCACGTCGAGCTTGTTGTATTCGCCGACAATACCCAGCAGCGCAATGCCGTGCACGCCGCCGGCAATGCAAGCTTCGATCTGCCGTTCGAAGGCACCGCGTTCGAGCGCGCCGGTTTCGTCATAAAACGTGTAGAGCATCGGATAGATGCCATGAAATTCGGTGTGCAAAGGGATTTCTCCGTGACTCGGCTTGGTCCTGGACTTTCAGTCGTGGCCGGTGGGGACATCGCCGCGATGGGTGCCATGGCACGCTCCATGAGGAAACCGAGGCCACCGAAGGCGAGCATGAACACGACCTCGGCCATGCGGCTGTTCGACGCGAACACACCGACCACGCAAAAAGCCAGCACGACGGGCAGGATGAAATGGCGGGGAATGTCGAAGGTATCGAAGCCCC
>JBBQEY010000249.1:0-4664 GCA_038321425.1 Burkholderiales bacterium | reverse complement strand
TGCGAGACTGAAGTCTCGCCTACAGAGGCATCGGTTACGGAGGCCACGGTTACGAAAGCCATGCGGCGTTTGTAGGCGAGGTTTCAACCTCGCATGCATGCGAGACTGAAGTCTCGCCTACAGAGGCCACATGCACGGAGGCCGCGTTTTCGGAGGCCGCGTTTAAGGAAGCTTCTCCACATCCACCCAGCCGCCGCTGGCCTGCGACGCGACACATGCTTCGATGAACGCCATCGTGTGCGCGGCTTCCTCGATGCGCGGGTAGGGCAGGTCAAGAGGCTTCTCGCCCAGCGACCGCGCCATCCGGTCCTGCGCGGCCTCGGCGTAGATGTTGGCGAAGGCCTCGCGCAGGCCTTCCGGGTGCCCGCGGGGCGTGCGGCCCGCGGCGATGATCTCGGGAGGCAGGTTCGCGTCGCCGCGGCTGACTTCGCGCACGGCCTCGCCCTGCATCTGCACGCGGAGGTAGCTGGGATTGCGATGATTCCAGTCGAGCATCCCCTGGTCGCCATAGATGCGCAGCCGGATGTCGTTCTCGCCACCGGCCGCCGCCTGCGTCACCGTGAAGTTGCCGCGGCTGCCGCCTTCCATCTTCATCAGCGCGGCGACGTAATCGACGACCTGGCGGCCGGGCACCAACGTGCCGACGTCGGCCACCACGCGTGCCACGTTCTTGCCGCTGACGAACGACGCGAGGTGCTGCGCATGCGTGCCGATCGCGCTCATCACCAGCGCCAAGCCACTGCGCTGGGGGTCGAGGATCCACTTGAACCGGTTGTTCTGCGGACCATCCTCCACTTTTAACGCCATGCCGCTCTGGATGTACTCGACCTGCACGAGGCGCAGCGACCCGATGGCGCCTTCGCGCACCAGATGGCGGGCATAGCGGGTCATCGGGTACGCGGCATAGCCGTGCGCGATCGCGAAGATACGGCCCTTGGCACGCGCGCGAGCCACGAGATCGGCGGCCTGCGCGAAGTCGTGCGTCACCGGCTTGTCGCCGACCACGTCGAGACCGGCGTCAAGTGCCGCTGCGGCAAACCGGTAGTGCGTGTCATTCGGCGTCATGATCGCCACGGCGTCGATGCCGTCGGCGCGCCTCCCTTCCTCCGCGAGCATTTCATCCACCGTGCCGTAACTGCGCGCCGGGTCGAAGCCCATCGCTGCGCCGCCCGCACGCGACCGGGCGGCATCGCTCGAGAACACGCCCGCCACGGCGCGCCACCAGCCGTCCATCTCGGCCGCGCCGCGATGCATGCGGCCAATCCATGCATCGGGGCCGCCACCGATGATGCCAAGGCGCAACGGGCGCCCGAAACGTTGCTTCAGATCCGACATGGGTCGTGTTCCAACCAGAAAGACCGGCGCACGCCGCCGGCATGCGGTTATTTGTGCTGTGCTTCCACCGGCATCCGCAGCGCCGTCTTGGCGGCGATCATCGGTTCGGTCGTGGTGGCGTAGGTCTTGAAATGCGGCATCTCGCGGTGGGCGGCGAAGGCGGCTTCGTCCTGGTACACCTCGTAGAAGTAGACACGGTTGGCCACGTCCGGGTCCTGCATGATGTCGAAGCGATGACATCCGGGTTCGTTGTCTACCGACCCCTTCGCGTCGAGTCGCGCCGCGTCGAGAAACGCCAGCAGGAGGCCTGGCTTCACATCGAACTGCACCCACACCGCGAAATGCTTCATCCGAGATTTCCGTAGCTGTTGGCGAAGCCATAAATCCTAACATGTGCAGCACGACGCTTCCAAAGGCATACGTCGACGCTGCAATGCCGCTTGACGCGCTGCGCAATTGGGGGTTTGATCACTCTCGTCACGTTCGTTCACCCACCAGGAGCGCACCATGGCAACGAAGTCACGCGCAGCACCCGCCGCCAAGTCCAAGCCCGCCCCCGCCAAGAAGCGTGTTGCCAAGAAGGCCGCCAAGCGACCTGCCAAGGCCGCCGCGCCCAAGGCCAGCGCCGCCAACCCGTTTGCAGGTGCCAACCCCTTCGCGGGCTTCGATCCGGGCGCGATGCCCGGCGCCGCCGACATGGCGAAGATGGCCAGGATGATGACGCCCGCCCAGGCCATCGAGCTCTACAAGATCAACAGCAGGCTGGCGCTCGACGTGATCAATGCGGCACTGGAGAACACCGCCAAGCTGCGGCGGCATCAGTTCGAGGGTGAAGAGGCCGCCCGTGCAATGGGCCACAAGGCCGCCAAGCGCGCCGCGGAAGCCGGTTCGCCGGAAGCCTTGATGGCGGCCGGGCAAAGCGTGTCGCAGGAAGCGATGGAAAGCGCGATGCGTTACTGGGGCCAGATGTTCGAGATGATCGTCGACATGCAGAAGCATCTCTTCACGATGATGGAAGGCCAGATGGCCGGCGTGCCGGGCGTGAAAGAAGCCAAGGCGGCCATGGCGATGATGCCCGACCTGCGCCAGGCACAGAACGTGATCAATGCGATGCAGGGCGTGGTCAGCTCCGGCGGCAACGCCTTCGAGTCGATGCAGAAGGTGATGGGCGATTTCGCCCGGTTCATGCCGGGATTGAAGCGCTGATCGTCGTCAGGGGGCAGGCACCGCCTGTCCCAGCATGTGCGCGATCACGGCGGCACGCGTCTTCTTGTCATTGTCGAAGTCGCCGTGCCGCACCGCGCCTGACGCGCCGGACGACGGCGCCACCCGCACGCTGAAGTTGGGCGGCAGGGTTGGCGTAACGTCACGGTTGAAGTATTTTTCCATGCCCAGCACGGGCACGCCGCGCTCGCCTTCGAAAGCATTCGCGACCAGGTAGAGCAGCGAGCGCTTGTACAGCAGTGCCGCGCGCATTGCGCCGCTCTCGTTGTTCTCGCATTCGGCGGTCAGGTGGGCCTGCAACGTGCGCTTGACGGTGCCGTCGCGCAGCAACGGGTCGACTGAAGCGTTGAATCGGCTGACCGTGATCGCCGGTGCCAGCAAGTTGAGCGACTCCACGGACCAGCCATCGGCGACCAGTTCCTGCAACAGTCGCGCGTGCAAAATGGCGCCGGCCGAATGGCCGACGAGGTGAAGGCGTATCCGT
The DNA here is from genome assembly GCA_038321425.1 of Burkholderiales bacterium. Taxonomy (GTDB): domain Bacteria; phylum Pseudomonadota; class Gammaproteobacteria; order Burkholderiales; family Casimicrobiaceae; genus VBCG01. The sequence goes on along the minus strand of JBBQEY010000249.1, from coordinate 1,621 downwards.
GATCGCAACGGGGTCAGCCGATCGAGCAGCATCCGCGCGCCGCCTGCAGCGTGATCCGACACGGCATCGGCGCGTGTCTTCATGTCGTCCCACGCCCAGCGCGCCGCCACGCGTGCAATGCCTTCGACGCGGTCACTCCAGAATTCGTCGACGAACGACAGCGGTCCGCCGGCCGGCAGCTCGCCGCGATTGCGCAGTTCGTTCATCACGCGATCGCGCAGGAGGGTCATGAAGTCCGACTCCCAGAAGAAGAACATCGGGAAGATGCCGGCGGGCTTGAAGGCGTCGATCCAGTCCTTGGCCGACTTGCCTGCATCGCGCTCGCCGACGAGACCGCCGTGGGCGTAGAGCGCGACGTCCAACTTGTCGCCGGTGGAAAGCCCGCGTTCCGCACGAAACGCCGTGAGCCGCGGCCCCACCAGTTCGTCGAGATCGGTGGCTCGGGTGTTGAATTCGCCGGACAGCGACAGCTCGCCATTGCGTCCGGTGTTGATCACGTGCGGCGAGACCTCGTGCAGGTCGAGCAAGATCGAGCCGGGTGCGCCGAACGAGGCGCCGGGCTTCGGCGACGTGCCAGTGGCGTGCAGTTCGTGCCGGCGCGTGACCACGCCCAGTTGCGGCGCCCAGCAGTCGAAGCCGTGCTCGATCCAGTCTTCGTAGGTGAGCACGGCCAGGCCATTCGTGCCCCAGCCATCGCCCCACGAGTTCTGCACGATGAAGCCGTCGGCGTCATAGCCGACCAGCGCAAAGGCGTGACCGTCGTCGGGATCCGCCTTCCACGGATACGGAATGCGCCAATATTTCTGGCCCCTCGGCAGTGTTTTCTTCTTGCGCTGTGCCGGCAGGCCTTCGAGCCAACCGTCATGCGCAAGGCCACTGGCCACCAGCACGCCCGTTTCGTTCAGCGCGACCTGCATGTCGACCACGGACTGCGCATCGACGCGGTAGTACGCGCCTAAGGGTCGGCGCACCGCGTCGTCCCACCAGTCGGCGCGACCGGTCGGCCTCGGCTCGTCGAGCGCCGTCCAGAAGCGCTGCGCACAAACGCCGTGCTTGTACCAGCCCTTCAGCACGCCGCGCAGTGACGACCCACCTTCGGGCGCCTCGCCCCGGAACTCGTCATAGCGGCGGCCCATCGCGTAGATCATGTACGGCGACACCGTGCCGCCGAACCGGCGATCGCGCCGCGCGGTGAGCACGTGTAGCGCGGTGGCCAGCGCGAAGCCGGTGCAGGCGGAGGTGTCGTGCTGGTTGAGGCGGGGCCGCACGGTGGCGGCTGGCGGTGGCAACGTCGGCCGTGGTGCAAACGCGATGACCGGCATGTACGGCCTGTCGCGGAAGTCCACGCTGTCCGGAACGACGTTGCGGTTGGGCGGCGCCGCTTTGTTGGCGGGCTTTGCAGGCTTGGCTCTCGGCTTGGCCTTCACCTTCGAGGAACGGGGCGCGCGTGTGGCCATCACGATCTCCTCATCGAGGGAACTGGTGCCCAGGGCCGGATTTGAACCGACATGACCTTGCGGTCGAGGGATTTTAAGTCCCTTGTGTCTACCAGTTTCACCACCCGGGCTCGGTGCCGATTGTACGGCGGATGCGGTGGTTACAGCGCTCCATGGGCAACGGA
>JBBQEY010000248.1:0-4676 GCA_038321425.1 Burkholderiales bacterium | reverse complement strand
GCGGATCTCCTGCCGCATCTCGGCGCGCAACTGCGCATCGAGGTTCGACAGCGGCTCGTCCATCAGGCACACCGGGGCTTCGTTGATGATCGCGCGACCAAGAGCCACGCGTTGCTGCTGGCCCCCGGAGAGCTGCGAGGGCTTGCGGTCGAGCAGTGCGGTCAGGCCCAGCATGTCGGCGACGCGCGCGAGTCGTGTCGCGCAGGCATCGGCGGGCACCTTGCGCACGCGCAGGCCGAACAGGATGTTCTCCGCCACCGACAGGTGCGGGAACAGCGCATAACTCTGGAACACCATCGAGATGTTGCGCTGCGCGGGCGGCAGCGCGGTGACATCCTTGTCGTCGATCACGATGCTGCCGCCGTCGGTCGTTTCCAGCCCGGCAATCAGCCGCAGCGTCGTCGACTTGCCGCATCCCGACGGCCCCAGCAGCACGTTGAGCGTGCCGGGATCGAACGCGAAGGAGATCGCATCCACCGCGCGCACCTGGCCTTCGGCGGTCGTCCAGTGCTTGCTGATGTGGTCGGCGACGATGGCGGACACGGTACCCTCGGGGTCAGATACGTAACAATTGTGTGAACAAGACGCGCATCTGGGATCCAGTGTGTGAATTGTTACGTGTCTGACCCCGATGGATCGAACAATGCAGTGAGCGCCGCGCCGGGGTCCGGTGCTCGCATGAAGGCCTCGCCGACCAGGAAGGCGTGCACGCCACGCTCCTTCATCATCGACACGTCCCGGCGCGTGAGGATACCGCTTTCCGTCACCACGAGGCGATCCGCCGGAATGCGCGGCAGCAGGTTGAACGTGGTGTCGAGCGTGACGCTGAAGTTGCGCAGGTTGCGGTTGTTGATCCCGAGGAGCGGTGTCTGGAGGCGAAGCGCGCGATCGAGCTCGGCGCCATCGTGGATCTCCACCAGCACGTCCATCCCGAAGTCGATGGCCGCGGCTTCGAGCGCCGCCATCTGCGCATCCTCCAGCGCAGCGACGATCAGCAGGATGGCATCGGCGCCCAGCGCGCGGGACTCGGCAACCTGATACTCGTCGATGATGAATTCCTTGCGCAACGCCGGCAGCGCGCATGCCTCGCGTGCCGCCACCAGGTACTCGGGCGCGCCCTGGAAGAACGGCCGGTCCGTCAGCACCGACAGGCAGGCCGCACCGGCACGCTCATAGGCTTGCGCGATGGCCGGCGGGTCGAAGGCTTCGCGCAGCAGCCCCTTGCTGGGGCTGGCCTTCTTGATCTCGGCGATGACGGCGGACCGGCCCGCGGTGACGCGCGTGCGCAGCGCCTGCGCAAACCCGCGCGGCGGGGGCATGGCGCGGGCCGCGCGGGCGATCTCCGCATAGGGCTTCGCCACCTGGGCCGCGATCACTTCCTCGGCCTTGGTCGAGACGATTTTCTCCAGAATGTCGCTGGCCATAAAGCCCCTGCCTCCGTGCGTTGTTGTTGGGGTGGGTGCGGTTGATGCCGTGATTCAGGTTGCGGCCGCCAGCCGCTGCGTGGCCGCCACGAACGCATCGAGCTTGCCACGTGCCGCGCCGCTCACGATGGCGGCACGCGCCTTCTCGATGCCGTCCTCGATCGAGCTGGCCACGTTGGCCGCGTAGAGCGCGGCACCCGCGTTGAGGATGACGATCTCGCGCGGCGTGCCATCGATGTTGGAGAGCGCCTCCAGCACCATCTCCTTCGACTCGGGCGCGCTGGTGACCTTCAAGCCGCGATTCGACTTCATGGAGAGACCGAAATCCTCCGGATGGATCTCGTACTCGCGGATCTCGCCGTTCTTGAGCTCGCCCACCATCGTGGCCGCGCCCAGCGACACTTCGTCCATGCCGTCCTTGCCGTAGACTACCAGCGCATGCTCGGCGCCCAACCGCTGCAACACGCGCACGTGGATGCCGACGAGATCCGGGTGGAACACGCCGATCAGCTGGTGCGGCGCGCCGGCCGGATTGGTCAGCGGCCCCAGGATGTTGAAGATCGTGCGCACGCCCAATTCCTTTCGCACCGGCGCCGCATGCTTCATCGCGGCGTGATGGCTCGGCGCGAACATGAAGCCGATGCCGGTCTCGGCGATGCAGGCGGACACCTGCGCGGGTTTCAGCATGATGTTGGCGCCCAGCGCCTCGAGCACATCGGCGCTGCCCGACTTTGACGACACCGAGCGGTTGCCGTGCTTCGCCACGTGCGCGCCGGCGGCCGCCGCGACGAACATCGTCGCCGTGGAGATGTTGAAGGTATGCGAGGCGTCGCCGCCAGTCCCCACGACGTCCACGAGATGGGTGCGATCGGCCACCTCCACTTTCGTGGCCAGCTCGCGCATCACCTGCGCAGCCGCGGCGATCTCGCCGATCGTTTCCTTTTTCACGCGCAAGCCCACGGTCAGGGCGGCGATCATGACCGGGGAGACCTCGCCGCTCATGATCTGGCGCATCAGCGACAGCATCTCGTCGTGGAAGATCTCGCGATGCTCGATCGTTCGTTGCAACGCTTCCTGCGCAGTGATGGTCATGGTGGGTGGGCTTGGCTTCAGGGCTGGAGGTCGCGCAGGCGGCGGCGCGTCAGGTCGATCCGGCAGGCCAGCATGCCCTGGTCAGCACCGTTGCCGCTGGCATACATGGCCTTGATGAACTCGCATTGCATCTTGCGGTACTCGGCAAAGGCCCGCATCGAACGCGCCAGCGCCGCATTGGCCCGCGGGCGCCCGGTGACCGTATCGAGCTCGCGGGCGCGGGTGCCGGCAGCGGCTTCGGCGGCGTTGAGCGAAGCCTGTGCCTCGCGTTCGGCGTCGAGCAGGCAGCGCGACACCACCGCGTGATCGCCCTTGACGACGCACTCGTCAAGCGCGCCTGCCATGGCCGCCGACATTGCCACTCCGCACAGCATGCCCACTGATGCCCAGCTCCGGATCGCGTTCATCGGTTTCCCCCGAGAAAGTTCGCGAGCAGGCGTTTGCCGTGCTCGGTGAGGATGGCCTCGGGATGAAACTGTACGCCCTCCACCGCAAGCTGCCGGTGGCGCACGCCCATTACCTCGCCGTCATCCGCTGTGGCAGTCACCTCGAGCACGTCCGGCATCGTCGCGCGTTCGATGGCGAGCGAGTGGTACCGCGTGACCGCAAAGGGCGTGGGCACGCCGGTGAAAACGCCATGACCGTCGTGCGTGACCGGGGATATCTTGCCGTGCATCACGCGTTGCGCACGCACGATGCGCCCGCCGAAGGCCTGGCCGATCGCTTGGTGGCCGAGGCACACACCCAGGATGGGGACGCGCCCGGCGAAGCGCTGGATCAACGGCACCGAGATGCCGGCCTCGCTGGGCGTGCAAGGACCGGGCGACACGACGATCTGCGCGGGGGCCATGGCCTCGACATCGTCCAGCGTGATCGCGTCGTTGCGGTGGACGTGTACATCCGCCCCAAGCTCGCCCAGGTACTGCACAAGGTTGTAGGTGAAGCTGTCGTAGTTGTCGAGCATGAGCAGCATGATCACCGCCCGCCCGGCCGCCCGAAGGGCGATGATGCGCCCCCCCGGGGGGCAGCGAACAACGTGAGCGTGGGGGTCGTCATCACCGCCCCCTCGACCCATGGCACGCCAGACGCAAGCGAAGATGGTTCATCTCACGCCTCCTCGTCCAGGCCTTGCTGCACCATTTCTGCGGCACGCATCAGCGCCCGCAGCTTGTTCAGCGTCTCCTGCCATTCGCCCTCGGGCGAGGAATCGTGGACGATGCCGCCGCCGGCCTGGGCATAGAGCGTCCCGTCCTTCAGCACCGCCGTGCGCAGCGCGATCGCGGTGTCCATGTCGTCCTGGAAGCTGATGTAGCCCACCGCACCCGAGTAGATACCACGGCGCGACGGTTCGAGTTCGTCGATGATCTCCATGGCGCGCACCTTGGGCGCCCCGCTGACGGTGCCGGCGGGAAACGCCGCCCGCAGCACATCCATGCTGGTGAGTCCCGGCTTCAGCACGCCCTCGACGTTGGAAACGATGTGCATCACGTGCGAATAGCGTTCGATGACCATCCGGTCGGCCACCTTCACCGTGCCCGTCTGCGCCACCCGCCCCACATCATTGCGCCCGAGGTCGAGCAGCATCACGTGCTCCGCGATCTCCTTCGGATCGTTGGCGAGCTCGACGGCCAGCGCCTCGTCCGCTTCGCGCGTGGCGCCGCGCGGACGCGTGCCCGCGATCGGGCGCAGCGTGATCGCACTGCCTTCCTTGCGCACCAGGATTTCCGGCGAAGCCCCCACGACATGGAACTCGCCGAAGTCGTAGTAGAACATGTATGGCGACGGATTGATCGAGCGTAGCGCGCGGTACAGCGACAGCGGCGAGGCGGAGAACGGCATCGCCATCCGCTGCGAGATCACCACCTGCATGATGTCGCCCGCGGCGATGTACTCGCGCGCACGTTCCACCGCGGCCTTGTAGGGAGCCTCACCGAACTCGCTGGTGGCATGCGCGGTGGCAGTACCGGTCTGGTAGGGGATGGCCACCGGCTCGCGCAATTTCCGCCGCAGCTGCGCCAAGCGCTCGCGCGCGCCGGCATACGCATCGGGCAGTGCCGGATCGGCATACACGATCAGCGAGATCTTGCCCTTCAGGTTGTCGACGACCGCCAACTCTTCCGTGAGCAGCAGCAGGAAGTCCGGGATGTCGGCCAGGCCCGG
>JBBQEY010000247.1:0-4680 GCA_038321425.1 Burkholderiales bacterium | reverse complement strand
TTGTCGGGCGAATTCGAGAAGCCCAAGTTTTTCCAGTACAAGGCGTCGATCTGTGCGCACTCGCGGTCGAAGCAGACCGGCTGCACGCAGTGCATCGATGTCTGTTCGGCCGCCGCCATCCGCGCGGACGGCGACCACATTGCGGTCGAACCCCACCTGTGCGTGGGCTGCGGCGCCTGCACTACCGTGTGTCCTTCGGGTGCGTTGACCTATGCATACCCCACGGTGCCGGAGCTGGGCGAGCGCATCCGCACGTTGTTGTCCACGTATGCGCGCGCGGGCGGACGCGATGCCTGCCTGCTGCTGCACGCCGAGGATTCGCGCGAAGCAATTGCCACGCTGGCGCGCCAGGGCAACGGCCTGCCGGCGCGCGTGATCCCGCTGGAAATCCAGCACGTCGCGTCGACCGGCCTCGATGTGTGGCTGGCCGCGCTGGCCTGGGGCGCCGTGGAGGTCAACGTTCTCACCACCGGTAACGAAGCGCCGCAGTACCACGCGGCGCTGGCCTTCCAGATGCAGGTGGCCGACACCATCGCCAGCGCGCTGGGGTACCAGGGTACGCACTTCCGCATACACGATTCCGCCGGGCTCTCCACGGCGTGGACCGCCGCGGCGCCGCTGGGTGCGCGGACGCCGGCCCGCTTTGCACCCACGCCGGACAAGCGCACGACCGCCATGCTGGCGATCGAACATCTCGCCTTGCACGCGCCGACACCGCAAACCATGATCGCGCTGCCTGCGGGGGCGCCTTTCGGCACCATCGCGATCAACAAGGACACCTGCACGATGTGCCTCGCCTGTGTCGGGGCCTGCCCCGAGGCGGCCATCCTCGACAACGTCGAGGCCCCGCAGGTGCGCTTTATCGAGACGAAGTGCGTCCAGTGCGGCATCTGCGCGTCCACCTGTCCCGAACACGCCATTGCCTTGCAGCCGCGGCTGTCGTTGTTGCCGGAGGCCAAGGCGCCGCGCCTGCTGAACGAGGCGAAGCTTTTCGCCTGCATCAAATGCGGGAAGCCGGTGGGTACCGAGAAGATGATCGAGACGATGCTGGGCAAGCTGGCCGGCCATTCGATGTTCGCCGGCCCCGGCGCGCTCGAGCGCCTGAAAATGTGCGCCGACTGCCGCGTGGTCGACCTCATCAAGAACGAAAACAGTGTCGACATTCGTGACCTCTGACGCTTCCATCCAACCTGCCGCGACGGTGGCCATCGCGTGGCCCATTGCGCCCGAGGACGAGGCGCGGGCCGGGCTCTATGCGCTGCTGTCGCGGCTCTTCGCCGCACCGCCGGACGCGTTGTTGCTCGAGGCCATCGCGATGTCCGATCACTGGACTGTGGAAGGCCACGATCCGCTCGCTGCGGCCTGGAACCGGCTGGTGCTGGCCAGCGGCGCGATGGACGCCGACGCGGCGATGCAGGAGTACACGGACCTCTTTGTCGGCGTGGGGAAGTGCGCGGTCAATCCGCACGGCTCGCACTGGATTGCCGGCTTCATGATGGAGAAGCCGCTGGCCGACCTGCGCACGACCCTCGCCCGCCTGGGATTGGCCCGCGAACCAGGGGTGACGATGCTCGAGGATCACCTGGCCGCGACATTCGAAACGATGCGCATTCTCATTACCGGTCGCGGACCCCGGCCACCGTCCTCCACCGCTGTGCAGCACGACTTCTTTGCGGCCCATGTGGAGCCTTGGGTTTTCATTTGCTGCACCGCAATAGAAAAATGTTCGATTGCTAATTACTACGCTCGCGTTGCAGAATTCGAAACTTTGTTTCTGGCGGTCGAACGTGACTCGCTCGCCATGGGTTGATGCCCCGCGCTGTTGCGGCATCCACACCACCACAACGTCACGCGGGTTTGGTTTTACTTTGGAGGTTCGCATGAGCAAGTCGCCGCAGCCCAATGCGTCCGCATCGGTCGCCCCCATTGCCCAATCCACTGACCTGAAGCGCCGCCGCTTCCTGCTGGCCGTCGGCGTCGGCGGTGCGGGTGCCGCCGCCGTGGCCACGCAAGCGATGGTGGCGCCGGTGGTCTCGACGGCCCCGGTCGAGGTAGCGGTCGAGGGCCAGGGCTACCGCGAAACCGAACACGTGCGCGACTACTACGCCACGACGCGGATCTAGGAGAGAACGCCATGCTGCTCACGCGCAAATCCGATGCCGCCCGCGTTGCCGGGCCGCGACTCAAGCGAAACGCCGGTGCCCGCCTGTCCACGATGGACCGGCGCACCTTCCTCAAGCGCTCGGGGGTTGCCGCCGGTGCCGGTGCCTTTGCCAGCCAGTTGCCCTACGGCATGATCGGACCCGCTGTAGCCGCGAAGGAAGGCGAGGCCACCAACATCGTCAAGGCCCGCACGATCTGCACGCATTGCTCGGTCGGCTGCGCCGTGGACGCCACGGTCGAAAACGGCGTGTGGACGCGGCAGGAACCGGTGTTCGAGTCGCCCATCAATCTGGGCGCGCATTGCGCGAAGGGCGCCTCCGTGCGCGAGCACGGCCACGGCGAGCATCGGCTGAAGACGCCGATGAAGCTCGTCAACGGCAAGTGGCAGCGGGTCTCGTGGGAGCAGGCGCTGAACGAAGTGGGCGACAAACTCATGGCGCTGCGCAAGGAATCCGGCCCGGATGCGGTGTTCTGGGTCGGCAGTTCCAAGCACAACAACGAACAGGCCTACCTGATGCGCAAGTTCGTGTCCTTCTGGGGCACCAACAACTGCGACCATCAGGCGCGGATCTGTCATTCGACGACGGTAGCCGGTGTGGCCAACACCTGGGGCTACGGCGCGATGACCAATTCGTACAACGACATGCAGAATACCAAGTGCGCGCTGTACATCGGCAGCAACGCGGCCGAAGCGCATCCGGTGTCGATGCTGCACATGCTGCACGCGAAGGAAACCGGCGCGAAGATGGTCGTCGTCGACCCGCGCTTCACGCGTACCGCGGCCAAGGCGGACGAATTCGTCCGCATCCGCTCCGGCACCGACATCCCGTTTCTGTTCGGCATGCTGTATCACATCTTCAAGAACGGCTGGGAAGACAAGCAGTACATCAGCGATCGTGTCTACGGGATGGAAAAGGTCAAGGAAGATATCCTGGCCAAGTGGACGCCCGACAAGGTCGAGGAAGTCTGCGGCGTGACAGAAGCCCAGATGGTCAAGGTCGCCGAAATGATGGCCAAAAACCGGCCGTCGACGATCGTGTGGTGCATGGGCCAGACGCAGCACACGATCGGCAACGCAATGGTGCGCGCGTCGTGCATCCTGCAATTGGCACTCGGCAACATCGGTGTCTCGGGCGGCGGCGCCAACATTTTCCGCGGCCACGACAACGTGCAGGGCGCGACGGACGTCGGCCCCAACCCGGATTCGCTGCCCGGCTACTACGGCCTCGCCACCGGTTCGTGGCGATTCTGGGCAGGTGTGTGGGGCGTCGACTACGAATGGATCAAAAAGCAGTACGCCGAAGGCATGATGGAAAAGCCCGGCATGACGGTTTCGCGCTGGATCGATGGCGTGATGTATCCCAACGATGTGCTGGACCAGGGCCCCAACCTGCGGGCGATGGTGTATTGGGGCCATGCGCCCAACAGCCAGACGCGCGGCACCGACATGCTCGAGGCAATGAAAAGGCTCGACCTGATGGTCGTGATCGATCCTTACCCTTCCGCTACCGCCGCCATGTGTGCGATGGTGCGCAAGGACGGGGTCTATCTGCTGCCTGCGGCCACGCAATTCGAAACCTCGGGTTCGTGCACGGCGTCCAACCGTTCCATCCAGTGGCGCGAGAAGGTGATCGAGCCGTTGTTCGAATCGAAGCCCGACCACACGCTGATGGTGGCCTTCGCGAAGAAGTTCGGCTTCGACAAGGAGCTCACCAAGAACTACGAAATGATCAAGGACAAGGGCGGCTGGGACGAGCCCACGCCTGAGTCCATCCTGAAGGAAATCAACAAGGGCACGTGGACGATCGGGTACACCGGACAGTCGCCGGAGCGGTTGAAGCTGCACATGAAGAACATGAGCACCTTCGACGTGAAGACGCTGCGCGCGCGCGGCGGACCGTGTGACGGCGACTACTTCGGCCTGCCGTGGCCCTGCTACGGCACCGCGGAGATGAAGCATCCGGGCTCTCCCAATCTTTACGACACATCGAAAAAGATGATGGATGGCGGCGGCTGCTTCCGCGCCAACTTCGGCGTGGAGCGCGACGGCGTGTCGCTGCTCGCCGCGGATGGCTCGCACCCCAAGGGTTCGGACCTCACCACCGGGTACCCCGAGTTCGACCACGTGTTGCTGAAGAAGCTGGGCTGGTGGGACGAGCTGACCGAGGCCGAGAAAAAGGCGGCCGAAGGCAAGAACTGGAAGACGGATTCTTCCGGCGGCATCATCCGCGTGGCGATGCAGGTCCACGGTTGCAATCCGTTCGGTAACGCCAAGGCCCGCGCCATCGTCTGGAATTTCCCGGACGGTATTCCGCAGCATCGCGAACCTCTTTATTCACCGCGTCCGGACATGGTGGCCAAGTACCCGACCTCCGACGACAAGAAGGCCTTCTGGCGCCTGCCGACGCAATACAAGAGCATCCAGGACAAGAACGTGACCGAGAAGGTCGCCGAGAAATTCCCGCTGGTGCTGACCAGCGGCCGGCTGGTCGAATACGAAGGCGGTGGCGACGAGAC
>JBBQEY010000246.1:0-4715 GCA_038321425.1 Burkholderiales bacterium | reverse complement strand
GCCATAGAGCTTCTGCCGGCCTTCGTTGAACACGAAGGTCGGACTGCCTTCGACAAGCTGCCGGTCCTTGGCATCGAAGTCCGCGCACAGCGCCGCGTGGGCGGCGCCACTGTCGATGTGCCGGCGGATGCCGGCAAGGGGCAGCGACAGCTCCGCGGCGATCGCCTCCTGAATGCTTCGATCGGCGATGTCCTGCAGATCCCGGAAAAAGCCGATCCGACAACGCCACACCGCCTCTTCGAAGACACTTTTGCCACCAAACCGATCTTCGGGCGCCGCCGAGACTTCACCGTGCTTCTCCAGCAACTGGATGGCTTTGAGAAACAGGTGACAACTCACCGACGTGGGCGGCATGTTCCGCATCCAGATCTCGGGATGAATGTCAATGTGATCGAAGCGCTTCGACATTTGTTGCACATGCCGGGAATAGGCCGCCGCGCCGCCCTTGTGGCCCCAGTCGGTCTCGATGCGCGTCCCGACATCGCCGAACAGGTGGAGAAATCGATACTCGACACCGACCTGGCCACCGAATTGCCACCGCAACTCATCCAACTTGATTTGAGTCACATAGGCCCATACGCAGAGTACGTCGGAGAAGTAGGAGACGGTCAAGGAGGAGACGGTCAAGGAGGAGACGGTCAAGGCCGGCTGCATGGTGTCGGTTCCTTGAGTCTCTGATGGACGGGCACCCGATGTGGGTCGCCGTCCGATTGGTTCATTTGCGCTTTTGCACGATAGCCCAAACGACCACGCCGACCAAGACGACCAGCAGAATCGGCATCCAGTAGCCGCCGTATCCGCCCATCCAGCCAACGCCCCACATGCCGCCACCATTCATTATGTTGCCATTCTGCGCGAACGCCACGCCACTGGCGAGCGCGCATACCGAACCAGTCACCATCGCGATCATTGACTTCATGGAAACCTCCGTCATGGGCAAGGGACCCATAACGCCCAGTTTGGGCCACGAAGCTGTTGCTGTCGGTGCGGCAGCGCTCATAAGGAAACGCCGGGCCGCTCCCAAGTTTCCTCGCACCTCCTCGGGGGGCCGGCCGTGCGGAGCCTTGCCGCAGCCGCGTCCGCTGACGACGAAAGAGGAAACCACATGAGGATCGCGACTTCCTGTCGCAGCACCCCGCTCTGGCACGCGGCGTGGTGTTCGCTGCGGCACTGCTGGAGTCGCCGTGATGGGCGCCGTCATCCCGGGAAGTTTGCTAGTTTTCGCGGCCGGCGTTCTCATCGGCCTTCAGGCGCTCGATCCAGGGTGGTCGCAGCTGCACCTCGACGTCCAGCGCCGGGACACGACGCCAGTGTTGTCAGTGCGTTGAACCGCGGGTGGCGACAGGGCTGCCCTGTGCGCAAGCGCACAGACGCGGCGCTGTCAGACGCGTACCTTGGGCTCATGTAGACGGCTGAAAGCCAGAACACCATACCGTTTTTATCCAAGAACCTGCAGGATCTCACTATCTTGCCCAGTCACCGACGGCGCTATCGTTGACGTGAAGGATATCTACTTCGATGACCGTGGCACCGTTTTCCTGCGCCGCTGCGCATAGTCGATCGACCGCGATGCGAGGACACTCGGAATCCGAGAATACGAGGGGCCATACATGACGCTGAGCCGCAATCTGTCCTGGGTGATGTTCGGGATCGTGCTGAGCACGAACGTGCATGCAGACGGCGCCACGATCGCGCAACAAGGCGCCGGGTCGGTCGTGGCGTGCCAAAGCTGCCACGGGGTCGCCGGCGAGGGCGTCGCCGCCGCGGGCTTTCCCCGCCTGGCGGGCATGGGCGCAAGCTACCTGCAGCGACAACTCGAGGCCTTCGCCCAGGGCACCCGATCCAACGCGGTGATGATGCCGATCGCCAAGGCCCTGTCAGCCGCGGACCGCAAAGCTGTGGCATCGCATTACGCCTCGATGCCGTTTGGCGGAGCCGCGGCGATGCAATCATCGACTTCGGCGCCGCGGGGCGCTGCGCAGCCGAAGGGCGGCGTCGCACCGCCCGCCGCGTCCGCGTCGGCACCGACGGTCGGTGTGACGCTGGCCACGCGCGGACGCTGGTCGGACACGCTGCCGGCGTGCGAACAGTGCCATGGACCGGGTGGCCGTGGCGTGGGCGCCGACTTCCCGCCGCTGGTCGGACAGAGCGCAGCCTACCTGGCCGCGCAGCTGACCGCGTTCAAGTCCAAAGCGCGGCCCGCCGGGCCGATGAACCTGATGGGCGTCGTCGCTCAAAAACTGTCCGATGCCGACGTGCAGGAGGTCGCCGCCTACTACGCTTCGCTGCCTGCAGGAGGCGCGCGGTGATGACGCCCACTCAAAGGCTGGTCTTGCGCGTCGCGGTGGCGCTGCTGACGATCGTTGCAGGGATCGTGGCCATCGGCGCCTTCGATTACTGGGGCATGGAGAACTATACCCAGCGAAAGCTCGCATCGCTCAGACAGACATCTCCCGATGTCTCGGCGGCGGTGCCAGCGTCTGTGTCTGCGCGCTCGCCTGCGGCATCCAGGGACATCGCGGGCGATCCCCCGCACGCCGAATTGGTAACGCCGGCGGGCGCGGCTTCGGGCGTGCGTGCGGCTTTCAGCCCCCCTTTGGAATCGCAAATTCCCATCGGCGAGTTTGGCGATGTGATCCGGCGCGGCCGCGAAATCTTCGTTGACACCGGACGCGCAGCGCCAGCCTATGTAGGCAACAGCCTGCGCTGCGTCAACTGCCACCTCGATGCCGGACGGCTGGCTGGCTCGTCGCCATTGTGGGCGGCATTCGTCAGCTACCCCGCTTACCGCAGCAAGACCCAGAGCGTATCGACGTTCCAGCAGCGGCTGCAAGGCTGCTTCGAATACAGCATGAACGGCAAGGCGCCACCGCCGAACGCACCGGAACTGGTCGCGCTGGAGAGCTACGCCTACTGGCTTGCGACCGGTGCGGCGGTGGACCCCAAGCTCCCCGGGCGCGGCTATTCGGCGCTGGCTGCACCGGCGCAAGTGCGCGACTACACGCGCGGCGAGCAGGTCTATGCCGCGAACTGCGCGTTCTGCCATGGCGCCGATGGTGCGGGTCAGCGCAGCCCAGACGGCGTTGCCGTGTTTCCGCCACTCTGGGGCCCGGAGTCGTTCAACTGGGGTGCCGGCATGGGGCGCATCAACAACGCCGCGGCCTTCATCAAGGCCAACATGCCGCTGGGCATGGGCGGGACACTGACAGACCAGCAGGCGTGGGACGTGTCGCTGTACATGAACAGTCATGAGCGACCACAGGACCCTCGCTACTCGGGCAGCGTGCAAAACACGCGCTCGACATTCCACGACACCGACGAATCGATGTACGGCCGCGACGTCGCCGGCAAGGTGCTCGGCGCCACCGGCGCGCCGCGGCCGTTCAAACCATCGAAGGTGCCTGCCCGCTGAACCGATCGCGCGCGCACGCTGCCGGCCGCACGGCCGCGCACTACCGGTCCCGTTCGCGAATCAAGGCCTTCATCTCGATGATCTCCTTGCGTTGCGCCGCGATGATGTTCCCGCTCCCGATCCGATCGGCAAAGTCGTCGGACCGGCCAGCCGCCTGCGCATCTCCGAACCGCTGGCGATGGTGGTCTGCGGCCTGATCATCGGCAACCAGGGCCGCACGTTGCCCATGAGCGATACCACGCGCCGCTAGCTCGACATGTTCTGGGAGTTGCTGGACGAGATCCTCAACGCGGTGCTGTTCGCGTAAACGCTCTCCTTCCCGCGGCCGCTTGCCGCCATCAGGGCGTGTAGACCTTCGTCAGATGCCCCGAGAACAACATCCACATCGCGACGGCGCCGAGCACGACGAGGGTCAACGCCACGGCCATCTCGATCTTCGTGAACATCGCCTCACCCGGTGCGTGCTCCCTGCGCGCCCACATGAAGACCAGGTTGCCCAGGGCGAAGAAGACCGCACCGGCAATCATGTACTCGATCCCGGCCGCGTATACCAGCCACACGCCGTACACCGTGCCGAGAATGCTGCTGACCAGCGCAGCCGTCTTGCCGATCCTGGCAGTGGCAGGGTACTTTCCCTGCGCCATCAGCTTCCACAAAAAGGCAGTGGCGCCGATGTAGGCAGGCAGGATCATCACGCCGGTGATCGAGATCATCACGTTCCATGCGTTGTTGGAAAAGTACACCAAAGCCATCGTGGCCTGCATGACGGCGGTAGAAACCCACAATGACACCGATGCCGCCCCGTTCTTGTTGGTGGCGGCAAAGACTTTCGGGTAGGTCCCATCCTTGGCCGCTGCCCAGGGCAGTTCGGCGGTGAGCATGGTCCAGACCAGCCAGCACGCGAGTACCGAGATCAGCACGCCGCCGTTGACGAAATATTCGCCCCACTTGCCGACGATGGAACCGAGGATGGCTGCGGTCGAGGGCGGCGCGATGGCACCCAGCTCCGCCTGCGTCATGACGCCGAAGGGCAGCACCGAGATCAACACGTAGAGCAGCACGGTCACGAAAAAGCCCAGCAGTGTGGCCCGGCTGACCGTCTTGGCATCCGATTTGTCGGACATCACCACGGCACCCTCGATGCCGATGAAGACCCACAGCGTCACGAGCATCGTGCTCTTGACCTGCGCCAGGTCGCTGCCCATGGGCTTGTCGCCGGCGGCATTCTCGTTCACCCGCGCCCATAAGTCGGCCGTGAGCAAGCCTTCCTTTACGGAGACCGCGACCACGCCGACGAAGACCA
>JBBQEY010000245.1:0-4724 GCA_038321425.1 Burkholderiales bacterium | reverse complement strand
TCGAAGCTGGCGACGAACTCGATGGCGGTGATGAACTTGGCATGTTTGTAACCAAGCTGGCGCTCGACGCGTAGCCGCAGCGGTGCGCCATTGGGAACGGGCAACGTCGCGTCGTTCAAGTCATACGCGAGTATGGTCTGCGGGTGCACGGCATCGTCGAGACCGATGCTCTCGTAGTAAAAATCGGTGTTGTTGGCACCCATCGGGTCCGCACAATAGAACACGACGTACCGCGCCTCGGGCTTCGGCTGCACCGCAGCCAGCAACGACGCCAGCGGCACGCCTTTCCACTTGCCAATGGCGCTCCAGCCCTCGACGCAATCGTGACGCGTGATCTGCGTGCGCGCCGGCATCGCGCGCAGTTCGTCGAGCGAAAAACTGCGCGGCTGCGCGACCAGCCCGCCGATTGCCAGACTATAGTCCGCGAAGTTCGACGCGACCCACGCGTTGTATTCGGCCGTACCGGGGTCGTCCGAGCCATTGCTACGAAACACCGGCGAGCGATCGGACTCGGCGAACTCCTGCGCCATCGACGTGCGTCCTGCGACCGCCTTGGCGAGGCCTTCCGTCATGCCGTTGACGGAGTCCAGCACCTTGGGAAGCCATTGCGTGCGCGACAGGCTGTCGCACCCGGCCAGCAAGGCGCCGGAGGCCACGGCCACGGTTCGCGTGAAAAAACTGCGCCGCGGCGGACGCCGTTCAAGCTTCATCATGTCGGGCCCCGTTCGTGATGCGATAGCGGCCCGTGATCATCGACCGCAGGTTGTTCCATAGCCCGGTGATGATGACCTGGAACACGTGGATGACGACGAAGGCCACCAGCAGCCACGCGATGATGAAGTGAATGGTGCGCGCCGATTGCCGGCCGCCGACAATATCCACCCAGCCAGTGATTGCTGCGTTGAACCACGGCGACATGCCGAAGCCCATCAGGATCACCATGGGTAGCAAGCCGAAAATGACGACCAGGTACGCGATCTTCTGCAGCACGTTGTACTCGCGCGCCGCCTCGCCGGTGGCATGGCGAAAGCGCAGGTGCTCCTGGATCGAAGCGCCGATGCCGCGCAGCTCGGACCTGTTGGGTGCCAGGTCGCGCACCAGATGCCGGCTGAAGATCGCGTACAGCACGAACAGCAGGCCGTTGATGGCAAAGATCCACGCGAAGAAGAAGTGCCACGAGCGTGCCATTGCCAGCCACTGCACACCCGGGATCATCATCCACGCAGGGAAGGCCGAAGGCTGCGGTTCCCCACCCGGGCCGCGGGACACCCCCAGCACGCCGGTGGTGTCGAACTCGGCGCCGAACACGCGGGTGACGCCCTGCAGCGCGCCATTCGGCGCCTGCCGCGCGCCGATCTCGAGCATCGGGGGCGTGCCGTTGTACGACGACTTGCCCCAGTTCAGCGCCGGATACGCATTGAAAATCTGCAATCCGCTCATGAACAGCACGGTGAACGCGATTACGTTGATCCAGTGCATCACGCGTACCGCCAACTTGTGTCGGTAGTACAGGTAGGTGCCGACGGTCGGTGCAGTAGCGGCGGCGGCGGTCATGAATGAGGTCCCGGTTCGATGCAGGCAGCCAAGTTGAAGCGGGGGCTATGCCACCCGCGCCAATGAGTCGCGCGCCGGCACGTCCACCTTACGAGGGGACCTTGCACCGTCGACCCGTACAATGGGCCGATGACCGACGCCGCACCTTATGCCGACCTGACGCCCGACCGCCTGCTGGACGCCGTGGAAAGCACAGGATATCGCACTGACGGACGGATGCTGGCACTTAACAGCTACGAAAACCGGGTCTACCTAATCTATGGCGAGGAAGCCGCGCCGATCGTCGTCAAGTTCTATCGGCCAGCACGCTGGACCGACGCGCAAATCCTGGAGGAGCATGCCTTCGTCGCCACGCTGGACGAGCGCGAGATTCCGGCCGTCGCACCCCTTGTCCTCAACGGCGCAACGCTGCATCACTTCGCCGGGTTCCGCTTGGCGCTCTATCCGCGCCGCGGTGGCCGCACGCCCGAGCTCGACGCGCCAGGCGTGCTCGAATGGATCGGCCGGTTCATCGGCCGCATTCACGCCGTCGGTGCAATGGCGCCGTTCATCACGCGCCCTGCGCTCGACATCGCCACGTTCGGCGACGAATCGCGCGCGTTCGTCCTCGACCACGATTTCATTCCGCCCGATCTCGTTGAAGCCTACCGCAGCGTTTCGACAATGGCACTCGACGGCGTGCGCCACTGCTACGAGCGTGCGGGCGCCGTCGCCACCTTGCGCCTGCACGGTGATTGCCACGCCAGCAACATCCTGTGGACGCCCGACGGCCCGCACTTCGTCGACTTCGACGACGCGCGCACCGGTCCGGCCGTGCAGGACCTGTGGATGCTGCTGTCGGGCGACCGCATGGACATGCGCAAGCAATTGGGCGACCTGCTGGCGGGCTACGAGGACTTCGCGGATTTCGACCGGCGCGAGCTGCACCTGATCGAAGCCCTGCGCACGCTGCGGCTGCTGCACTACGCGGCATGGATCGCGCGGCGGTGGTCCGACCCGGCATTTCCCGTGGCGTTTCCGTGGTTCAACACGCAACGCTACTGGCAGGACCGCATCCTCGAGTTGCGGGAGCAGATCGCGGCGATGGACGAGGCCTGGGGCTGAGCGGTTCGGCTACGCGACTCGGCCCATCGCCGCCACTTCGCCACGCCGCCACCACAACCCCATCGCGGCAATGGTGGTGAACACCGCACCCGCATAAAATGTCACGGCGGGCCCATGCGCATCCCATAGCCACCCGGCCAGCACGCTGGCGGCGAGCAGCGCGATGCCGGACACGAGATTGAACAAGCCAAACGCCGTCCCGCGCAGGTCTTCGGGTGCCGCCGTGGCGACCAGCGCTGACAAAAGGCCCTGCGTCAGGCCCATGTGCAGCCCCCAGAGCGCGGCGCCGAGCAGCACCGCCGTCATGCCCTGCGCCTGCGCCAGCACGACGTCGGACGCGATCAATGCCAGCAAGCCCGCACCGAACAACGCCGGCGCATGCCCGCGATCGAGCGCGGCGCCGGCGGGATAGGCCACCACGGCGTAGACGAGTGACATCGCCACCATCACCAACGGCGCCAAGGCCACCGTCATACCCACGTCCACTGCACGCAACAGCAGGAAGGCCTCGGAGAATCGCGCCAGCGTGAGCACGCCGGCAATCGCCACCACCATCCAGAAGACTCGCGGCAAGCGGCCCGCGTCCGCGAATCGCAGGCGTGGCTTCGGCGATCCCGCGCTGGACTGGCGTTCCGGCTCATCCACACCGAACACGATCAGGATCACGCACAGCACGGCTGGAATCACCGCGATCCAGAACGCGGCGCGAAAGTCGCCCAGGAATACCACCATCGCACCCAGCGCCAGCAACGGACCGCCGACCCCACCCACGGTATCGAGCGCCTGCCGCAAACCGAAGCTGCGGCCGCGCGCCTCCGGTGGCGTGATGTCGGCGATCAGCGCATCACGGGGTGCGCCACGAATGCCCTTGCCGAAGCGATCCGCAAAACGCGCACCCACGAACCACGGCAGTGTGGTGGCCAGCGGGAACACGAACTTCGACAGCGCCCCGATCCCATAGCCCAACAACACCAGTGGCTTGCGCTTGCGCGTCCAGTCGGAGATCGCACCGGAGAACACCTTGACGATCAGCGCGATGGCCTCGGCGACGCCCTCGATCACGCCGATGACGAGCGTGCTGGCACCGAGTACCGTGGCGAGATAGAGCGGCAACAGTGCATGCACGAGCTCGGACGACAAATCCATGCACAGGCTGACCAAGCCCAGCACCCATACGCCACGCGGGACCGCGGCAAGCCCGCGCGCGACACCGTTACTAGGTGCCGTCGCCACGCTCGAACGCCACTTCAATCACCCAACCTGACAATCGTGACCGGCACATGCGCTGCATGCAGAACTTCATGCGATACCGAGCCCAGCAACGCGCTGCGCAGCGGCCCCTGGCCGCGACTGCCCATGATGATCGCATCACAGCCAAAACGATCGGCGATGTCGACCAGCGTGTGCGCCGGGTCGCCGGAAGCGACTTCGCGCTCGTATTCAAGTCCCGCTGCCTCGACCATGACTTTGCCCGCCTCGATCGCATGCAGACCCGCCGCTGCGCTGGCGCGTGCGAGCACTTCGGCATCCGGCGCCACGACCATTTCGTACAGATGTGTCGGCTCCTGTACGTTGGCCAGCACGAACGTCGCGCGCAACCCGTCTTGAACCAGACGGATGGCGTGGCGCACCGCTTCCAGTGCAGCATCGGACCCGTCAAGGGGCAGCAGGATTTTCATGATTCGGTTCTCCATGGCAATTCGGCAATCGGCATTACGTTCCAGCAACGCATCATGCACTGGTTCAAGTCATCAGGCACACGGCGCCAGAACGTCGAGGCGGCGCAGTGCATCGACGTTGCGCGCGCCAAGCAATCCCATCACGCGATCGATTTCGGCGCGATAGATCGCCAGCACGTGCGCCACGCCGGCCTCCCCCGCCACCGCCAGGCCCCACAATTGCGGCCGCGCAATCAGCACGGCGGTTGCGCCGAGTGCAATGGCCTTGACCACATCCGATCCACGCCGGATGCCACCGTCGATCAGTACCGGTATCCGGTGATCAACCGCCGCCACGACCGCAGGTAGGGCCTCCAGCGCACTGCGCGCGCCGTCGAGCTGCCGGCC
>JBBQEY010000244.1:0-4731 GCA_038321425.1 Burkholderiales bacterium | reverse complement strand
CGAACCGGTGCTGTCGCGCCTCGCGGTGGTGGCCGATGGCGCGGGCACGGCCGTGGCGGGCGTCACCCGCGAACGCCGCGACTATGGCCAGACTGCGGTGATTGCCAAGGTCTGGATGGACCATCCGCACGCGGGCGTCGCATTTGAGCGCTTCACGTCCGCCGGGCCGATGGCGCTGCTGCCCGAAGGCAATCACTACGGCCTCGTGTGGACGATGACGCCGGCGGAGGCGGATGTCGTCATGGCATTGCCCGACGACGCGTTTCTCGCTCGCGTGGGCACAAGCTTCGGCACGCGCGTCCGGGGTTTCCTGCGTGTGGCCGAACGTCGGTGCTTTCCGTTGGCGCTCGAGTACGCACGTCCCGCCACGGCGGCGCGCACCGTGCTGATCGGCAATGCCGCGCAGTCTTTGCATCCGATCGCCGGCCAGGGCTTCAACCTTGGCGTGCGCGACGCCTTCGAACTCGCCCGGGCGATCATCGAAGTCCCGCGCGACCAGCTCGGCAATCGCGCGATGGTCGCGGCTTTCGCCGCGCGGCGGCGCGTCGACCGGCTGGCCGGCATGGCGTTCACGCACGGCTTGACGCGCATGTTCGCGCTCGATCATCCGGCCGTTCGCTGGCCGCGCGGCATGGCGCTTGCGTTGCTCGATGCGGTACCGCCGGTCAAGCGCGCCTTCACCCGCGCCATGCTCTACGGCGTGTCCTGAACGCGACTTCGTTGCTTACACACGCAACACCGATATCCACGGTCGTTTCGCGCTGCGCCGACGGGCACAACGGATCAGGCAAAGCGGTATAATTCGCGGTTCCCCCCGCGTACGCGGATTGGCTCCCTTCCATTGGTCTTTCGCTCGTGCGCATCGGTCCTCATTCATTGGCCAACAATCTCGTCGTCGCGCCGATGGCCGGGGTCACGGATCGTCCATTCCGCATGCTGTGCAAGGCCCTCGGCGCGGGCTACGCGATTTCCGAAATGGTCGCGTCCAATCCGGCGTTGCGCCACACCGAAAAATCGAAGCGCCGCATCGACCACAGCGGCGAAGTGGCTCCCATCGCCGTGCAGATCGCAGGCGCCGATCCGCAGATGCTGGCCGAGGCCGCGCGCTACAACGTGCAGCACGGCGCACAGGTCATCGACATCAACATGGGCTGCCCGGCCAAGAAGGTC
This sequence comes from Burkholderiales bacterium, assembly GCA_038321425.1. Taxonomy (GTDB): domain Bacteria; phylum Pseudomonadota; class Gammaproteobacteria; order Burkholderiales; family Casimicrobiaceae; genus VBCG01. The sequence continues at coordinate 3,561 of JBBQEY010000244.1, read as the reverse complement.
TGCAACGCGGCCGCCGGTTCCGCGCTGCTGGCCAACGAACCCCTGGTCGGTGCCATCCTCGCCGCCGTGGTGGCCGCCGTCGACGTGCCGGTCACGCTCAAGATCCGCACCGGCCCCACGCCCGATTCGCGCAATGCAGTGGCCATCGCGCGCCTTGCCGAAGACGCTGGCGTGCAGGCGCTGACGGTGCATGGCCGCACGCGCGCCTGCGCGTTTGTCGGCGCCGCCGAGTACGACACCATCGCCGCCGTCAAGCGCGCAGTGTCCATCCCGGTCATTGCCAACGGTGACATCGACACGCCCGAGCGCGCCGCCGCCGTGCTGGCGCACACGGGTGCCGACGCCGTGATGATCGGCCGCGCCGCGCAGGGGCGGCCGTGGATCTTCCGCGAAATCGCACACTTCCTCGCCACCGGCACGCACCTGCCCGCGCCCACGGTGGCCGAGGCCCGCGCGTTGATCCTCGATCACCTGGCCGACCATCACGCGTTCTACGGCGAGGACGCCGGCGTGCGCATCGCGCGGAAGCACCTCGGCTGGTACACGGCCGACCTCGAGGGCGGCAGCGCGTTCCGCCACACGATGGTGGCCGCCGACTCCATCGTCGCGCAGGTCGACTGCGTGCAACGTTATTTCGACAGGCTCGGCGCCGCATTCCTGTACCTGCCCTATCTGGTTCATCACGCCTCGCCCGCCGCGGTGCAGGACATCAATACCCATAACAACAGCAGGACGCAGTGGGCAGGGGAGGCCCTCGCGGCGTGACCAAAAAACACAAACTCAATGGCAGCAACGAGATCTGTCGCAGCGTCGACAAATCGCTCGACGAATACTTCAAGCGCCTCGATGGCGAGACCCCGACGGGCGTCTACGACATGGTGATCGGCCACGTCGAACGCGCACTGCTGGTGTCGATGCTGGAGCGCGCCGATGGCAACCAGACGCAGGCGGCCGACATGCTCGGCATCAACCGCAACACGCTGCGCGCCAAGCTCGTCAAGTACAAGCTCGTCTGACGCCGATGGCCGCCCCCGTCGTGCAGGCGCTGCTGTCGGTCTCGGACAAGTCCGGTCTGGTCGATTTCGCGTGCGGACTGGTGGCACGCGGCGTGCAATTGCTGTCCACCGGCGGCACCGCCAAGGCGCTGGCCGACGCCGGGCTTCCCGTCACCGACGTCGGCAGCTACACGGGCTTTCCGGAGATGCTCGATGGCCGCGTCAAGACGCTGCACCCGAAGGTGCACGCCGGCATCCTCGCGCGCCGCGACCTGCCCGCGCATGTGGCGGCCTTGCGCGAGCACGCCATTCCCACGATCGACCTCGTGGTCGTCAATCTCTATCCGTTCCGCGAAACGGTGGGGAAGCCGGGCTGCACGCTGGAAAACGCGATCGAGAACATTGACATCGGCGGTCCCGCGATGGTGCGTTCTGCCGCGAAGAACTGGCCGCACGTGGGTGTGGTCGTCGATCCGGCCGACTATGCCGGCGTGTTGGGGGAGCTCGACACCGGAAGCGGCGCGCTGTCCGATGCCACGCGTTTCGCGCTGATGCGCAAGGCCTTCGCGCACACCGCCTCCTACGACGGCGCGATCGCCAACTGGCTCACGGCGCGCGATGCCAATGGCGTGGCGATAACGTGGCCCGACAATTTCTTCTTTGCGGGCACCAAGGTGCAGGACCTGCGCTACGGCGAGAATCCGCACCAGTCCGCCGCGTTCTACTGCGACGACAAGCCGGTCGCCGGCACCATCGCCACCTATGCGCAGTTGCAAGGCAAGGAACTCTCGTATAACAACATCGGCGACAGCGATGCCGCCTGGGAATGCGCTAAGTCCTTCGATAGCCCCGCCTGCGTGATCATCAAGCATGCCAATCCGTGCGGCGTCGCCATCGCGGCCACGCCACTCGAGGCCTACCGCAAGGCGCTGGCCACCGATCCGACATCGGCCTTTGGCGGCGTCATCGCGTTCAACCGGCCGGTGGATGCTGCGACGGTCGAGGCGGTGTCGACGCAGTTCCTCGAGGTGCTGATTGCGCCGGCCTATACCGACGATGCGCTCGCACTGATCGGGAAAAAAATGAACGTGCGCGTATTGAAAGTGGCGTTGCCACCGGCCGCCGCCGCTGCCAACCCGTGGGACATGAAGCGCGTCGGCGGCGGTTTCCTCGTCCAGTCGCCCGACGATCGCAATGTTGGCGAGAGCGATCTCAAGCTGGTGACGAAGCGAGTACCCACGCCCGCAGAAGTGGTCGACCTGCTGTTTGCATGGCGCGTGGCCAAATTCGTCAAGTCCAATGCCATCGTCTATTGCCGCGATGGACAGACCCTTGGCGTGGGCGCGGGACAGATGAGCCGCGTCGATTCGAGCCGCATCGCCGCGATCAAGGCCGGCAATGCGGGCCTGGTGCTGACCGGGTCGGCGGTGGCGTCGGACGCGTTCTTCCCGTTTCGCGATGGTCTTGATGTCGTGGCCCACCATGGCGCCACCGCCGTCATCCAGCCGGGCGGCAGTATCCGCGACGCCGAAGTGATCGCTGCCGCAGACGAGCGCGGCATCGCCATGGTGGTCACCGGCATCCGCCACTTCCGGCACTGACCGATGGGCAGCGCTGCCGCGTGAATATCCTGGTGATCGGTTCGGGTGGTCGCGAGCACGCGCTGGCGTGGAAGATTGCACAGAGCCCACGCGTATCCAAGGTCTTCGTGGCGCCCGGCAATGCGGGCACCGCGCGCGACGCCGCGTTGACCAATGTCGACATCACCGACATTCCCGGCCTGGTGGTGTTTGCGCGCAACGAAGCGGTGGGTTTGACCGTGGTCGGGCCCGAAGGCCCGCTGGCCGCGGGCATCGTCGACGCCTTTCGCGCCGCGGGGCTGCGCATCTTCGGCCCGACACAGGCGGCCGCGCAACTCGAAAGCTCGAAGGATTTCGCCAAGTCGTTCATGGCGCGGCACGGTCTGCCCACCGCCGCGCACCGCACGTTCACCGCCGCAGGCGCCGCGCGAGCTTACGTCACCGCACAGGGCGCCCCCATCGTGATCAAGGCCGACGGCCTCGCCGCTGGCAAGGGCGTCGTGGTGGCCGCCACGGTGGCGGAAGCGCACGCGGCGATCGATGCGATGCTCGTCGACAACTCGATGGGCGACGCCGGCGCGCGCGTCGTCATCGAGCAATTCTTAGCCGGCGAAGAAGCCAGCTTCATCGTGATGGTCGACGGCAGGAACGTGCTACCGCTGGCGTCATCGCAGGACCACAAGCGCCTGCAGGATGGCGACCACGGCCCCAACACCGGCGGCATGGGCGCGTATTCACCGGCGCCCATCGTCACGCCGGCGATGCACGCGCGCATCATGCGCGAGGTGATCCTGCCGGCAGTCAACGGCATGGCGGCGGATGGCATGCCGTTCAGCGGGTTCCTCTATGCTGGCGTGATGATCGATGCGGCCGGCACGCCGCGCGTGCTGGAATTCAATTGCCGGATGGGCGACCCTGAAACGCAACCGATCATGGTGCGATTGAAGTCCGATTTCGTCGACCTGCTCGAACACGCGATCGACGGC
>JBBQEY010000243.1:0-4785 GCA_038321425.1 Burkholderiales bacterium | reverse complement strand
CGTCCAGAACGGCATCGTGAACACCAGCACCGACGTGCGCCCGGCGCCGCCTTCCGCCAGCGCCATCGTCGTGGCGCTGAAGTTGATCGTGGTCTGGAAGATGCCGGTGACGATCACGGCGAGCCATGACGCCGGCCACAGCGGGCCGCCCCGCCACAGCAGAACCGCAAAGAGAATCACCACGGCGATCCACGTGCGCTGCATGTTGAGGAGCGCCGGATGCGCGTTTTGCAGCGCGAACTTCATCACGATCCAGTTGCTGCCCCAGACGAGCGTCAGGATCGCCAGCGCCAGGTAGGCGCCGCGGGCGGAACGGATGACGGTGCCTCCCGCCATCAGGGCGCGAAGAACGAATCGAGCAGGCGCGCCAACGCGACGGGCTGATCGTGGTGGAGCATGTGTCCCGCATCGGCAATTGTTTCAAGCCGGCCATGCCGCAGGTACGCGAAACGGCGCGCCACTTCGAGCGCCGGATCGCGCTCACCCGCCAGCCAGCCGGCGATGTGGGACTCCGCTGCCGCCACCCACAGCGTGGGCGCCTCGATGGCGCGCCACAGCGCGACCATGTCCTCCATGCGCGTGGTGGTCGGAAAGGGCAACTTGTGCTTCGGATCGGCGCGTAGCGTGGCCGTGCCATCGGGCGCCACGCTCGCCCAATGCGCGGCAATGAAGAACGCGCGGTCGCGAGGCAGCCGCGGGTTGTTCTTGCACAACCGGTCGGCCACCGCGTCGAGGTTGCGATAGCCGGCGAACCCCGGCGGATGCGCCAGCGCGTCGAGCCAGCGGGCGAGCTTCGCCGGCGCACGGTCCGGCGTTTCCTCCGGCATCCCGAAGCCGTCCAGCGCGGCGATGCGGGCCACGCGCGCGGGCCGCGCACCGGCGAAGACCATCGCAACGTTGGCGCCGAGGCTGTGTCCGGCGATGCACACCGGAGCATCCGGCGACAACGCACGCGTCAGCGCATCGAGATCGCCGACGTAATCCTGGAACCAGTAGCCATCCTGCGGCGTGGCGCTCAAACCAAAGCCACGCCAATCCGGCGCTAGCACGTGCCACCGCCCCTGGAGCGCGTCGACCAGGAACTGGAACGACGCCGAAACATCCATCCACCCGTGCAGCAGGAACAGTTTCGGCGCATCAGGGTCGCCCCAAGTGCGCACGTGATACTGCAGGCCGCGCACGTCGAGGTAGCGCGATTGCGATGGAACGTGGGGGCTCATCGAAGGCGGCACGGTCGTGCTAACGGCACCATCAGCGCTTCTTGCATTGCGCCAAGCCGTCGTTCCAGCCGGTACGATAGTTGCCATCATTGCCGAAGCGCACCGTGTCGCGCTTGTCGGTCCCGCGGGCGGTGTAACAGCCATCACCGAAGCCCAGCCGATAAGTGGGCGGGAAACCCTGCAGGTTGATCGGGGGTGGCGGTGGCTCCACGTACGGCGCCGGCGTCGTGGGCAATGGCGTGGTAGGCGCCGACGGCGTGGTGCCGCTGCCGCCCGGGGGCGCCGAACCGGCGGCACATGCGCCCAGCAGTGCGAACGCGGGAACCAGCAGGCAGGTACGAAGGCGGGTGAAGGGAAGTATCACGGGCGAGGGACGGCGCGCGTTCCGGAGAACATCCGCGCCAAACGAACGGAGTAGAATTCTAACATTCGCTGACGTATACCAATGACTGCTCCGACCTACGTTCACCTGCGTCTGCATAGCGAGTTCTCGATCGTCGACAGCACGCTGCGCATCGACGCGGCCGTCGCCGCGGCCGCGCGCGACAACATGCCCGCGCTGGCCATCACCGACCTCGGCAATGCGTTCGGCCTGATCAAGTTCTACAAGGCCGCACGCGCGGCCGGGATCAAGCCCATCGCCGGCTGCGACGTCTCGATCACGCACGAACGCGAACGCGAGGCCCCGCATCGCGCGTTGCTGCTGGCGGCCGACCGCGGCGGCTACCTGCGGCTCTGCGAGTGGCTGTCGCGCGCCTACCGCACCAACCAGCATCGCGGTCGCGCCGAGCTGCAGCCGCACTGGTTCGCCGAGGGTACCGAGGGCCTCATCGTGTTGTCGGGTGGCGCGCAAGGCAATGTCGGCGCCGCGCTGGCGCAGGGTGACGATGCGGCCGCCGAACGCGCCGCCAGAGCCTGGTCCGCCGCATTCCCGCAGCGCTACTACCTCGAAGTGCAACGCGCAGGCCACGCCGAGGACGAAGTGCTGGTCGCCAGCACGGTGGCGCTGGCGCAGCGCATGGCGCTGCCGATCGTCGCCACCCATCCGGTGCAGTTCCTCACCGCCCAGGACTTCCGTGCACACGATGCCCGCGTGTGCATCGCCGAGGGCCACATCCTCGCCGACACCCGGCGCCCGCGCCGTTTCACGCCCGAGCAATTCTTCACGACGCAGGCGCAGATGGTGGAGCGCTTCGCCGACCTGCCCGAGGCAGTGGCCAATTCCGTCGCCATCGCGCAGCGGTGCAACCTGACGATCAAGCTCGGCGACAATCACCTGCCGGAATTCCCCACGCCCGACGGCGTGACGATCGACGAACACCTGCGCCACGCAGCGGCCGCAGGCCTCGAATACCGGCTGGCGCAGCTCTATCCCGATATCGCCACGCGTGATGCCAAGCGCATCGAGTACACGCAGCGGCTCGACTACGAGACCGCGACGATCGTGCAGATGGGCTTTGCCGGCTACTTCCTGATCGTGGCCGACTTCATCAACTGGGCGCGCGAGAACGGCGTGCCGGTGGGCCCCGGTCGCGGTTCCGGCGCCGGTTCGCTGGTCGCGTATTCGCTGCGCATCACCGACCTCGATCCGCTGCGTTATTCGCTGATCTTCGAGCGCTTCCTCAATCCGGAGCGGGTGTCGATGCCCGACTTCGACATCGACTTCTGCCAGGACGGGCGCGACCGCGTCATCGACTACGTGAAGAAGAAGTACGGTGCGGACTCGGTCTCGCAGATCGCCACGTTCGGGACGCTCGCGGCCAAGGCCGCGGTGCGCGATGTTGGCCGCGTGCTCGACCTGCCGTACATGTTCGTCGACGGCATCGCCAAGCTGATCCCGTTCCAGCCCGGCAAAGTGGTGACGCTCAAACGCCGCACCGACGACAGCGACGCCAGCTATATCTACGCCCGCGACGTCGAGCCGCTGATCAACGAACGCGAAGCGGCGGAAGAAGAAGTGCGGCAACTGCTTGAACTGGCCGAACAACTGGAGGGCCTGCCGCGCAACGTGGGCATGCATGCGGGCGGCGTGCTGATCGCGCCCGGCAAGCTCACCGATTTCTGCCCGCTTTATGTGCAGCCCAATGCCGACGCCATCCTGTCGCAGTTCGACAAGGACGACGTGGAGGCCGTGGGCCTCGTCAAGTTCGATTTCCTGGGCCTCACCACGCTGACGATCCTCGATTGGGCGGTGCGCTACGTGCGCATGCTCGATCCCGCGGCCGACGTGGACCTCGAACGGCTGCCGCTCGACGACCAGGCGGCATTCAACATCTTCCGCAAGGTGAACACCACCGCCGTGTTCCAGTTTGAATCGCGCGGCATGCGCGAGCTCTTGAAGCAGGCGCCGGTCAATCGCTTCGAAGACATCATCGCGCTGGTGGCGCTGTACCGGCCGGGGCCGATGGAGCTGATCCCGGACTATGTCGCGCGCAAATCCGGCCGCGAGCGCAGCGCCTACCTCGATCCTCGCTTGGAACCCATCCTCGCCGAGACCTACGGCGTGATGGTGTACCAGGAACACGTGATGAAGATCGCGCAGGAGATCGGCGGCTACACGATGGGCGGCGCCGACCTGCTGCGCAAGGCCATGGGCAAGAAGAAGCCCGAGGAAATGGCCAAGCATCGCACCACCTTCGTCGACGGCGCCACGAAGAACGGCGTCACGCCGGTCAAGGCCACGCTTCTCTTCGACCTGATGGAGAAGTTCGCCGGCTACGGCTTCAACAAGGCGCACGCCGCCGCGTATGCGCTGGTCGCCTACCAGACCGCGTGGTTCAAGGCGCATCATCCGGCCGCGTTCATGGCCGCCAATTTGTCGCTGGTCATGGACGACACCGACAAGGTGCGCAGCTTCCGCGACGACGTGCACGCGCAGGGCCTGAAGGTGTTGCCGCCGGACGTCAACGCGTCGAACTATCGCTTTGAGCCCGTGGACATTACGCAGATCCGCTATGGCCTGGGCGGCATCAAGGGCACCGGAGAAGCCGCCATCCAGGCAGTGGTGGCCGCGCGTGAATCCGGTGGCCCTTTCCGCGACCTCTTCGATTTCTGCCGGCGTGTCGACAAGCGCGCGGTCAACCGCCGCGTGGTCGAGGCGCTGGTGCGCGCCGGCGCCTTCGATGCGGTCGAGCCGCGGCGCGCGGCGCTGCTGGCCACCGTCGGCATCGCGCTGGAAGCGGCCGAACACGCCGAAGCCAACGCGGCGCAGGTCTCGTTGTTCGGCGAGGAAGGCGCGGCACCGTCGATGGGCCTGACCGACGCCCGCGAATGGACGGACGCGGAACGCCTGACGCACGAGAAGAGCGCGATCGGCTACTACCTTTCCGGGCATCCGTTCGCCGGTTACGCGGCCGAACTCGCGCCGATCGTCCGCACGACCATTGCCAGTCTCGCCCCCCGCCAGGGCACGGTGCTGGTCGCTGGCATCGTCACGCAGATGCGCGTGCAGTCGGGGCGTCGCGGCAAGATGGCCTTCGTCACGCTCGACGACGGCCATGGCAGTGCGGAGATCATGGTGTACAGCGAGGTCTTCGACGCCGCGCGCGCGTTGCTGCGCGAGGAC
>JBBQEY010000242.1:0-4787 GCA_038321425.1 Burkholderiales bacterium | reverse complement strand
CTAGCCAACGCGAACATTCCGGCCACCGGCGCCTTCGACGCGTTGCATGCCGCCGGGCACCACACCGTGGGCCTGGTCTGGGGCGCCGCGTCGCCGTCGGCGCAGGTCACGGAAGATGCGTTCGAGCAGATTGTCGGGGCCATGGTGGAGCGCCTGGCAGCGGCGGGTCCGGTGGATGTGGTCTACCTCGATCTGCATGGCGCGATGGTCACCGAACATCTCGACGACGGCGAAGGCGAGATCCTGGCCCGCGTGCGACGCGTGGTCGGCCCGCGCGTGCCGATCATCGGGAGCCTCGACCTGCACGCCAACGTGACGCGCGCGATGATGCGCGAGGCCGACGGCTTCGACGCGTATCGCACGTATCCGCACGTGGACATGGCGGCCACGGGCGCACGCGCTGCATACCTCCTCGAACGCACGCTGAAGTCGGGTTACCCGATGGCCAAGGCGATGCGGCCGCTCGATTTCCTCACCGGCCTGTCCTCGCAATCGACGTTCATCGAACCGGGCAAGCGGCTCTACGAGTTGCTGGAGAAGCTCGAGTGCGAGCACGACACGCAGCTCTCCTTCACGCCGGGGTTTCCGATGGCGGATTTTCCGGAGTGCCAGATGGCGGTGTTGGGCTACGGACCGGATGCAGGACGCGTGCAGAAAGCGGTGGATGCGCTGGCCAATGCCGTGCACGACGCCGAGCACGAGTTCGCGCTCGATCTCTTCGAACCCGACGCTGCCGTCGCCCGCGCAGCGCAGCGCGGCGAACCCGGTGCGCCCGTCGTGCTGGCGGACACGCAGGACAATCCCGGCGCAGGTGGCAACGGCGACACCACGAGCCTGCTGGCCGCGCTACTGAAGCGCAATCCGCGCGACGCGGTGCTGGGCCTGCTGATCGATCGCGCGTCGGCGTTGCAGGCGCATGCGGTGGGGATCGGCCGCAACGCGCAGTTCAAGCTCGGCGAAACATCCGGCGTGCAGGGCCATGTGCCGCTGGCCGGCGAGTTCACCGTCGAAGCATTGGCCGACGGCCGGTTCACGTGCACCGGGCCGATGTTCAAGGGGTTCCAGATGAACCTGGGCCCGATGACTGTGCTGCGCCAGGGCAACGTGCGCGTGGTGCTGGCGTCGAAGAAGGTGCAGGCCGCCGACAAGGCGATGTTCCGGCATGTGGGCATCGAGCCGCGCGAGCAGCGCATCCTGGCACTCAAGAGTTCCGTGCACTTTCGCGCCGACTTCCAGCCGATCGCGAAGGAAATCCTGGTCGTGGTGGCACCAGGCCCCGCCAAGGCCGACCCCACGATGTTCTCGTGGTCGCGGTTGCGTCCGGGCCTGCGGTTGAAGCCCGGTGGCCCCGCGTTCGTGCCGCCTGCGACCTGACGGACGCGGAACACATCACCTGCGCCAAGCACGCGGCGCGATCCCATGTAAGCTTCGCGACGACCGGCCTTCGCCAACAGCCCGCCATGCCCATGCAGCGAGATTTCAGCCTGTTGATCGACATCGGCAACACGTTCCTCAAGTGGGGACTGTTCCGGCCGTCCGCGCATGGCATCGCCCGCGAGAATCGCGTCGAGTCGGGGCATGCGCTGCACGAGGAGATCACCGCGCTGCCCGTGCAGTTCATGAAGCTGCCGACACCGTCGCGCATCGTGATCTCCAACGTTGCGGGCTCGCGGGTGCGCGCCACCACGATCCGGCTGCTCGAAGTGTGGCCCGATGCGCCGATACCCTACTGGCTGGTGCCGCAGGCGGCGCAATGCGGCATCACCAATTGCTATCGCAATCCCGCGCAGTTGGGCAGCGACCGCTGGGCCGCGCTGATCGGCGCCCGCCATTTGCTGGGGCCGCGCGCGGCGATGGTCGTCGTGTGCGGGACCGCCACCACGATCGACTTCCTGTCCGCCGACGGCGTGTTCAAGGGCGGCATGATCATGCCGGGCGTGGGGCTGATGCTGCGCTCGTTGCACGAAGGCACCGCGGCGTTGCCCGACCAGGGTGGCGACTTCTCGATGTACCCGACGCAGACGGTGGATGCCATCGCCAGTGGTTGCCAGCATGCGCAGGCCGGCGCCATCGAAAGGTTGTTTGCGCTCGAGACGAAGGAGGCGCCCGGTGTGGTGTGCGTCGTCTCCGGCGGCGCCGCCGGCGCGGTCGCACCACGGCTGTCGATTCCGTTCCAGCAGCACGAGAACCTGGTGCTCGAGGGCCTGTATCGGATCAGCCAGTCGGCGTGATCGCGGGCATCACCCGCCGTGGGCGCGATGCCCGCATGCTGCGCAATCCAGCAACCAACGGCTCGGCGATGGTCCGAGCCTACGACTTCACCATCGCCAACAGCTTGCTCACGTCCAGCGTGCGCGCCTGTTCGACGATCTGCCCGGTGTACTGGCCCTGCAACTGCTTCGCTTCGCCCAGCATCGACGTAAAAGTCTGCTTCAATCCGGCGGCGTCGATCTTCCGGCCGCCGGCGTAGTAGCGCTTGGCCACCTGCCCCAACGCATAGGTCGTCGCGAACGAAATCGCCGCGCCGGTGCCCGCGCTGCCCACACCACCGAGCAACCCGCCGCCGATCTTGCCCAGCAACCCGCCCAGCAACTTGCGGCCGAACTGCTCGACGTATTGCGACGTCAATCCCACGCCCAGCGTGGCGAGCAGATCGGTGATGTGCCCGCGATCGAGCTCGAAGCCATAAGCCTTGCCAATGCCGTAGACCATCTTCATCTGCAGCGGAATGATCGCCATCGACGCCAGCGATTGCGGCAGCAATTCAAGCGCGCCGTTGATGATCGATGCCTTGAGGATCATCTTGTCGAGCTCGGCGTCGTTGCCGGAACCGGCAATGACCACGCCTTCGAGCGCCGGCGCCGCCAGCGGTGCGGAGGCCAGCGCATCGGCCTCGCGCGTCAGCGTCTGCGCCGCGCCTGCATCGAGATGCAGCATGCGCGCCAGTCCCGCCAGGAAGTCACGTTCAGCCGCCGACGTCGCACCATCGGCATTGCAGACGCCTACCGCCATTTCGTACGCGAACTGCCGGTGGCCCGGTTCCGTCAGCGCGGCGGCGATCACCGGCAGGTCGGGCTTGTGCAACAGCACCTGCTGGTAGATCGCGGTGACGTCGATGGCGGTGCCGGCCGAAAGTGATTGCGCGATCCGCTGGATCTCGGTGCGTTCGCGATCGTCGTTACCGCCGTCGGCAAAGGCCGCCATCAGGCAGATCGTGAGAATGGCGCGTTGCTGTTCATCGTTCATGAGGCATCAGTCCTTGTCGGGATCAGGATGGATATTGTCGACCCAATGCACGGACTCCGGATTGGGTTCGACGTTGGGCAAATCGAGGTTGACCACCACCGGCACCTGACCGCTGCGGCACAGCACGCACGACAGCGGCTCGTTGTCGCTGGCATTGATCTCCTGGTGCGGCACGAAGGGCGGGATGTAGATGAAGTCGCCGGGGCCGGCCTCAGCCGTGTATTCGAGGCGGTCGCCCCACTTCATCCGCGCGCGGCCGCTGACCACATAGATGACGCTTTCGACCGCGCCGTGGTGATGCGCGCCGGTCTTGGCCTTGGGATGAATCACGACGGTGCCGGCCCACAATTTCTCCGCACCGGCGCTGGCATGGGTGATCGCGGCGGCCCGGTTCATCCCCGGTGTCTGCGGCGTGTTGGTATCCAGTTCGCCGGCGTGCACGACGCGCACGCCGTGCAGCCGCCATTTCTGCGCCTGCGTCATCGATGCCTCCTGGTCACTCGACACAATCGCGATCGATCACGTTGCGCAGCGCGACGGCGAACTCCTCGAGCGTGCACGACGGCGGCCCCGGCAGCGTCGACGCGCCGCACCCTGGCAGCCGCAGCGGCGTCTTCACCGGCGGCAGGGCGAGCGTGAGCGGAATATTGGAGCGCATCTGCTCCAGTGATTGCGCCACGTAGGACGTGTACACGCGCAATTTTTTGTCGCCCCCTTCCTTCACCTCGAACATCAGGGCGCCGGCAGGCGGTGCCTGGTTGCGCTGGTAGCCCGGCTGCAACCACGAGATGTCGAGCATGCCGGCCAGGTTGACGATGTTGGTGTCGTGACCGACGTAGGCGACGAACTTGGCATCGCGCACCGCGGGGTCGGGTGGCCCGAAGCCTAAGGAGCGCGCGCTGGTGACCGCCGCCGCGACGCGGGTAAGCAACGACGACCCCATCTTGCGCGCCAGGTAGGGCGTGCGATCCATCAGGTCCTGCTGTTCCGTATGCAGGCGCAGCACCTGCGTCAATTGCGTGGTGGTGAGGCGGCCCCAGCCGACGTCGGGCAGCGGCTGTCCGTCGAGGTACTGCAGCAGCATCATCTCGGCGGAGGTCGACGCAATAGGCAGCCCGCCCAGCAGCGTGAGGCTCCCGCCATCCGCCGCCGGCAGCAACGCGGTGGGCAGGTCCGACAACGTGCACGCCTCGCCTTTGCCCAAGGCCGTGCACAGTGCCGGCTTGCAGCAGTCGAGTACGCCCTGCAACGTGGTGAAGGGCGCCTTCAAGTCACGCGCCAGCCCGTTGACGTTACCGCCAACGCGCTCCAGCACGCGCGTCTGCGCCATCATCGGGTCGAGTTTGCAGACGCCGGCCGCCAGCGGATGGAAGAGACTGTCGACCCTCACATCGGCACGGGTGCGCACCGTGATGCCGCACTCGCGCGCCATACCTTCGATCAGCGCTTCGCCCGTGGCCCGGGTGCGCTGCGTCTGGTCGGCGTAGACGTACATGCTGTTGCGCGGCGGACAACCTTCCGCAGGCATGGCGCCCTGCGCA
>JBBQEY010000241.1:0-4839 GCA_038321425.1 Burkholderiales bacterium | reverse complement strand
TGCGCGATCCCGGCTTCCTGCACATAGATGCCGGACCCGATGCGAACCTCGACCAGGCCCTCCACCTCCAGCGCGATCAGCGCTTCGCGCACCGACGGGCGCGACACGCCGAGCTGCTTCGCGAGGTCGCGCTCCGGCGGCAGGCGCGCACCGGCTGAGAACTCGCCGCTCTTGATGAGCGTGCGGATCTGGTCGGCGATCTGACGATAGAGCCGGCGGGGTTCGATGCTCTGGAAAGGCATGGGCTGGTGCGCGTGGCGCCAAGCGCCGCCGCGCCCCTCCTCTGTGGACTGGGTCGAAAGGCTAACCTCCGCCCGGGTACTGGTCAAGTGGTCTAACCAATTTCAGTCGCCCACCGGGCCAGGCAATCCGCGTCCGCACCAAAACATATCGGGCAAGGCGCGAAGCCCACGCCGATGAACTTCGGCGAGCTCGACCTCGCGCTGGACGCGTTGACACCCCCGTGATAACTTCTTATATACTAGCATACAAGCTTCGGTTTTTCCCTGGCCAACCCATGCCCGTCGCCCGCCCTTCCGCCACCCCGATTTCGCTCGCCGACCGCCGCCGCGGCGCGGCCGGCACGGCGTACGCGTGGCTGCGGGCGGAGATCCTGTCGGGGCGGATGCGTCCGGCCCAGAGCCTGTCCGAGAACGAAATCGCGCAACGGCTAGGGGTCAGCCGGACCCCGGTGCGCGAAGCCATCATCCGCCTTGAAAGTGAAGGCTTACTAACTGTTCGGCCCCAGGTGGGAACGGCGGTCGCACCCATCGATGTCGACGCCGTCGCCGACGGCCAGTTCGTACGCGAAGCACTCGAATGCCGGACCGTGGCCATGGCCGCGCGCGCGGTCACCTCTGCCGATGCCGCCCTGCTGCGCGCCATGCTGGAGGAGCAGGGCCGCGTGGCTGCGCTCCGCGACCACGCCGCGTTTGTCCCGCTCGACGATGCGATGCACCAGAAACTGGTGGCGATGGCCGGACGCCCGCAGGTCTGGCACGCCGTCGAGGACGTGAAGGCGCAATTGGACCGCGTGCGTTTCCTGTCGCTCGAGGACCCCGCGTGGCTCGCGACCATCCACCAGCAGCACGAGGACATCGTGCTGCGGGTGATCGCGGGGGATGCCGAAGGCGCGGCAGCTGCCATGTCGCGACACCTTCGCAACGTGTTTGCGTCGATCGAGACGATCGCGCATGCCCATCCCGAATATTTTCGTAGCGCGGCCGCTTCGCCGGAAGGCGGACGCATCAAACAAGAACCATGACCGGCCTTGGAGGAATACCGATGAAGACGCTGTCCCGCTGGATCGTACCCATAGCATTCGCACTGACCGCCGTCGCCGCGCCCGCGCTGGCGCAGACCGTACTCAACGTCAACACCGCACTGAGCACCGACGACCCGATGTATGCGGGTCTCGAGCGGATGCGGACCAATGTCGAGAAGCGCAGCGGCGGCAAGCTCACGATCCGCATCTATCCCGGCTCGCAGTTGGGCAAGGACGAGGACGTGCTGGAACAGGCACGCGCCGGTGCCAACGTGGCCGTGCTCGTGGACGGCGGCCGGCTCGCGCCATTCGTCAAGGAATTCGGGATCATGGGCGCACCCTACCTCGTCGACAACTACGAGCAGGTGACCAAGCTCACGAGCTCGCCGCTCTTCAAGGGCTGGGTCGGCAAGCTGCGTAACGCCGCCAACCTGCAGGTGCTGTCCTTCGACTGGTTCCAGGGCCATCGCCATGTGCTGACCAATACGCCGGTCAAGGTGCCCGCGGACTTGAAGGGCATCCGCATGCGCACGCCAGGCGCGCCGGTGTGGCTTGAAACCGTTCGCGCGATGGGCGCGACCCCCACCGGCATGCCGTGGTCCGAGGTCTACTCGGCGCTGCAGACGAAGGTGATCGACGGCGCGGAAGCACAGCATCCCGCGGTGTACGGTGCGCGCCTCTACGAAGTGATCAAGGTAATCACCAAAACCGAGCACATTTTCCTCATCACCGGCATCGTGACGTCGCGGACGTGGTTCGACAAGCTGCCGGCCGACCAGCAGGCGATCCTCGTCGAGGAATCAAACGCCGCCGGCAAGTGGGCTTCGGAAAAGACGATCGAATCGCTGGCCGACTACGAGAAGAAGCTGCGCGAGAAGGGCGTGTCGGTCGTCGAGATCGACAAGACCCCGTTCCGCACGGCCACCGCCGGTGTCTACGCGACGCTCGGCTATACCGACCTGCGCGTCGAAGTGAACAAAGCCCTCGGGAAATGAGCCCCCACGCTCTGCCGCTGCGCGGCGTCGCTGCCCCCCGAGGGGAAGCAATTCGCGGCTCGGGGCGGCCCTTCGCCGCTCTTGAACGACCCCCACGCTCTCTTTCGTTCGCCGCCCCCCGAGGGGGAGCAATTCGCGGCTCGGGGCGGCCCTTCGCCACTCTTGAACGACCCCCACGCTCTCTTTCGTTCGCTGCCCCCCGAGGGGGAGCAATTCGCGGCTCGGGGCGGCCCTTCGCCGCTCATGGCCCGTTGCAATGACCGGTTTCTACGCGGCGCTCGCGCGCGGCGAGGATGTCGTCGCGCGCGCGTGCCTCGCGGGGTGCGCCGTACTGGTGTTCGTCGCGGCGGTCAGCCGCGCGATGGGCGTCCCGATATTGTGGGCCATCGACATCGCGATGCTGCTCTTCATCTGGTGCGCGTTCCTCGGCGCGGATGCTGCATTGCGCGCGCGCCAGCACATCATCATCGACATCATCGTGCGGCTGTTCCCGCAGCGCGTGCAGCGCGCGCTGCTGATCACGCACTGGTCGGTAATGGTGCTGTTCCTGCTGACGCTGGTCGGCCTCGGCATCCAGCTGACGATGCTGAACGTGCAGCGACCGATGGGCGACACCGAGATTTCCTACGCCTACGTCACCGCGGCGGTGCCTTTCGGCGCGCTGCTGATGGCGATCACTGCGGCGCGGCAGCTGGCGGCGTTCTGGCGTGACCCCAAGCTGCACTTCGGCAGTGGCGGGGAGAGCCCGCTATGACGATCGGGCTCACCGCGTTCTTCCTGGTGCTGATGTTCCTCGGCATGCCGGTCGCTTTCGCGGTCGGCGTGGCGAGCCTCACCTTCTTCCTCACCTCCGACACGATTCCCGCCCAGATCGGCGTTCAGCGCATCGCGTCGGCCACGCAATCGTTCCCATTGCTGGCGGTACCGCTGTTCGTGCTGGCCGGCAACCTGATGAATGCGTCGGGCATCACCGACCGGATCATCACGCTGGCCAAGGTGATGACCGGGTGGATCACCGGCGGCCTGGCCCAGGTGGCCATCGTCGTTTCCGCGCTGATGGGCGGCGTGTCGGGCTCGGCGGTCGCCGACGCCGCGATGGAAGCGCGCATCCTCGGGCCCGCAATGCTGCAGAACGGCTTCTCGCGCGGCTTCACCTGCGCGGTGATCGCCGTGGGTTCGCTGATCACGGCGACGATTCCGCCGTCGATCGGCCTCATCCTGTATGGCTTCCTCGGCAATGTCTCCATCGGCAAGCTCTTCATCGGCGGCGTGGTTCCCGGCCTGCTGATGACAATCTTGCTGATGGGCACGACATGGGTCATCGCCACGCGTCGCGGCTACAAGCCGGACAACCCGACGTTTCCCGGCGTCATGCATTTGCTGCGCGAACTGAACCACAGCAAGTGGGCACTGCTCTTCCCCGTGTTCCTCGTGATCGGTATCCGCTTTGGCATATTCACGCCGTCGGAAGTCGGTGCGTTCGCCGTGTTCTACGCTGTGATGGTGGGCGTATTCGCGTACAGGCAATTGAACTGGGCCAAGTTCAACGAGGCGCTGCGCCACAGCATTCACGACATCGGCATGATCATGCTGATCATCATGCTATCGTCGATGATCGGCTACGTGATCTCGCTGGAGCAGGTGCCGGCACACGCGGCCCAATGGATCATCGGGGTGACGCAGAACCAGAACCTGCTGATGGCGATGCTCGTAGTGTTCATCCTGCTGCTCGGGATGTTCCTCGAGAGCACGGTCATCGTGCTGCTGCTGACGCCTATCCTCGTGCCCATTGTGATCAAGGCCGGCATCGACCCCGTGCACTTCGGCCTCGTCATGATGACGGCCACCACCCTGGGCGGCATGACGCCTCCGGTCGGCGTGGCGATGTTCACCGTCTGCGGTCTCCTGAAGACGCCGATCGACGAGTACACGAAGGAGGCCCTGCCGCTGCTGGCCGCGGTGATCACGCTGATTTTCACGATGGCCTTCGTACCGCAGATCGTGCTGTTCCTGCCCAACCTGTTGATGTGATGACGAGAGGTGTAGGCGAGGCATCAGCCTCGCGGGTTCGATAGGTGATGACGAGAGATGTAGGCGAGGCATCAGCCTCGCGGGTTCGATAGGTGATGACGAGAGATGTAGGCGAGGCTTCAGCCTCGCGGGTTCGATGCCACGATATACCTGCGAGGCTAAAGCCCCGCCTGCAGCTCTCCGCTTGACTGGTAGAATTCGCGATGGTCGGCGTGCATCGTCGCCATGCTCCGATCCCTGGATTTTCGTCTCCGGATTCCTGAAATGCCCACGACCATCGCCGCCATTCGCGCCACGCCCGTCACGGTGCCGCTGGAAGCGCCATTGCTGCACAGCAATGGCGCACATTGGGGGCGCTTCGTGCGCACCGTGGTTGAAGTCGAGACCAGCGACGGCTACGTAGGGCTCGGCGAAATGGGCGGCGGCGGCGAAGATGCCACGCGCGCGTTCGCGGGTCTCGCCACTTACCTCGCGGGCCATGACGTGTTCCAGCTCGAGGCCATGCGCCTCAAGATCTGCAACCCCACGGCCAGCCTTTATAACAATCGC
>JBBQEY010000240.1:0-4863 GCA_038321425.1 Burkholderiales bacterium | reverse complement strand
ATATCCGCGGGTGCTGGACGGCCTGTGCAAGGCGCTGTCGCTCGACATGCGGGTCTACGATCCCGCGTGGATCGGGATGAAGCTGCGCAAACTCTTGAACTACGGCGAGCCCAATGGATCAATGATGGCGCGCACGCCGGGTTCGAACAAGCAGCAGACTTTTCCGTCGACCATCGCCTATCTCGCCGCGCTGATGATCCACCGCTACGCGATGCTGGGCATCCTGACTGACCAGGGCTACCCGGTGGAGCATGCCGGCATCCTCGCAGTGCCGGCCACCGAGCAGACGGGGAGCGCGGTGATGAGGACGCTCCCCGGGAAAAAGTGCCCCGAGTGCGGCAACAAGGCGCTGATTCGCAAGGACGGTTGCGACTTCTGCACGGGCTGCGGCTATACGGGCGTCTGCGGCTAACGCGAGCGCGCGCCGGAAACGTTGCCGCTAAGGCCGCGCCTGGTGAGCGGCGACGCGCAGCTTGAACAATTCGTTGATCGCCTGCTGGTAGCGCCCATCCGCCACCCACATGCTGTTGTTGTGGCTGCCGTTTTCGACCAGCAGCAGCTTCTTCGGTGACGGCGCGGCGTGGTAGAGGGCTTCGGAGAACCGGGACGGCAGCAGCCGGTCGCTCTTGCCATGCACGACCAGCACCGGCATCCGGACGTTCCCGATCTTGTCCAGCGAATCGAACTTCTGCGTCAGTATTGCCTTCGCGGGCAGCCAGCTGAGCGTGAGCGCATTGGCGGCGTCGGCCAGCGAGGTGAACGACGATTCGACGATCAGCCCGTTGGCCTGCGGCGCCGGACCCGCGAAGCCGGCTGCCAGGTCGATCGCGATGGCACCGCCCAGCGAGTGGCCGAAGATGTACCGGCGCGTGGCGTCGGGCTGCCGCTGCGCCATCCAGTTCCAGGCGGCGCGCGCGTCCTCGTAGGCCATCTGCTCGGATGGAAGATCCCCGTCGCTCTTGCCGAACCCGCGATAGTCAATGGCGAATACCGAGAAGCCCATGCGTCGGTATTGCTCCATGCGCCGCACATGGCCGGTCATGTTCCAGCGAGCACCATGCAGGTAGAGCACGGCCGGGGCATCCGGGTTGGCGTCGGCCCACCACCAGGCATGGATGCGCGGCGCATCCGCCGCGGTGCCGACCGGCAGATACATCTCCTGCACGCCGTCCGGTGCGCCTGTGTACCACCCGGCCTCGGACTTGACCGCGCGGAACGTCATCTCGCGTTCACGCTGCTCGAGGCTCGCGCAACCGCTGGCAAGGCCGGCGGCCACCAGGACGCCCACAAGGATGCGCACAGAGACGCGACGGGAAGGCAGGCGAAGGTTCATGGTGTCGGGACGGGTTGATCAGGAAAATGCAGCGGGCGTGCCACCGCGCCAACCCGGTGACGACCGGTTACGACGCTTGACCACAGACCGCCTGAAGGCCGCGACAGTTCCCGATCGGTCACAATGGCGGCCTCGTTGCACCCTCCCCCTTCATCCCGCCATCATGCCGCCCGTCACCCTCGCTCTCATCGTCGCCAACATCGCCGTCTATTTCCTGCAGCAGGTCGCGCCATCGCTCGGGATTCCCCTGGCGCTGTGGCCGCTCGGTGCCGGCCGGGCCACCGGCGGACAGGCGAGCTTCCAGCCCTGGCAACTGGTGTCCTACGGGTTCCTGCACGCGGATATTTTCCACCTGGCGTTCAACATGTACGGCGTCTACATGTTCGGCAGCGCGCTGGAACTGGTCGTCGGCGCGCGGCGGTACGTGACCTACTACTTCGTCTGCGTGATCGTGGCGGGGCTCGTGCAGCTGCTCTTCGCCTACCTGTCGGGCGGGATCTATCCGACGGTGGGCGCCTCGGGCGGCGTCTTCGGCCTGCTGCTGGCCTATGCCGTCTACTTCCCGCGCAACAAGCTGATGCTGATCTTCATCCCGGTGCCGATCCCCGCGCCCGTGTTCGTGACGGTCTACGCGGCGCTGGAACTCTTCCTCGGCGTGACCGGCACGCAATCGGGCGTCGCCCACTTCGCCCACCTGGGCGGATTGGTGGGCGGCGCGGCGATGCTCTTCTATTGGCGAAAGCTTGGCAGGCGCTAACCGCGCCGGCACGCATCCGCCAGGACTTGTAGGCGAGGCTTCTGCCTCGCGGGTTCAATGCGACATCATCTCCGCGAGGCTGATGCCTCGCCTACTAGACATGGCTAACCGCGCCGGCACGCATCCGCCAGGACCTGTAGGCGAGGCTTGAGCCTCGCGGGTTCAATGCGACATCATCTCCGCGAGGCTGAAGCCTCGCCTACAAGACCATCACCTGCTTGATCAGGAACGCGTTTGCAGCGCCCGCCACACCCGCTCGGACGTCAGCGGCATCTGCAACGTTTCGAGTGACTGGCCCACGCCGGCGCGCGCCAGCGCATCCAGCACTGCGTTGACTACGGCCGGCGTCGCGCCGATGGTGCCCAACTCGCCCACGCCTTTCACGCCCAGGTGATTGTTGGTGGAGGGTGTGGACTCGTCCATCGTCATGTCGAAATGGCGCACGACATCCGCGCGCGGCACGGCGTAGTCGAGGAAGGTGCCGGTCAGCGGCTGGCCCGATTCCGGGTCGTACACCACCTGCTCGCACAGCGCCTGGCCGATGCCCTGGGCCGCGCCGCCTTCGAGCTGGCCCTTGACGATCAGTGGATTGACCACGCGCCCCACGTCGTTCATCGACCAGTAGCGGTCCACGGCCACGGCGCCGGTATCCGGATCGATCTCCACTTCACAGACGTGGCAACCGTTGGGCCAGGTCGCGTCGAGCACCGAGCTCGTGGATTGCAGCACGATTCGCGCGTCGGGTTGCGCCCGCGCCAGGTCGAAGAGCCCGACGGACCGGTCGGTGCCCGCGATGCGGAACACGCCCTCCTGGTATTCGATGTCCTGCACCGCCGCTTCGAGCTTTTCCGCCGCCAGGTCGTGCGCCTTCTTCACCGTTCGTTCGGAGGCCACATGCACGGCCGAGCCACCGACGAAGAGCGAACGCGAACCCGCGCTGCCGAATCCGGTGCCGCGATCGGTGTCGCCGAGCGAGATGCGGATGCGCTCGATGGGCACGCCGAACACGTCCACCGCGAGCTGGGCGAACGTCGTGGCAAGCCCCTGGCCCATCGCCTGTGTGGCCGAGAAGATGTCGATGACTTCTTGGCCTGCGGCATCGGCCCCGATCGTCACCGTCACGTTCTCGGTGAACACATCGGCCCCCGTCCACTCGATGAACGTGGCCATGCCGCGGCCCCGCAACCTGCCGCGTTGCTTTGACGCCACCGCGCGCGCGGCGAAGCCATTCCAGTCGGCGTACTTCAGACCCTTGTCCAGCACGGAGGCAAAGTTACCGGTGTCGTAGGTCTTGGTCATCGCGTTGGTATAAGGCAATTGCGCGGGCTCGATCATGTTGCGGCGGCGGAGCTCGACCGGGTCGATGCCCGACTGCCGCGCGGCGGCGTCCATCAGGCGTTCGATCGTGTAGATGGCCTCCGGGCGCCCGGCGCCGCGATACGGACCGGTCGGCGTCGTGTTGGTCAACACGCCAGCGATACGGATGTCGATCGTGTCGATGTCGTAGATGCTGGTCGAGACCCACGGGCCGATCAGCAGCTGGATCACCACGCCGGCGGGCGTCGCATACGCGCCCAGGTCGGCGTGCGAATGCACGCGCAGCGCGAGAATGCGCCCGTCCGCGTCGAGCGCCAGCGACGCATCGCTGACGAGGTCGCGGCCGTGCGTGGCACTGAGGAATTCCTCCATGCGCTCAGCGGTCCACTTGATGGGCCGATGCAGCAGCCGCGCGCAATACGCCGCCACCGCATCCTCGGGATAGAGCGTCGTCTTCATGCCGAAGCCGCCGCCGACGTCACCCACCAGCACGCGCATCTGCTCGGGCGGAATGCCCAGCACCTCGCCGCACAGTTCGTCGCGCAGGCCCGTGGGCGTCTGGCAGCTGACGCGCAGCGTGAAGCGGCCGGTGGCCGTGTCGAATTCCGCCAGCGTGCTCCGTGGCTCGATCGGACAGGCGACGACCCGTTGATTGACGAGATGCAGCGATACCACATGGGCGGCGCGCGCGAACGCAGCTGCCGTGGCGTCGGCGCTGCCGTGGCGCAACTCGCAGGCGATGTTGCCGGTGGCGGCGGGCCACACCAGCGGCGCGGCGGGCGCCGTGGCGGCGGCGATGCCCACGACGGGCGGCAATGGTTCGTAGCGCGCGTCGATGGCTTCCGCCGCATCACGGGCCTGCTCGCGCGTGTCGGCGACGATGGCGGCGACGGCTTCACCGACGAAACGAACGGTGTCCACGGCGAGCACATGCTGCGGTGGCGCTGCCGTGCGGCCGCCATCCGGCCGCTTGAAATCGGTCGACATCAGCATCGGCTTCACGCCCGCCGCGACCAGGTCGGCGCCGGTAACGATGGCCCGTACACCCGGCATCGCGCGCGCCGCCGTCATGTCCAGCAGCGTGATGCGCGCATGCGCATGCGGCGAGCGCAGCAGGATGAGATGCGCCTGTCCCGGTAGCGAGAAGTTGTCGGCGAAAAGGCCGCGGCCGGTCAGCAGGCTGTCGTCCTCGACGCGGCGCACGGATTTGCCGCTGCCGAAGCGCGCGGAGGAAGAGGTATCGGGCATGGTCGTCAGATGTCGGGTTGATGTGTTGGCTAGTTCGACGCCGGGGGTTGCTCGCTTGTAGGCGAGGCTTTAGCCTCGCGGGTTCGGCGCACGTGATACCCGCGAGGCTGAAGCCTCGCCTACAAACGTCATCTGCAAGCCTTGCCTGCCGAAGCATGCAATTTGCCACACGACAATCTTAACCGGTATCGCGCGGCACGACTGCGGG
>JBBQEY010000239.1:0-4875 GCA_038321425.1 Burkholderiales bacterium | reverse complement strand
TTGCCGGCGGCGCCGAACGGCGGGATGAACTTGCGGAAGGCGGCATCGAGATCGGGCGGCATCGCCATCAGCGTCAGGCCGTTATCCACGCACGCGTCGGACAGCAGCACGCCTGAACCGCCGGCGCCCGTGATGATGAGGACGTTCTCCCCCTTCGGCGTGGGCAACTTCGGAATGCCGCGCGCGAATTCGAGCAGGTCGCGCAAGGACCGCGCACGGATCACACCCGACTGCTTCAGCACGTCCTCGTAGATCTTGTCGTTGCCGGCCAGTGCGCCCGTGTGCGAGCTGGCAGCGCGCGCGCCCATGCTGGTACGGCCGGCCTTCAGCATCACGACCGGCTTTTTCTTCGACACGCGCTTCGCCACCTCGGCGAACGAGCGGCCGTCCTTCAGATCCTCGCAGTGCTGCGCGATGATCTCGGTGTTGTCGTCCTGCTCGAAGAACGTCAGCAGGTCGTCTTCGTCGATGTCGGACTTGTTGCCGAGTCCCACGATGGCCGACACGCCCATCTTCGCGGAGCGCGAGAAGCCGATGATCGCCATGCCGATGCCGCCCGACTGCGACGAAAGCGCGGCCTTGCCCTGCACGTCGTAGGCGGTGCAGAACGTGGCACATAGGTTCTTCGGTGTGTAGTAGAAGCCGTAGATATTGGGCCCCATCAGTCGCACGCCGTACTTGCGTGCGATGTCGACCAGTTCGAGCTGGCCTTCCATGTTGCCGGTTTCGGCAAAGCCCGAGGGAATGAGGATGGCGCCCGAAATCTTCTTCTCGCCCACTTCGGTCAACGCCGCCGCGACGAACTTGGCGGGAATCGCGAACACGGCAATGTCGATGTCGCCTGGCACGTCCTTCACGCTCTTGAACGCGGGCAGACCCATGATCGTCGCGGCGGACGGGTTGATCGGGTAGATCTTGCCCTTGTAGCCGCCGTTGATCAGGTTCTTCATCACCGAATTGCCGATCTTGCCGGCTTCGTCGGAGGCACCGATGACCGCCACCGCCTCCGGCTTCATGATGTGGTTCATCTGCTTGACGATATCGGCCTGGCTCGGGCGGTACCTGACCGGTGCCGGCGTGAAATCGAGCACGATGCGCACGTCGGCGGCGATGGCGCCCGACTTCGATGCGAACACCGGGTTCAGGTCCATCTCCGCAATTTCCGGGAAGTCGGATACGAGCTGCGAGACGTTTTCGATCAAAGCAGCCAGCGCGTCGCGGTCGACCGGGTCGCTGCCGCGCACGCCTTTCAGCATGGCCGCAGCGCCGATGCCGTCCAGCATCGACAGCGCATCGTCCTTGGTGGCGGGCGCCAGGCGGAACGTGATGTCCTTCAGCACTTCGACCAGGATGCCGCCCAGGCCGAAGGCGACGAGCTTGCCGAAGGATTGGTCGGTGACCGCGCCGACGATGACTTCGGTGCCGCCCATGACCATCTGTTGAATCTGCACACCCAGCAGGTTCGCCCGGGCGTCGTACTTCTTCGCGTTGGCCATGATCGCGGCGAAGCCGGCCTCGACATCCGCCGCGCTCTTGACACCCACCAGCACGCCGCCGGATTCCGTCTTGTGCAGAATTTCTGGCGAGACGATCTTCATCACCACCGGGAAGCCCATGCCATGCGCGAGCTTGACGGCTTCGTCGGCCGTGGTGGCCACGCCTTCCTTCGGCACCGTGATGCCGTAGGCATCGCAGACGAGCTTGCCCTCTGGCGCGGTCAGCGACGTGCGGCCATCCGCCTTCGCCTTGTCCAGGATTTGTTTCACCGCCGACTTGTCGTGCGCCATGGGGGTCCTCGCTTGATGGATATTGTCTTGACGTTGGAGCGCGCGGCGCTAGATCGCGCCGGCGGTGCGCAGTGCCGCGATGGCGTCGGCGTCGTAGCCGAGCTCCGTCAGCACTTCATCGGTGTGCTCGCCCAGCAGCGGCGAGCGCGTCACCTCGGTAGGACTGTCGGAAAGCTTGATCGGATTGCCGACGGAAAGGTACTTGCCGCGCTTCGGATGATCCACCTCGACCACCGTGCCGGTCTTGCGCAAGCTTGGCTCTTCGGCGATTTCCTTCATCGACAGGATCGGGCCGCAGGGGATGTCGTGTTCGTTCAGAATGTCCATCGCCTCGAACTTGGTCTTGGTCTTGGTCCACTCCTCGATTTTCCCGAAGATCTCCATCAGGTGCGGCAGACGCGCCTTGGGTGTCGCGTAGCGTTCGTCGGTCAGCCACTCGGGCCGGCCGATCACTTCGCAGATCTTCTTCCACACTGGCGCCTGCGTGATGAAGTAGATGTATGCATTCGGGTCGGCTTCCCAGCCCTTGCATTTCAGGATCCAGCCCGGCTGGCCGCCGCCCGACGCATTGCCGGCGCGCGGAACCGCGTCGCCGAATTTGCCGTTCGGATACTGCGGATACTCTTCCATCACCTGCGTGCGGTCGAGGCGCTGCTGGTCGCGCAGCTTCACGCGGCACAGGTTCAGCACGCCGTCCTGCATCGCCGCCGTCACCTTCTGACCGCGGCCCGTCGTGTTGCGCTGGTACAGCGCCGCGACGATGCCCAGCGCCAAGTGCAGGCCGGTACCCGAGTCACCGATCTGCGCGCCCGTCACCAGCGGCGGGCCGTCATCGAAACCCGTGGTTGAGGCTGCGCCGCCGGCGCATTGCGCGACGTTCTCGTAGACCTTGCAGTCCTCGTACGGACCGGGGCCGAAGCCCTTGATCGAGGCCACGATCATCCGCGGATTGAGTGACTGGATGTGTTCCCACGTGAGGCCCATGCGCTCGAGCGCGCCGGGGGCGAAGTTCTCCACCAGCACGTCGCAGTGTTTCACCAGCGACTCCAGCACGGCCTTGCCCTTCGGATTCTTGGCGTCGACCGTCACCGAGCGCTTGTTGTGGTTCAGCATGGTGAAATAGAGGCTGTCCACGCCGGGGATGTCGCGCAGCTGGCCGCGCGTGATGTCGCCTTCGCCCGCGCGCTCGACCTTGATCACGTCGGCGCCGAACCAGGCGAGAAGCTGCGTGCACGTCGGGCCCGACTGTACGTGCGTGAAGTCCAGGATGCGGACGCCGTCCAATGCCTTGCTCATTTCGTTCCCCTGTCCATTGCGATCATTCGTTGGCCCTTAAGGCCGTGATTCATGCCGAAGCCGCGCGCACATCGCCGCGTTGTGCGTCGTCGCGCCGAAGCGCGCCCGCGCAGAATCGCATGCCGACGACGCTCGAACGCGGCGCAAACTCAGGCCTTCTTCTTGGCAGAAGGATTAAGACTCGTGATGCGGCCGCTCTCCGTGCCGCCACCTTCGTCGATGACCGCGTTGATCAGCGTGGGCCGGCGCGAACGGATCGCCTCGACCATCGCGGCGCGCAGCTCGTCTGGTGTCTTCACATGCGCACCGACGCCGCCCCACGCCTCCATCATCTTGTCGTAACGGGCATCCTTGACGAACACCAGCGGCGACGGATCGGTGCCGCCCGTGGGGTTCTTCTCATCGCCGCGGTACACGCCGTTGTTGTTCATGATCACGATGCATACCGGCAGGTTGTAGCGGCAGATCGTCTCGGTCTCCATGCCGGAGAAGCCGAAGGCGCTGTCGCCCTCCACCGCGATTACCTGCTCGCCGGTCACGACGGCGGCGGCGATCGAATAGCCCATGCCCACACCCATGATTCCCCACGTGCCAACGTCAATGCGTTTGCGCGGCTTGTACATGTCCACGATGCTGCGCGTGAAATCGAGCGCGTTGGCGCCCTCGTTCACGAGCACAGCGTCGGGATTGGCCTTGACGATGTCGCGCACGACGTTGAGCGCGCTCTGGAAACTCATCGGCAACGGATTCTTGCCGAGGGTCTCGGCCATCTTCGCGACGTTCTTCGTCTTGCGCTCGTTGATGGCGTCGATCCATTCAGCAGGCGGCTTCGGCCAATTCGATCCCATCGCACTCAACATGGCCGCCACGCACGAACCGATGTCACCGACCACCGGCGCGTCGATGCGCACGTTGCTGTCCGCTTCCTGCGGTGAGATGTCGATCTGGACGAACTTCTGGCCGCCCCATGACTTGGACGTTGTACCGCCCCACGTCTTGCCCTTGCCCTGCGACAACAGCCAATTGAGGCGCGCACCGATCAGCATCACGACATCTGCTTCGGGCAACACATACGAGCGCGCCGCCGATGCGGACTGCTCGTGCGTGTCCGGCAGCAGGCCCTTGGCCATCGACATTGGCAGATACGGAATGCCGGTCTTCTCGACCAGCGCGCGAATGTCGGCATCGGCCTGCGCGTACGCGGCGCCCTTGCCGAGAATGATCAGCGGCTTCTTCGCACCCTTCAGCAAATCGACGGCGCGCTGCACGGCATCCGTAGCGGGAATCTGGCGCGGCGCGGCATCGACGACCTTGATCAGCGAATTCATACCCGCGACCGCTTCCATCGCCTGCGGAAACAACTTGGCCGGCAGGTCGAGGTATACGCCACCCGGGCGGCCCGATACGGCGGCGCGGATCGCGCGCGCCACGCCGACGCCGATGTCTTCGGCGTGCAGCACGCGGAACGCGGCCTTGCACAACGGCTTGGCGATCGCCAGCTGGTCCATTTCCTCGTAGTCGCCCTGCTGCAGGTCGACGATCTCGCGCTCGGAGGAGCCGCTGATCAGGATCATCGGGAAGCAGTTGACGGTCGCGTGCGTGAGCGCGGTGACGCCGTTCAGGAACCCGGGCGCGGACACCGTCAGGCAGATGCCGGGCTTCTGCGTGAGGAAGCCGGCGATCGAAGCGGCATAGCCGGCGTTCTGCTCGTGCCGGAACGCGATCACGCGCAGGCCTTCCTTCTGCATGCGGCGCGTGAGATCGGTGATCGGGATGCCGGGCAGGCCGAAGA
>JBBQEY010000238.1:0-4889 GCA_038321425.1 Burkholderiales bacterium | reverse complement strand
TCGTGGACGACAGCACGATCACATCGCATGTGAAGCGCATCCGCCGCAAGTTCATCGCACTCGATCCCGGCTTCGACCGCATCGCCACGGTGTACGGAATGGGCTATCGCTGGGGCGAATGAAGACTGCCCGCATCGCGCTTTCGATCCGCGCGCAGCTGCTGCTGGTGCTGACCGTTTTTCTCGCGTTGCCGTGGTTGGGCGTGGAGTACGTACGCGAACTGGAGCGCGTGCTGCGCGATGCGCAGGAGCGCACGCTGGCCGGTACCGCGCAGGCAGTGGCCACCGCATTGCACGACCGACCGCGGCTCTTCGCACAACCGGCGGATCCGATCGCGTCGTTCGCACGCGAGCGAGTCGAGGGCAGCAGCAAGGGCGGCACCTCGCTGCCGCCCTCGGCATCGCCGGAGATCGCGCAGATCATCGAGGGCCTGTCGCGCACCACTGCGCGGATCTGGGTGGTCGACCGCGAGGGCACGGTACTGGCGCGCGCGGGGACGTTAAAGCCCGTGCCCGAGGAACCTCCGCGCGGCTCGTGGTGGCAACGCATTGGCCATGCGACGATGGGCCGCCTCTATGCGCTGGTGCTGGCGCAGCCCACCGACGATTTTCGCGATGATGCCGCTACAGAGGGTGCGCCGCGCGGCCGAGGAGTCGAAGGCGCGCTGGCCGGCATCCTCACGACGGAGCGCCGGCCGACGTCCGATGGCCGTGTCACGCTGGTAAGCGCCGCGCATCCGATCTGGGGGGGCGACCAGGTACGCGGCGTGGTGATCGTGGAGGAAACCGGCAACGCAGTGCTCGCCGAGCGCAATCGCGCTTTCGAGCGGCTGTTCAACATCGTGCTGGCAGTGCTTCTGATCGGATCGCTGGCGCTGACGGGATACGCCACGTGGCTGTCATCGCGCATCCGCCGGCTGCGCGACGATGCCGAGCGCGCCATCGACGAGCAGGGCCGGGTACGCGCGCCACTCGCGAGCTCAGGTGCCGGCGACGAGATCGGCGACCTGTCGCGCAGCTTCTCCAGCGTGCTCGGGCGGTTGTCCGATTACGCGAGCTATCAGGAGAAGATGGCGTCGCGCTTGTCGCACGAATTGCGCACGCCGGTGGCGGTTGTGCGCTCCTCGCTTGACAATCTGGCCGCGTCGCCGCTGCCCGACGATGCGCGCATTTACATGACGCGCGCGCAGGAAGGATTGGCGCGACTCACGCAGATCCTGACGCGGATGACCGAGGCGGCGCGCCTCGAACAGGGCCTGTCCGATGTCGAGACCGAGCGTTTCGATCTCGTTCCGGTCATCGCCGGATGCGTCGGCGGCTACCGCCTCGCGTATCCGCAGGCGGACCTGCATCTCGACAGCGTAGACACCCCCGTCATGATCCAGGGCGCGCCGGACCTCATGGCGCAGATGCTCGACAAGCTGGTGGCCAATGCCGTGGAGTTCGCGCACGGTGCAAGGATCGACATGCGTCTCGAGGTCGTGGCCGATGCGGTACGACTGGCCGTGGCCAACGTCGGGCCGCGATTGCCGGAAGGCATGCGCGAGCGCATGTTCGAGTCGATGGTGTCCGTCCGGGCTGGTGGCGACGCCGACACGCCGCACCTGGGCCTTGGCCTCCACATCGTGCGCGTGATCGCGAAGTTCCACGGCGGAACCGCACGCGCCGAGAATCGTGCCGATGCCGAGGGCGTGGAGATCACCGTCACGCTGCCGCTGGCGCTCAGGGTGGAAAGCGGCGGGTGAGCGGTGCGTCGAAGCGCACATTGACGCGCAGGTTCTTGTTCCACGCATAGCCCGCAGTGCCCGTTCGCGGCGACGCCATCGTGCCGGAGATCCGCGCCGGCCCGTAGGTGTCGAATTTCAGCGTGCCCGACGCCTGCACGTCCGTCTGCACGACCGGAACGTTGGCCAACTGCGGATGCCAGACGATCAATGCGGTCTTCGCCGGTCTCGTCTCGTTGCGGATCGCCAACACGTAGTGCGAAAGCTGGCCCAGTACGACATCGAGGTCCGGTGCCTGCGCGAGAAAAGCGTCCGGAATCGGCTTTTCCGTCAGCAGGATCATCGGTCGCGGCTTCAGGCCGTCCAGCGGATCGGGCGCCACGAAGACATAGGCGAAGCGCAGCGGTGCCAGCACCTTGCCCACGTGCATGGTGCCGACCGCATTGCCCGGCCGCCCCACCGCCACGGCGCGCGGCGCGGGCATCGGCGGCGGTGGTGCGGGCGCCGCAACGATTGGTACCGCTGCTGGCACTACCACCATCGTGGCGCGCAGGCGATCGAGCGTGCGCTCGGCCGCGACCAGCCCGTCGCGCAAGCGGTCGCGCTGGCGGTCGAGATCGCGGATCTCACTGCGCAGGTTGGCGCGGCGCGCATCCGAAGCCTTGTCGCCGCGTAGCTCGGCTTCGCGCCAGCCGATCGCGTTGCGATTGCTCTCGAGCTCCTTGCGCACTGCGGCCACATGAGCGGCAGCAGCATGGTTGCGGGCAAACGTCGCATCGCACAGGCCGGCGTAGCTGCCCCCAGCGAGACCATCGCGAAACGCGTTGTCGGGCTGGCAATAGTCCGTCACCCCCACCTTGCGTCCCTGCAGATAGCGCATTTCGTCGGGCGCAATCTTCACGCCCGCGCACGCGCCGCGATGCTCGACCAGGCGCTCGACCGGATACCCGGCGCGGCCGTCCTTCAGCCCGAGGTCATACCAGTCGATCTTCGCGCATTGGTCTGCGGGAATCGTCGTGCATCCCATGAGGCCAGTGGTGAAGGCCATCGCGACGGCAGTACGAAGCCATGGCACGGTCATGTTCAGCGCGATCGCAGCAGGCGCCCGGCCGCATCGAACACGACGAAGGGATAAGGCGACTTGTAGTTGGTGAACTTGACCTCGATGGTCGTCGCCGCGCATTCGCGCGGCCGCTCGACGGCGATCTCGCCGTGCGGCCGGTCTTCCTCGTCGAGATTACGGGCCAGCATCGCTTTGTCGATCAGCATCGCGAAGCTGCCCCAGTCGACCTCGCGATCCTCGAAGCCGTCGGTGCAGAGCCAGATCTGGTCATAGGGACTGGGGCGCTGCGTGTAACGGCCCCGCTGGTCGACATCGATGATCGCGCGATCGGCCTGCACGAAGGTCACCTTGTCGCGCGCGATCCATGCTGCCATCAGTTTTGCGGGGCCGCGCTCACGGCGGTACGCCGCCAGCACGGTGGGCGCATCCTGCACCAGGTTGCGCTGTGCGGCCGCCTTGGCCTCCGCCGCGTCCTTGCGCGCGACTTCCGTACGCTGCGTGCGCGCATCGGCGATGGCGGCGTTGATGTCCAGCGGCGCGCCGGAAACCAGGTCGAACGCCAACGTGGACAACCCGAAGCCGGTCATGCTGACGACCTCGATTTCAAGGATGACGCGGTCGAAAGGCCGGCCGAAGTATCCCACCGACGTCGACATCAGGAAATCCGTCGCCCGCGACGGCTGCGCGCGATGCGCGCGAAAGCGCTCGCGCAGGAACTTTTCGGTGACGCCGGAAAGCCTGAACCGGGAGACCGCCGGGTCCGCACCGGGCGCCCACGGTTTCAACTGGCGACCGTCGTTGTTGATCCACTTGCCTTCCTGCCAGATCACGTGGGTGGCCGGCGCCGTGGGTGACGCGTGCACCAGCGCGCTGCCTTCGTTCTCGGTCCAGGTCAGCATCGACAGCCACGGATCGACGCCGAATTTCTCGATTAGCGCGGCGCGGAACCGCGCCAGGTAGGCCAGCGTGCGTTCATCGGCGCGCTGGGCTTCCCGGATCTGGATCGCGCGCGTGTCCTGCGCATCCACGGCCTGCGCCAGCGGCAGCAGCAACGTGGCGGCCAGCGTCACGTTCTGCAGGAACCGGATGCTGCTCATCGACATCGATGGCCCTCCATGGCACCGGCATTCAAGACACCCGGCACCGCAAGCGATGATACCAACGACGAACATCGCGACCAAGCCGGTGCTGCGGATCGGCGATAATCGCATCCCCAACCGCCCCCGCGTGCCTCGCCATGAACCCCCTGTCCGCCAACTTCCGCACCTGACCCACGACGTCATGCGTTTCCTGCCCATCTACTTCGCGTTCGCGGGCGCGTACCTGCTGTCGTATCTCTATCGCACGGTCAATGCGGTGATCTCGCCGGACCTGGTGCGCGACTTGTCGCTCGACCCGTCGTCGCTCGGTCTCCTCACCAGCGCGTACTTCCTGGGCTTTGCCGCGATGCAGATTCCGGTGGGCATTCTGCTCGATCGGTTCGGCCCGCGCCGAGTCGAGCCGGTATTGCTCGGCATTGCCGCGTGCGGTGCTTTCCTGTTTGCGTGGGCGGAATCGCGCACCGGGCTCGCTGTAGCGCGCGCGGTCATCGGCGCGGGCTCGGCGGCGTGCCTGATGGCGCCGTTGAAGGCGATCGCAACGTGGTACCCGCGGGATCGCCAGACCTCCTACTCGGGCTGGATCATGGTGGCCGGCGGCGTCGGTGCACTGGTCGCCACGGTGCCGCTTGAATTCGCATTGCAGGTTTCGCATTGGCGTGTGGTGTTCGTCGGCCTCGGCATCGTGACGTTACTCGCGGCACTCGGCATCTGGTGGCGCGTGCCCGACATTCGCCCGGCGGCGGTGGAGACCGGCTGGCGCGTGCAATTTGCCGGCGTGCGTGCGGTGTTCGTCCATCCGCGCTTCTGGTGGATCGCCCCCTTGGCGAGTTTCGGCATGGGCTCGTTCATGGCAATCCAGGGACTGTGGGCCGTGCCATGGTTGATGGAGGCGGAGCACACGTCGCGCGCCACCGCGGCCAACCATCTCTTTGCAATGAATTTTGTGATCATGCTGGGCTATGTCGCGCTCGGCTTCTGCGGCTCGGCGCTGGCGCGCCGCGGG
>JBBQEY010000237.1:0-4903 GCA_038321425.1 Burkholderiales bacterium | reverse complement strand
ATCAACTTCGTCCCGGGCAACCTCATGACGCTGAAGGGCTCGGTCACCGGAGCCGCTCCTCGATGAGTCCTGTTCCCGCCGCGACGACGACCGTTGAGGACCACACGCTTGAAACGCTCGCCCGCCGGCTTCGAGCGCATCGGCAAGCGCTGGCCCAGATCGGACGCGAGCACGCCGTCCTGCACCACGCATGAGCGAAGCTGGTCAACACGTGTGACTTGCGTCCGTTCGGCCCAATGATGTCGTCGACGTGAGTGCCGCGAACAAGAAGCGCGTCACCATTCATCGACATGGGGGATCGCACGACCGGCACGCGCGGTTACTGCGGCGCGCACATCACCGCGCTGGCCGACTTCTCCTGTTCGGTCGACGTCGCGCTCGCCATCACCTGATCGCGCACCGACTTGTCCGTCGTGTATCGATAGTTCACCGTGATGCTGCCACGCTGCACGCGATAGACGGGTATCGTGCCGGCCGGACAGGCACCGGCCTGCGGCGGCACCATGCGCGCAGTGAAGTTGGGGGATTCAAGCAGGTAGCCCGGATTGTCCTTCGCGATCGTCGTGCATTCCGCGGTTCCGAGGCCGAGGACGTGTGAGTTGCCGAGACCGGGCGGGATGCGGAAACGGCACACCGGCAACGTACCTGGCTGCGCGGCCAGGTCGGTCTTGAACGTGTTCCCGGTACGAAGCCATCCCGCGACGTCCACGCCAGCATCCAGTGTGGCAATTTCGTCGGCCACCCATGTGACGAAATAGCGGTCGATGGAAGAATGGTAGTACTCCACGACGGGCACCGCCGATGCCGCGGCGTTCGTGTCCCGAAACGCGTCGGCGTAGGTGGATTCGGCAATGGCCAACCGATCGAGCCGCACGCCGCCGCCGGGGTCGCACGCGAAAAAAATCTCGAAGTTGCCGGGCCCGTTGATACCGGCGGGCCAGGTTGCCGTGCGCGTGGCAATGCCAAAGGAAAATGTCTGGGTCGCGGCATCGCGTGCAAGGTTGAACGGATAGTAGGCCACCGGCGCCAACGGGTCCGGATTCGCGGGAACGGGGTGAAACGCGATTCGACCGTCACTGCAACGCTTGCCGTCGGGTGGCGTTGTCACCTCGAGCATCAGGAACAGACTGCGCTGCCAGAACGTAGCGTTGCCGACAATCCCATTTACTTCGGGTAGAGCGATCCGAACGGAGTGAACACCAGCGGTGGCGACGAACGTGTTGGTGGCAGGGTCTGCGACGAAGCCGGTGAGCGAGCCTGCAGGCGCGCCGCGCTGCTCCCAGATCACCCGGTGCGGAACGCCTGCGTTGAAACGCAGCGGTGCAACAGCGCCCTCGGTCAGGCGGATCGTCATGCCAACGTAGATGGCGGCGCCGATCGCGAGTGCCAGCCCGGACCGATGGCGCAGCGGCCAACGCGAAGCGGTGGCGAAGCCGCATCCCGCGAGCAGCGCCAGCCACAGGTCGAGCGCGCCCACGGAATAGCGCGGGGTAAAGAGCAACGGTGCATGCGCCAGGACTTGATAGACCACCACCGACGCGGCAAGCAGCACGATGGGCGAGCGCCAACTTCGCATCAGACCCATGGCCGCTCCCGCCAGCAGCAGAATGCGCCACGAACGCAGCGTGAAGACACCGTCGCTCACCGCAACGCTCGGGTAGAACAGGAATGCCCATGTCTTGCGCAGGTAGTTCGCGAACGTCACTTCTAATGGCTGGGACCGCAACATCTCCCAGCCGATCGCGAAGAGCCTGCGATCCGCCTGCACGTTGAGCTGGAGTTCCTGTGCGACGCCATTGACGTCGAAGAACAGGCCGACCACGTCGGGGTCATAGCCTCCCGTCAACGGATGATTGCCGAGGTAGAAGGCGTTGCCACCGCCCGTGCTGATCTGCGGCAGATCGAACAGCAGCCAGTTCTTCCCGATGACGAGGGCCGTCACCACCGCCGCGACCGCCTGGATGCTGGCGAACTTCCTCCACGTATCACGCCCGGCGCCGCCGTACCGGCTCGCCACTACCGCGAGCATTGCACTGCCGACAATGTAGAGCACCAGCGATGCGCGCAGATTCACGGCGCACGCCAGCGCCAAGCCGCCAATCCATACCCAGCGCCGTTCGCCGGACGCACAGAGCTCACCAAACGCCCACAGCCACACGGCGCACAGGAAGATGTACGGCGGTTCGGTCAGCGCGTTGATCACCAGCGGCGCCACCGTTGGCGATGCCGCGTACAACCAGGCGGCGAGAACTCCGCCGCGAGCCGAGTGCGCCAGCGTTCCGATGCGGTAGAGCAACAGCACCACCGCCGACGACAGCACCAGGTTGACGGCCTCGACGAGATGCAGGTTGGCGCCGAGCAGCGCCGGATAGCCGTACGCACCGATCGGATACCACACCGATCGTTCGGAGGCTAGGAAGGCCCATCCTTCGTCCAGCAGGCGCTGCGCGAATGGCAGGTAGATCGTCTTCGGATCGAACGCCAAATCCGTGCGCAAGCGCCAGCACAGGAAGGCGTGCACCACGACCGCCAGGGCCAGCAGTGGATACGTCCACGCGGACGTTGGCCTCACCACCGAGGTCGCACCCGGACCCGGCGTCATGTCAGCGAGGACTGCGGAGGGGCACTCGCATCAGCGCGCCAGAACCGGCTGCCAGGTCACGCAGAAGCGATCGGCCAACTTGAAGGCCGACTGACCAGGCACCTTCAGGTGCGTTTGCGATTGATGTGCAGGACCGGCAGTTCCGACCGCGGTCGCCCACTACCTTCATCGGTACGCCGCGCCGCAACGACGCTGCCCGAGAGTTCGCCCACCACAGGCGGGAACATATCCGGCGGCGGCACGAGCTGCGCGGTCGGCAGTCCGTTGCTTTCCCAGCCTTCGCTGGGGTCGGTGCTCATGCGCTCCAGCGCAATGGCGGGCGCGTGCACGAACGGGATGAGGGCGTTAGGTTGTCCCCATGTCGTATCCAGCCCGAAGACCGCGAAATAGCTTGGCACCCACCAGTCAGTCGACGAGATCGTCAGTGTGAAGTGCCCGCCCTCCAGGTCTTCGCGGCTGAATGGCGCCGCAAGATCCGTGAGGTAGAAATTGGCATGTCCTTGCGCGAGATCGCCCTGCGGCGTCTTGGGCAGCAGGTAGCTCAGCAGCAAGCGACCCGGCGCACCCGCCTGCAACGTGACCGGACCATCTGTTCCAGTGTCCGAAATGTCACCGACGCTGGGTCCGGGACCTCCAGGCTGAAAGCCCGGATACTGATCGGTGACGCTGATCACGATCATGCGCCACGCGCGCGACGCGTGGCGTCCGGTGCCGATGGGTTGCAGCGCGATTTGGGCGTCGCCCTCATTGCTGTCGGTGCTGAGCCACGTGCCAGCGGACGCGGCCGTCAGCGGCGTGGCGAGATCGATCAATGCGCCAAGCGGGACGACACGGATATCCGGCAACCGACCCGCCACGCCCCATGCGATCACCTGCTCCGGGGCCCAGGCATCGTCACCGCCGGCTAGCAATCGGAGGACAAGATTTTCCGAATCGAGCGCACGGTCTGCGACGTCGATCCTGAACACTGCTGCCCTGCCCGTGCCCAATCCATCGATGTCACCGACGAGCGGCACCAGGAACAAGTCCTGTGCGCCACGACTGACGAGAAGCGTTGGAGCGTCCTCCGTACCTGCGTCTTCCACGTTGCGGGTACGGGTCGCGACGTAGAGCTCGGTGAGTCTCGCCATGGGCCTTCTCCAGACGTAACCTTCGGACAGGATGCAACGCGACCGATGCTACTGCCATGGGTAAGGCCTGTCAAAGCAAGCGGGTGGAACGGCAGGTGGCAACGCGTTCTTCTTCAGGTCCTCAGTGAAAACCGTCTGCGAGAAGGCCACGATGCCGTTGTAGCGCCTCCGCGCCGCCGGCTGCTATTTCGCACAGCCGACGCGAAGGCGTACGCTCTCCCTCGCTGCGATCTGGTTCCAACCACAACAACTGGAGGAAGCCTTGAAGCGACTCACCTTGATGCGATTGTTCTTGGCCGCGCTGGCGGCGGTTGCCATGTCGAGCGCATTCGGCCAGGGTTATCCGACCCGGCCGGTGCGCGTCATCATCCCGTTCCCGCCCGGTGGCACGCTGGATACGCTGGGGCGCGCGCTCGCGCAGAAGCTGTCGGACCAGATGGGCCAGCCGTTCGTCGTCGAGAACCGGCCCGGCGGCAATGGCATCATCGGCGCTGACGCCGTCGCCAAGGCGCCTGCCGACGGCTACACGCTTCTGTTCAACGCTTCAACCTTCATCTCCGCGCCAATGACGATGAAGCAGGTCCCCTATTCCGTGGTCCAGGACTTCACGCCGGTGGCGCTGGTGGCCAAGGCGCCGCTGTCCGTCGCCATTGCGAAGGACCTGCCGATTACCGACATCAAGTCGCTGTTCGCCTACGCGAAAGCCAATCCGGGGCGGATGACATTTGCTGTGGGCTCCATCGGATCGGGGGGCCACCTTGCCACCGAGCTCCTGAAGCGGGCGGGCGGCATCGACTACACCGTCGTCCCGTACAAGGGAACCGCGCCTGCCTTCCAGGACCTGCTCGGCGGCCGGATCGATGGCTTCATCGATCCCATCCTCGGCTCGTTGCAGTATCACAAGGCGGGGCAGCTTCGGGTCGTGGCGGTCACTTCGAACACGCGCACGCCGAACCTGCCCGATGTGCCGACCGTCGCCGAGACGATCCCCGGTTACGAGTTCTACAGCTGGTACGGTCTCTGGGGTCCGGCGAAGTTGCCCGAAGACATTCGGGTGCGGCTGAATGCCGAGGTCAACAAGGCGCTGGCCTCCGACATGCGCGAGAAGTTCACGGCCCAAGGGTTGCTGCTCACGCCCGGCAGCATCGACGACTTCGTCAAGTTCCAGCGC
>JBBQEY010000236.1:0-4936 GCA_038321425.1 Burkholderiales bacterium | reverse complement strand
CACTCATCAGCACCGTCACGACGATGGGAAGCGCCAGCGAGCCCACCGCGGCGTTGGACAACTCGATGCCGCCCTTCAGGCCGATGGCGATGAGCAGGTAGGTGCTCAAAGTGTCGGACAGCCCGCCCGACAGCCTGAGGTCGGAACGCAACAGCCCGGCCACCATGCCGAGCACAAAGAAACCAACGACCGGATCGAGCGTCATGAGAGATCATTCGCGAGACCGGCTGCGATCTCTGCGCACGCCTTTGCAGCAATCATTATAGGGCCGCCGACGTTGCCCGACGCGCGGCGCTGTTTAAGCGGGCTTTCGCGCCGCCTGCAGTCGCCGCACGATCTGCTGCACGGCATCGGTCTGCATTTCACGCAGCAGCCGTTGCTCCTGCAGGTCGCGCGCCAGCACCTGCGTTTCGTTGAACGTGTAGGAGCGGCGGATCACGATCTCGCCGGACGGCATCCAGTCGATGCCTTCCTTGTCGCGCAGCCGGAACTGCACGCGCTTGATCAGCTGGTACTCGCGCACCGAACCGCCGGACGACAGCGACAGCACTTCCTTGTCGTCGACGACGGACGGGATCTCGAGGATCACTTGCGCCGTAAGGGCCGAATCGGTCACCTTGGCCGCGCTGGCCGCGGCGATCGCGCGCGTGAGCTCCGTGGCGAACGGCGGCGACACCGGCGCATTGACAAAAATCGAGTCGAAAGGATAGGTTGCCTCGCCGCGCGGACGGAAGCCGCAGCCGGCGAGCGCCGCCGCAACCGCGGCAACGGTGCCGACGCGCAGGAACCTGCGGCGTTGTTGCAACGGGGCGCTAGACGACGACATTGACGAGCCTTCCCGGCACCACGATCACCTTCTTCACCGCTGCGCCGTTGGCGTACTTCGCAACGTCGGCGCTGGCGCGCGCCGCCGCGTCGATCGCGTCCTTGCCGGCTGTGGCCGGCACCACCAGCTTGCCGCGCAGCTTGCCGTTGACCTGCAGCATCAGTTCGATCTCGTCCTGCACCAGCGCGGCGTCGTCCACCTCGGGCCACGCGGCGTCGATCAGGTCGCCCATCGCGGCGTCGTAGCCCAGCTCCTTCCACAGCACCCACGTGGTGTGCGGCGCGACCGGATAAAGCACGCGCAACAGGATGCAAAGTCCCTCGCGCGTGAGGGCTGCCGTGCCCGCTTCGTTGGCGGGCAGCGCCTCGAGCGTGTTCAGCATCTTCATCGCGGCGGAGACGACCGTGTTGTACTGGATGCGTTCGTAATCGTAGTTGGCCTGCCGCAATGCAAGATGCAATTCGCGACGCGCGGCTTTGACCGCGTCGGAAGCCTCGCGATGATCAAAGTCGCCCTTGGCCGCCTCGATGAGATCGCCATGCGCATGCCCGAACGTCCACAGGCGCTTCAAGAAGCGCGAGCCGCCTTCGACGCCGGTGTCCGACCACACGGCGGAGTCCTCCGGCGAACCGGCGAACATCACATAGAGGCGCGCGGTGTCGGCACCGAAGCGATCGACCAGCGTCTGCGGGTCGACACCATTGCGCTCCGACTTGCCCATCTTGCCCACGCCGCCATATTCCACCGGCTGGCCGTCGGTTTTGTGCACGCCGCCGATGATGTGGCCGGCGGCATCCAGCGTCACATTCACTTCTTCGGGCGGGATGTAGTCGGGGGCGCTGTTGGCGTTGCGCCGGAAGTAGATGTGGTTCAGCAGCATGCCCTGCGTGAGCAACCGCATGAACGGCTCGTCGACGCGCACGAGGCCCATGTCGCGCATCACCTTCGTCCAGAAGCGCGCGTAGAGCAGGTGCAGGATCGCGTGCTCGACGCCGCCGATGTACTGGTCCATCGGCATCCAGTAGTCGTTGCGGCGGTCCACCATCGTCAGCGCATCGGGACTCGTGTAGCGCATGTAGTACCACGACGAGTCGACGAAGGTGTCCATCGTGTCGGTCTCGCGCGTCGCGGGCTTGCCGCACTTGGGGCACGGCACGTCGGTGAAGTCGGCGCGCTTGGCCAGCGGGTTGCCGCTGCCATCCGGGAGGCAGTCCTCGGGCAGCACCACGGGCAGGTCCGCTTCGGGGACGGGCACCGCACCGCAGACGTCGCAATGGATGATCGGGATGGGCGTGCCCCAGTAGCGCTGCCGCGAGATGCCCCAGTCGCGCAAGCGGTACGTGACCCTCTTCTCGCCGAGGCCCTTGGCCGCGAGATCGGCGGCCACGGCATCGACCGCGGCGTCGAAATGCAGTTCATCGTACTCGCCCGAGAACACGCATCGCCCGCGCGTCTTGTCGGCGTACCAGGGCCGCCACGCATCCGTGGTGAACGCCTCGTTCTCCACCGCGATGACCTGCTCGATGGGCAGGCCGTACTTCTTGGCGAACGCGAAGTCGCGCTCGTCGTGCCCGGGCACACCCATCACCGCGCCGTCGCCGTAGCTCATCAGCACGTAGTTGCCGATCCATACCTCGACTGCGGTGCCGGTGATCGGGTGGGCAACGAAAAGCCCCGTGCGCATGCCCTTCTTTTCCATCGTCGCCATGTCGGCTTCGATGACGGAGCCGTGCTTGCATTCCTCGACGAAGGCGGCGATGGCCGGGTTGCCCGCCGCGGCGTGCGCGGCCAGCGGATGCTCGGCCGCCACCGCGCAGAACGTCACGCCCATGATCGTATCGGCGCGCGTGGTGAACACCCACAGCTTGCCGTCGCTGATGGCCTTGCCGTCGACGCCGAGGATCCCGTGCGGGAACGCGAAGCGCACGCCGACGCTCTTGCCGATCCAGTTGGCCTGCATCGTCTTCACGCGCTCGGGCCAGCCGGGCATCGCGTCGAGCGACGACAGCAATTCCTCCGCGTAATCGGTGATGCGGAGGTAATACATCGGGATCTCGCGCTTTTCCACCAGCGCCCCCGAACGCCAGCCGCGGCCGTCGATCACCTGCTCATTGGCCAGCACCGTCTGGTCCACTGGGTCCCAGTTGACCGTGCCGGTCTTCAGATACGCAATGCCTTTCTCGAGCATCTTCAGGAACAGCCACTGATTCCATTGGTAATACGACGCGTCGCAGGTCGCGAACTCGCGCGACCAGTCGATGGCCCAGCCCATCGCCTGGCATTGCGCCTTCATCGCGACGATGTTCTCGCGCGTCCACCTGGCCGGCGCCACGCCATTTTTCATCGCCGCATTTTCCGCCGGCAGGCCGAACGCATCCCAGCCCATCGGCATCAGCGTGTTGTAGCCGCGCATCCGCAGGTGCCGGTACATCATGTCGTTGATCGTGTAATTGCGCACATGCCCCATGTGCAGCTTGCCCGACGGATACGGCAGCATCGACACGCAGTAGTACTTGGGCTTCTTCGAATCGTCAGGCGCGCGATAGACGTCGGCAGCCTGCCACGCGTCCTGCGCGGCGGCTTCGATCGCGGTATGGTTGAACGGCTTCATGGACGGGGCTGACATGAGTCACACAATGGGGGAGCGAGCGGTCGATTATAGCGACGCGGCGTGCTTATCCCGGCAGTGATGGCGCCAGCAGCACCCAGAGGCCCAGTCCGGCGAAGAGGGCAGCGGCCGCGATGCGCACGGCGCGGAACGGGATCTTCTCGGCGGCCGCGCGCCCGATGAACACGGTCGGCACGTTCACCAAAAGCATGCCGAGCGTAGTCCCGACGACGACCGCGGCCAGCGACGGAAATTTCGCCGCCAGCATCACGGTGGCCACCTGGGTCTTGTCGCCCATCTCGGCCAAGAAGAACGCCACGACCGTCACGCCAAACACGCCCCAGCGCGAGGCGGGCGGCGCGTCGTCGGCATCGAGCTTGTCGGGTTTGAGCGCCCATGCCGCCACGGCGAAGAACGACAGCGCCAGCAGCCAGCGCAGGATATCGGCGGGAACCACGCCGCGCACCCAGTTCCCCACCCAGCCAGCGATCGCATGGTTGAACAGCGTGGCGACGAAGATCCCGGCGATGATCGGCCA
Organism: Burkholderiales bacterium; assembly: GCA_038321425.1. GTDB lineage: Bacteria > Pseudomonadota > Gammaproteobacteria > Burkholderiales > Casimicrobiaceae > VBCG01. Next base: position 964 of record JBBQEY010000236.1, on the reverse strand, counting down.
GGGCTTGCCATAGCGTGCAGCAAGGACGAGCGCCAGCAACTGGGTCTTGTCGCCGAGCTCGCCGACGGCGACGACGGCGGTGGAGACGAGCAGGGCTTCGAGCATCGGGGAGGCCGCGACCGCATCGTGGCCCACTATGCTATTGTCATAGTCCGGTGACGGCGCGTCCGGTACAGTCGGAAAAAGACGATAATTATAGCTTTGGCCGGGAACCACTTCCGGCCGGTGCCGCCCAAAGGGCGTAGGTTTCGAACGGTCCCGACCTGCCACATTCCATGCTGCGATTGCTTCATCTCGCCTTCGTGCTGTTAATGCTCGCTACGGGTGGGCCGGGGGTCGCCCACGCCGCGCCCGTCAAGACGGCACACGTCGAGGCCGAGCTGGTCTCCGAAAAGACCGCGTTCGTACCGGGCCAGCCCACCACGGTGGCGCTGCGCCTCAAGATGGCGGACGGGTGGCATACCTACTGGCAGAACCCGGGGGATTCCGGCCTGCCCACGACCATTGCCTGGACGCTGCCGCCGGACATGGCGGTGGGCCCCATCCAGTGGCCCACGCCCCACGCGCTGCCGGTCGGACCGCTGGTCAATTTCGGCTACGAAGGCGAGGTCCTGCTGCCAATCGAGATGCAGGTGCCGGCCAACGCCGTGCCCGGGACCACCCGCACGCTCAACGCCAAGGCCGAATGGCTGGTCTGCCGCGAGACGTGCATCCCGGAAGAGGCGACGCTGCAACTGGTGCTGCCGGTGGCCGAGCGCGCCGATGTGTACCCGCAATGGGGCAGCGCCATCGCCGCCGCGCGCGCCGCATTGCCCGCGCCCGCCAAGGGCTGGTTGTTCGAAGCCAAGGGCGAGGGCAACAAAGTCATCGTCACCGCCACGGCACCCGCTGGCGCACCGGCGCCGGGAAATGTTTACTTCTTTCCGTTCCAGGAAGGCCGCATCGAGCCCGCCGGCAAGCAGAC
>JBBQEY010000235.1:0-4944 GCA_038321425.1 Burkholderiales bacterium | reverse complement strand
ATGCCGGCGCCAAGCTCGATTTTTCCGCCTACGACATGAACGAACGGGCGCTGGCCTGGATCGTCGAGGAGCGCGCGTTGCGGGCGGCGCTGCTGCTGCGGGTGCTCGCAGCGGGCGTGGAGGTGATGGGCGAGGTGCCGTTCGTCGGATTGTCATGGACCCCGGACGAGGCGCAAATGACGGTGGGATCGCCCGGCGGCACGCCGCACGTACTACGGGCCCGGCTGATCGTGGGTGCCGACGGGATCCGGTCCTGGGTGCGGGCGGCTGCCGGTATCGTGGCTGAACCCCGCAGTTACGGGCAGACCGCCGTGGTCGCCAACTTCGACTGTGCCAACGCCCACCATGGGGTTGCCCGGCAATGGTTTCTTGACGATGGCGGGATATTGGCTTGGCTGCCGCTGCCGGGGCGGCGCATTTCAATGGTCTGGTCGGCACCGGAGGCGGTGGCGGAGCAACTTCGTGAACTGACGCCAGCAGCGTTGGCGGAGCGGGTCGCGCTGGCGGGCGGCGGCGCTTTAGGCGCGCTCACCCAGATCACCCCGCCCGCCATCTTTCCGCTGTCGCTGCTGCGGCTGCCGACCACGGTGGCACATCGTTTGGCTCTGGTGGGCGACGCGGCCCATGGCATTCATCCGCTGGCGGGACAGGGCATGAATCTCGGGTTGGGCGACGCCGAAGCGCTGGCCGACGTGCTGCGTGACCGCGGGCCCGTGACCGATGCCGGCGCGCCCATCCTGTTGCAGCGCTTCGCGCGCCGACGGGCCGAACCGGTGCTGGCAATGCAGACGGTGACCGACGGGTTGGCCCGCCTGTTCGGTCCACCCACCCCTTGGCTAAAGGCGCTGCGCAACGCCGGGCTGGCGGCCGTTGATCGGCTTCCGATGGTGAAGCGAATCATGGCGCAACCTGCGCTGCGCTAGACTGTCGAAGTCTGCTGTCACCCCAATGCGTGGAGAAATCATGAAGTCTGCAATCCCCTTTTCCGGCCGAGTTCGCGCGGCTGGCCTGACGGTCTTGGCCGCGCTTGTGCTGGCCGCCGTGGCGCTGCCGGCGGCCGCCCAGGGCGCCGCCCCGGGTGTTGACAAGTCGCCCGCGATGACTGCCGAGGCCCTGGCGCTCAAGAAGACGCTCGAACAGAAATTCCCGGGTGGTGATATACGCGGCGTCGTCAAGACGCCCTATTTCGGGCTCTATGAAGTGCAGTTCGACGACCGTGTTCTCTACACGGATGCCAAGGCCAAGTACCTGCTGGTGGGCTCGGTGTACGACACGGAGTCGAAGACCAACCTCACCGAAGACCGGCAGCGCAAGTTGAACCGCGTCGACGTCAGCAAGCTGCCGCTCGATCTCGCGATCAAGAAGGTCAAGGGCACCGGGGAGCGCACGCTGGTGGTGTTCTCCGACGCCGACTGCCCGTTCTGCGCCAAGCTCGAACAGGAACTCAAAGCCGTCGACAACGTCACGATCTACACGTACCTGTTTCCGATCGACCAGTTGCACCCGGACGCCGCGCGCAAGTCACGCGCCATCTGGTGCGCGGCTGACCGGCAAAAGGCCTGGGATGCGTTCTTCGAGACCGGCGCCGTGCCCGACAACAAGGGCGACTGCGGCGACCCGCTCGCCAAGACGCAGGAGCTGGCCGCGAAATTCAAGGTCCAGGCCACTCCCACGCTGCTGTTCGCCGACGGCACAATCGTGCCGGGCGCCATTCCGTCCACGCGCATCGACTCGGAGTTGAAGAGCGCCGAGGCCGAGATGAAGAAGGTGGCGGCGGCCAAGAAGTAGGCGGTAGGTGGATTAGAATGCGGCCGCGGCAACCTGCCGCAGGCCGCGTTTTCATATGCGGCGCATTCTGACCAAGGAATATCCATGGCCATTCTCGATTTCATCAAGAAACAGTTCATCGACATCATCGAGTGGACGGACGACTCGCGCGACACGCTGTCGTATCGCTTCCCCGACGAGGACAAGGAAATCAAGAACGGCGCGCAGTTGATCGTACGCGAATCGCAGGCGGCGCAGTTCGTCTACCTGGGCGAGTTCGGTGACACCTTCGGCCCGGGCAAGCATGCGCTGACCACCGACAACATCCCGATCCTCACCAACCTCAAGAGCTGGAAGTACGCGCTGCAAAGCCCGTTCAAGGCCGACGTCTACTATGTCGTCACGCGACTCTTCACCGGCAACAAGTGGGGGACCGCCAACCCGGTGATGATGCGCGATGCCGATTTCGGCATCGTCCGGCTGCGCGCGTTCGGCACCTACGATTTTCGCATTATCGACGTCAAGAAATTCCTGAAGGAAGTGGCGGGTACCGACAACCACTTCCGCCTGGACGAGTTCAACGACACGATGCGTTCGCGCCTGGTCAGCGTGTTCACCGACGCGCTCGCGAGTTCGAAGATTCCGGCGCTCGACGTCGCGTCGCGCTACGGCGAACTGGGCGAGGCGCTGTTGCCACTGATCAATCCCGCGATCAGCGCCAAGTACGGCCTCGAGATGACCACGTTCATCGTCGAGAACGTGTCGGTGCCGCCGGAGGTGGAAGCGGCCATCGACAAGCGTTCCAGCATGGCGGCGGTGGGCAACTTGAACGACTACGTCAAGTTCCAGATGGCGCAGGGCATGGCGACCGGCAACGGTGGCGGTCCCGGCGGCATGGCGGCCGAGATGGCGGTCGGCATGGCGATGGCGCAGCAGATGATGCACCAGACCGGCGGGTTGATGGGCCAGGGCACGCCCGGCATTCAGACGCCCGCCCCGCCCGCCGCTGCGGCCGCTGCGCCGGAACTGATGACGCCCGCGCAGGCCGCGCAGATGCTGGGCGTGGCCGAATCCGACGTGCTGGCAAGTCTCGAAGCCAACGACCTGAAGGGCCGCAAGATCGGCACGCAGTGGCGCGTTACGCGCGGCGCAATCGATGCCTTCCTGAAAGGATGATCATGAGTTTGCCACTCCCCGGCCGGCGTCGGGCGCTCGCCATCATTGCGGTGGTGCTCGCCGCCGCCGCGATCGGCGCGGTACCCACGCCTGCGCTGGCGCAGGACCCCCGTATCACCGAAGCCCAGCGCGCCGCGCGCGACTGGCTGGCACTCTCGGACGCCGGCGATGTGCAGGGCAGCTACGCCTCGTCATCGCCCAAGTTCCAGGCCACGATGACCCCGCAGCAATGGGCCGATGCCTCGTCCAAGGCGCGAGCACCCTATGGCGCCGTGCGCCAGCGCACGCTGGCCGCAACGCAGGCAGCCCTGCAGGTACCCAACCTGCCCGCCGGCACCTATGTGCTGCTGATGTACCGAACCAGTTTCGCGAACCGCGACGCCGCGGAGACCATCACGATGGAGCGTGGGACGGATGGCGCCTGGCGCCTCGTCGGCTACTCGATCCGCTAGCGCGGTCGCGCTGCCGCCGCGCCGATGAGCGATACCGCCGCGATCTCCAAGTTCGCCTGTCCCGCGTGCGGCGGCGAGGCCAACTGGAATCCCACGAAACAGAAGCTGGTGTGCCCGTTCTGCGGGACCGAATCACCGGCGAAGCTCGATGCCGCCACCGGCGGCGTCGTCGAGCACGATCTCGTCGCCGCGATCCGCGGCATCGGCGACGAAGCTCGCGGCTGGAACGCCGCGAAGCGCCAGGTGCGATGCATGAGCTGCAACGCCATCTCCGTCTTTGACCCCAAGCGCCAGGGGCAGAACTGCGAGTTCTGCGGCGCAGCACAGCTCGTGCCTTACGAGGAAACGAAGCCCGCGTTCCGGCCCGAGTCGGTGTTGCCGTTCACTGTCAGTGAGTCTGCCGCGCGCGATCGCATCCGGCAGTGGTACGGCAAGCTGTGGCTGGCGCCGAATGCCTTGAAGCGCCGCGCGCTTACCGATACGGTGAAGGGCCTGTACCTGCCGTACTGGACCTTCGATGCGCAGGCCGATGCGCAATGGTCGGCGGACGCCGGGCACTACTACTACACGACCGAGACCTATACGGAGAATGGCCAGACGCGCACGCGCCAGGTCCAGCACGTGCGCTGGGTACCGGCCGCAGGTTCGCTGTCGCATTTCTTCGACGACGATCTCGTGTGCGCATCCGTGGGTGTGCATCCCGCGCTGCTGCGCGGCATCGAACCCTTTCCCACCGCGACCTTGAGGCCCTACGACGCAGGCTATGTCGCCGGCTGGGTCGTCGAACGCTACCAGATCGATCTCGTCGGCGCGGCCCGGCACGCGCGCCAAGTCATGGACGGCAAGGCGCAGATGCTGTGCGTGCAGCAGATTCCCGGCGACACGTATCGCAACCTGGTCGTCCATACGAGTTACACGCGCCAGACCTTCAAGCACATCCTGGCGCCGGTGTGGCTCCTGTCCTATACCTATGGCGCGCGCACGTTCCAGTGTGTGCAGAACGGCGTCACCGGCGCCATCCAGGGTGAATACCCGAAGAGTCCGTGGAAGATTGCGCTCATCGTCCTGGCGCTGTTTATCGCGGTGGTCGTGGTGATGGCCGTAGGCGGTGGCGGCCGCTGACCGCGGCTTTCGCGGATGCAGTGAGTTCTGCGGCACCCCATGCGCGAATGGACGTGTGCGATGCGGCTACGCTGGGCAGGGCTGCCCGGCGGGGATACGGAGCAGCTGGGGGAACGGCTCGTCGACGAAGTTTCGGTGTTCCGGCCGTCCATGCTAGTGTGATATCCACGCTTCAGACATCGGGAAGGCGTACCGCACCATGCAGGGCAGCCGCATCGCCGCCATCGTCATTGCGCTCATCGGCGTGTCCATTGCCGCGTACGTCGAGTTCCTGTCGCCGCGCGCCGCCAACGTGGAGCGTTCGTTCGGCTGGTTCGCCTACGAAGCCGGGCCGTGGGTGGTGCTGGGTGTCCTGGCGCTGCTCTCGCCGTTCGCGCGGGCGCTGTTGGCGGTAGGCATCGTGATGCTGGCGATCGAGGTCTTCGCC
>JBBQEY010000234.1:0-4955 GCA_038321425.1 Burkholderiales bacterium | reverse complement strand
CGTGCTGTGGTTGTTCCTCTTCAGTCCCACGCTGGGGATCGTCGCGCACTGGCTGCAGCGCCTCGGCATCGACTGGAATCCGCTGCTCGACGGCACGGACGCGCTGATCATGGTGATCGTCGCGGCAGTGTGGAAGCAGATTTCCTACAACTTCCTGTTCTTCCTGGCCGGACTGCAGTCCATTCCCAAATCGCTGCTCGAGGCAGCGGCCATCGACGGCGCGGGGCCGGTGAAGCGCTTCATCACCATCGTGTTTCCGCTGCTGACGCCCACGACGTTCTTCCTGCTCGTGGTCAACATCGTCTACGCGTTCTTCGACACCTTCGCGATCATCGATGCGTCGACCGGCGGCGGCCCGGCCAAGGCCACGTCCATCCTCGTGTTCAAGGTCTATCACGACGGCTTCAAGGGGCTCGACCTCGGCGGATCGGCCGCGCAGTCGGTGGTGCTGATGGCGATCGTGATCACGCTCACCGTCGTGCAGTTCCGGTTCATCGAGAAGAAAGTCAACTACTGATGGTCGAGAACCGGCCGTGGCTGACGGTCCTCACGCACCTGATCATGTGGGTGGGCGTTGCCATCGTGGCGCTGCCGCTCTACGTGGCCTTCGTTGCCTCCACGCTCACCTATGACCAGGTGCTGCAGGCGCCGATGCCGCTCATCCCCGGCGGCGAGTTCGTCAACAACTACATGCAGGTGCTGACCCAGGGTTCGGAGCGCGCGTCGGCCGCCCCGGTGGGCCGGATGATGTTCAACAGCCTCGTCACGGCGTTGGTGATTGCGTTCGGCAAGATCGCCATCTCGCTGTTGTCGGCCTTCGCCATCGTCTACTTCAGGTTCCGCTTCCGGACGTTCTTCTTCTGGATGATCTTCATCACGCTGATGCTGCCGGTGGAAGTGCGCATCCTGCCCACTTACAAGGTGGTCTCGGACCTCGGCTTGCTTGACTCCTATGCGGGCCTCACGGTGCCGCTGATCGCCTCGGCCACGGCCACGTTCCTGTTCCGGCAATTCTTCCTGACCATTCCGGACGAACTGGCGGAGGCCGCGCGCATCGATGGCGCCGGGCCGCTGCGCTTCTTCTGGGACGTGGTACTGCCGCTGTCGCGGCCGAGCATCGCGGCGCTGTTCGTCATTCTCTTCATCTACGGCTGGAACCAGTACCTGTGGCCGCTGCTCGTCACGACACAGGAGTCGATGTACACGACGGTGATCGGCATCAAGCGGATGATCACCGGTGGCGATGCCGCCACTGAATGGAACTTGGTGATGGCCACCGCGATACTGGCCCTGCTGCCACCGGCATTGGTGGTGATCCTGATGCAGAAATGGTTCGTCAAGGGCCTTGTGGATACCGAAAAATGACGAGCGGCAACGCACCATCCGAGACCGACGACGATTTCGCACGACATCTGGACGTTACGCTGCGCCTGTTGCCCGTCAATGCAACGCTGGCAAGCCTTTGCATCGTCGCCCTGGTGTTCCTCGAGACGGCCGCGGCCAGAAATGTCAGCGTCGGCTTCGCCGACGATGTGCTGGCCGTTGACGCCATGCTGTATGGTTTATGCATCTATCTGATCCTGTGGAGTGGTCGCACCTCTTCACGGACCTTTGCGCGGCGCCTTTTCAACATGGTCGACGCGGTGTTCCTGCTGGCGTTGACCACGATGCTGCTTGCCGCGGGTTATGTTGTGTTTATGGTGTTCTGAACCATGGCCAAAGTCGAATTCCGGGATGTCCGCAAGACTTACGTGGACCTCGAGGTCATCCACGGCGTAACGACCAATGTCGCGGATGGCGAGTTCGTGGTCATCGTGGGTCCGTCGGGGTGCGGCAAATCCACGTTGCTGCGGATGGTGGCGGGCCTCGAGGTCATCACCAGCGGCGAGATCGTGATCGGGAACCGCGTCGTCAACGATCTCGAGCCGAAGGACCGCGACATCGCGATGGTGTTCCAGAACTACGCGCTGTACCCGCACATGTCCGTGTTCGACAACATGGCCTACGGTCTCAAGATCCGCGGCTTCACCAAGGCCGACATCAAGGCGCGCGTCGACCGCGCCGCAGGCATTCTCGAGCTCGGCCCGCTGCTGGAGCGGAAGCCTCGCGCGCTGTCCGGCGGGCAGCGGCAGCGCGTGGCGATGGGACGCGCGATCGTGCGCGAACCCGCGGTGTTTCTCTTCGACGAGCCGTTGTCGAACCTCGATGCCAAGCTGCGCGTGCAGATGCGCTTCGAAATCCAGAAACTGCATCGGCGGCTTGGTACCACCAGCCTTTATGTCACGCACGACCAGGTCGAGGCGATGACGCTGGCGCACCGGATGATCGTGATGAATGCCGGTCGTGCCGAGCAGATCGGCACGCCGATGGAGGTGTACGAGAATCCGGCGACGTTGTTCGTCGCGGGTTTCATCGGCTCGCCCGCGATGAACTTCCTGCCGGCCAAGGCCGAGGGCGGCTCGCGCTTCGCGTTGCTGGCGGGTGGTCACGTCGAGGCCGCGGTGGGCGTGGCGCAACCGGGTGTGGGTGTCACGCTTGGCATCCGGCCGGAGCACCTCCGGCCATGTCCGCCTGAGCAGGCATTGTTCGCCGGGTCCGTCGAGATGGTCGAACAACTCGGCGCGGATACGCTGGTGCATCTGGGGCACGGGGCCGCCACGATCATCGTCCGGTTACCGCACGAGATCCGCTATGAAGTGGGCGCCACGATGTACGTCACGGCCGACCCGGCCCGCGTGTTTCTCTTCGACAGCGCAACGGGGGCACGGCTGTGAGTGTCGCCCGTCTGTTGCCGCCGTGGCCCTATCCGCGCATGTGCGCGCATCGCGGCGCGGGGAAGCTGGCACCCGAGAACACGCTGACGGCCATGCGCGTCGGCCATGCGCATGGCTATACGATGGTCGAGTTCGACGTGAAGCTGGCCGCGGACAACGTCGCCTTCCTGCTGCACGATGCCACGCTCGAGCGCACGACCAGCGGTCGTGGCCGTGCCGATGCGCTGTTGTGGCGCGACCTGTCGCGGCTCGACGCGGGCGGCTGGCATTCTGCCAAGTATGCCGGCGAGATGCTGCCGACGTTTGCGGCCATCGGCCGCTGGGCGCGCGCGCATGGCGTCGCGTGCAATGTCGAGATCAAGCCCACCCCAGGGCGCGAGCGCGAGACGGGGGCGGCCGTGGCGATCGACGCGGCCACGCTGTGGCGCGAGGCCTCGGTGCCGCCGTTGCTGTCGTCGTTCGACGAGGATGCGCTCGACGCCGCGCGCGATGCCGCGCCGGCGTTGCCGCGCGCGTTACTGCTCGATGTGCTCCCGCCCGATTGGCTCAGCCGCCTGGCGCGGCTCGAGTGCGTGGCGCTCGATGCCAATCATCTCGAACTCACGCGCGAAGTCGTCGGTACCGCGCACGACCACGGCTATCGCGTCTGCGCGTACACCCCCAACGATCCGGTACGTGTGGCCGAGCTCGAAGGCTGGGGCGTGGACACGATCATTACCGACGCCGTGGACCAGATTCCTGCCGCCTGAGGTCCTGGTGATCCCGTAGGCGAGGCTCTAGCCTCGCTGGGAAATCGTTGCGCCGAACCTGCGAGGCTGAAAGCCTCGCCTACAAACGCGTCTGCCTAAGCCGGTTGCGCCGTCGGCCGCTTGATCGGCTGCTCGTTGATCGGCAGGTTGAGGAGGCCGGCCACGATGCCAAGCGCGATCGACAGGTACCACACGACGTCGTAGTTGCCGGTCACGTCGTAGAGTTTCCCGCCCAGCCACGCGCCGAGGAAGCTGCCGATCTGGTGCGAGAAGAACGTGAGGCCGGACAGCATCGCCAGGTAACGCACGCCGAAGATCTGCGCGACCATGCCGTTGGTGACCGGCACGGTGGACAGCCAGAGCAGCCCCAGGGCCATCGCGAAAATGTAGACGCTGGCAATGGTGACCGGCAGCCAGAAAAACACCGCGAGCACGACGGCGCGCGCGAAGTAGATGAACGCCAGGATGTTCTTCTTGCTCATCCGCCCGCCAAGCCAGCCGGCGGTGTACGTGCCGATGATGTTGAAGAGGCCGATCAGCGCTAGCGCCATGACGGCCACGTGTGCGGGCAAACCCTTGTCCGCCAGGTAGGCGGGCAGGTGCACGCCGACGAATACCACCTGGAAGCCGCACACGAAGTAGCCGAGCGTCAGCAGCACGTAGCCCTTGTGATGCACCGCCTCGTCGATGGCTTGCCGTGCGGATTGCTTGAACGTGTTGACGATCGTTTCGCGCCGTTCGACCAGTGCCGCAGCCAGTGGCACGATCAGCATCGCGAGGCCCGCCAGCGCCAGTAGTGCGAAGTGCCAACCGACGTTCGACAGCAGCCATTGCGTGAGCGGCAGCACGGCGAACTGGCCGAAGGACCCTGCCGCGGCTGAAATGCCGAGCACCATGCTGCGCTTCTCGGGCGTGAACCGCCGGCCGAGCACGCCCGCGATGATGCTGAACGTGACGCCGGACAATCCCGTGCCGATCAGCAGGCCCGCGGTCAGCACGAAGAGCCATGGTGCGGTGGCATTGGCCATCAGGATCAGGCCCAGCACGTAGAGGATGGCACCGCCGACCACGACGCGCGCGCTGCCGAATCGGTCCGCCACCATGCCCGCGAACGGCTGCGTGGCGCCCCACGCGAGGTTCTGGATCGCGATGGCGAGCGCGAAGGTCTCGCGGCCCCAGCCCATGTCCGACGAGATGGGCTGCAGGAAAAGCCCGAAGCCGTGGCGGATGCCCATCGCCAGCGTGAGGATGATGCAGCAGGCGACCAGCACGACGGTGGGGGTGCGCCAATCGGGCGCGGACGTTCGAGTCATGGAGCTTCCGGGGAAAGCAATCTCAGTGTACGGGTTAAACAAAGGGGCCAGGCTCGAATTGTTAAAGGGGCCAGGCTCGAATTGTTAAAGGGGCCAGGCTCGAATTGTTAAAGGGGCCA
>JBBQEY010000233.1:0-4967 GCA_038321425.1 Burkholderiales bacterium | reverse complement strand
GTCAAGTACAAGAAGTGATCATGGCGCATCCGCGTCGCGATGGATTCGCGACGCTGTTGCGCCGCCTGGCCTCCATCTTCGCCTTGCTGGGAGCGGCCGCCGCATTGGCGGCCGCGATCATGACGGTGTCGAGCGTTGCGCTGCGCGCGCTGACGGGTCAACCGCTGCAGGGCGACGTGGAGCTCACGCAGTTCGCCGTCGCGCTCTCCATCTCGCTGTGCGTGCCGTGGTGCCAGGTGCAGGGCGCCAACATCATCGTCGACTTCTTCACGCAGACACTACGCGCGTCGCGGTTGCGGTTGCTCGACGGCATCGGCGCACTGCTGATGGCGGTGATGCTGGCGTTGCTGGCGTGGCGCACGGGCGTGGGTGCCGTCGCCGTGCATGCCGCCGGCGAGACGTCGATGATCCGTGCGCTGCCGATGTGGTGGGTCTACGCGTCGCTGGCGCCGGGGCTCGGCCTGGCCGCGCTGATCGCGCTGCTGCAGGCCAGCCTGCACCTACGTGGGTTGCCCCTCGATGCATTGCACGGCCCGCCGGCCACGGATGACGCGCTGTGACACCAACACTGGTGGGCCTCGCCATGTTTGCGGGCATGCTGGTGATGATGGCCGTGCGCGTGCCGATCGCCGCGGCGATGTTCATTCCGGGGGCGCTTGGCTACTGGGCGCTGACCAATGACGCGGCACTGCTCAATCACATGAAGGGCAGCGCGGTTGCGCGCCTGACGGTGTACGACCTTTCGGTGATCCCGCTGTTCCTGCTGATGGGCCAGTTCGCGACACAGGGCGGGCTTTCCCGCGCGCTGTTTCGCGCGGCGTCGGCATTCGTCGGGCACATCCGCGGCGGCCTGGCAATGGCGTCCATCCTGTCAGCCGGGGCGTTCGGCGCGGTTTGCGGCTCGTCGGTGGCCACCTCCGCCACGATCACGCAGGTGGCCTATCCGGAGATGAAGGCGCATGGCTATCACGGCCGGTTGTCGACGGCGGCACTAGCTGCGGGCGGCACGCTCGGTATCCTGATCCCGCCGTCGGTACCGCTCGTCGTGTACGCGATCCTGACGGAGCAGAACATCGCCAAGTTGTTCGCCGCGGCGATGCTGCCAGGCCTCCTGGCGATGCTTGGCTATCTCGCGGTGGTGGCGATCACGTGTCGGCTGCGCCCGCACCTGGCACCGCCCAGCATGGCGCAACCGTGGCCGCAGCGCTGGCGCGCGTTGCTTCGCATCTGGCCGATTGTGCTGGTCTTCGTGCTCGTCTTCGGCGGCATCTACGGCGGATTGTTTTCGCCCACGGAGGGCGCGGCCGTCGGTGCGGTGGCTACTCTGATGGTGGGCGTCGCGCGACGCGAGCTCGACCTGCAGGGGATCCGGCGGAGCTTTCTCGGAACGGCGTCAACCAGCGCGATGGTGTTCATGATCTTCCTCGGAGCGGACATGATGAACGCATCGCTGGCGCTTACTGCGATGCCGGCGGCACTGGCGGAATGGGTGGGCCACCTGCACGTGCCGCCACTGACCATCGTGGCCAGCATCCTCGTCTTCTACGTGATGCTGGGCTGCGTGATGGACGAGTTGTCGATGCTGCTGCTGACGATCCCGGTGATCTTCCCGACGGTGATGGCACTAGACCTGTGGGGCCTCGCGCCGGAAGCGAAGGCGATCTGGTTCGGTATCCTGGTGCTGATGACGGTCGGGATCGGCCTGATCGCGCCCCCGGTAGGGTTGAACGTGTACGTCGTCAACACCATTGCCCGCGACGTGCCGATGGCGGAAACGTACAAGGGGGTGTTTCCGTTCCTCGCATGGGATGCGTTGCGCGTGGTGCTGCTGTTGCTGTTCCCGGTATTGAGCCTCGGGTTGGTGCGGTTGTTGTATCGCTGATTGCGCTGGTGCTGGTGCTGGTGCACTGTTTCTTGGAGCACGGCGCGGGGCGAGGGGCCTCCAGGCGGGCTTAGGTCGCCGACGGCTATCGCTCGGGCGCGTGAGAGCGAAAATACGGGATGCAAAACGGCGTCGGCAGCACGCGAATGGATCGAGCACAGGGCCGTTTCGCCACCCATTTTCGCTGTCACGCACCAGTCGAAACGGCTCCAATGCGCCGCCTGGAGGCCTCTCGCCCCGCTCCGCTTCGCGACTCGTGGCATTGGCACAGCTACCTCTACCGACGCCGCTTCGCGACTCGTGGCATTGGCCCCCCACTTTTGCCGACACCGCCTCTACCGGAATCGGCATTCGTGTCCACAGCCGCGGTGAGTGGCGGGCCGTGCGGGGCGGGCGCATTGGAGCCGCATGTTCCCGGCGCGGGCGGCAAAAAAATGGATGGTCGTGGGTTGACCATCCCTTTTTTTTGCCCTCACGCGCCCGAACCCGAAGCCTGCGGCGACCTAAGTCCGCCCCGCACGGCCCGCCGCTCACCGCAGCGACGCTGAATACCGACGATGCAGCGAAGCTACGAGGCTGAGCGTCGCTACTTCCCCAGCAACGTACGAATCTGCTCCAGTGCGGTCGGGTCCTCGATCGTGGTGAGGTCGCCGGGATCGCGGCCCTCAGCCAGCGCCTGCAACGAGCGGCGCAACAGCTTGCCCGAACGCGTTTTTGGCAGCATCGTGACGAAATGCACGGCACCCGGCCGCGCGATGGCGCCCAACTGCCGGTCCACCGTGGACATCACTTCCTGCCGCAACGACGCAATGCCGGCCGCATCGCTGATGCGCGCAGGATCCTTCACGACGGCAAAGGCAACGGGCACCTGTCCTTTCAGCGCATCGGCCACGCCCACGACCGCCACTTCGGCGATGCCGGCATGTGCCTGCACCGCCTCCTCGATCTCGCGCGTGCCAAGACGATGGCCCGCGACATTGATCACGTCGTCGGTGCGGCCCAGCACGAAATAGTAGCCGTCCGCGTCGCGCGTCGCCCAATCGAACGTGGAATATGCAAGCTTGCCGGGAAACGTGCGGAAGTAGGTGTCGACGAAGCGCTCGTCGTCGCCCCAGATCGTCGACATGCAACCCGGCGGCAGCGGCGGCATGATCGCGAGCACGCCTTTTTCGTTCGTGCCTACTTCCAGGCCGGTGGTTTCCTGCAGCAGCCGCACGTCGTAGCCCGCCGCCGGAAACGACGGGCTGCCGAACTTGCGCGGCAGGTCTTCAATCCCCGGATGCGCCGAAAGGATCGGCCACCCCGTTTCGGTCTGCCAGTAGTTGTCGACGATCGCGACACCACCCAGCGCGTCCGCCACCCAGCGCGCGGTGGGCTCGTCGAGCGGCTCACCGGCGAGAAACAGATGTCGCAGCGACGACACATCGTGCTTGCGCATGAATGCCGGGTCCTGCTTTTTCAGCACGCGAATGGCGGTGGGCGAGCTGAACATCGTCGTCACTTTGTGCTGCGCGACGATCTCCCACCAGATCGACGGATCGGGACGGATGGGCAAGCCCTCGTACATGATCGTGGTGGAGCCATTGATGAGCGGCCCGTAGATGATGTACGAGTGGCCGACCACCCAACCGATGTCGCTCGTGGTGAACATCGTCTCGCCCGGCTTCACGTCGAAGATGTCGCGCATCGAAGCCGCCAGCGCCACCGCATAGCCCCCGGTGTCGCGCTGCACGCCCTTCGGCTTGCCTGTCGTGCCGGAGGTATAGAGGATGTAAGACGGCTCGCCGGACTCGACCCACGTGCAGGGCACCTGCGCATCGAGATGTTGCGCGCGCAGTGCCGCATAATCGAGGTCGCGCCCGGGTACGCGCGCGCCGCCGGCATCGAGGCCGCGATTGACGATCACGACATGCTGCGGAGGATATTGAGCGAGACGCATCGCCTCGTCGACCAGCGGCTTGTAGGCGATGGCCTTGCCTCCGCGCATGCCGGCGTCGGACGTGAACAGAACCTTCGGACGCGCGTCGTCGATGCGCGTGGCAAGGCTCCCGGCCGCGAAGCCACCGAAGACCACCGAATGGACGGCGCCCAGCCGCGCGCACGCCAGCATCGCAAACACCGCTTCGGGCACCATCGGCATGTACACCAGGACGCGGTCGCCGTGGCCCACGCCGAGGCTTGCAAGCACCGCTGCGCAGCGATTCACCTCGGCCGCGAGCTGGCGGTACGTGTAACGCGCCTTCTGCCCCGTTTCCGTCGATAGGTAGATCAGCGCATCCTGGTCGCTACGGGTGGCGAGATGACGGTCGACCGCGTTGTGGCACAGGTTGGTCGTGCCGCCAACGAACCAGCTTGCGAACGGCGGGTTCGAATAGTCGAGCACGGTCGAGAACGGCGTGTGCCAGTCGATCAGTGCCGCCCGCTCGCGCCAGAACCCTTCGCGATCGGTAAGCGAGCGTTGCTGGAAATCGCGATAGGTTGTCATGGCCGGTAGGCTCCTGTGATGGTGATGCGAATGGCGGTCAGCCGCCGTGCGTATCCGGCGCGATGCGCACCACGGTGCGGCCGCGCACCAGGCCTTTCAGGTACGCGTCGAAATGGGTCGGCAGTTCATCGAAGTCAATCGTGCGCACCTGGTCGTGCACGCGATCCGGCCGCCATTCCATCGCCAGCTTGTTCCACGTCCGCTGCCGCAACGGCATCGGCGTGTTGGCACTGTCGACACCCAGCAGGTGTACACCACGCAGGATGAACGGCATCACCGTCGTGTTGTGCTTGAAGTCCGCGGCGAGCCCCACGGCCGCGACGGTGCCGGCTACTTTCGACGATGCCAGCAACCACGCCAACAGGTCGCCGCCCAGGTTGTCGATGGCGCCGGCAAACGTGGCCCGCTCGAGCGGGCGAATCTTCGTCAGGTCGATGGACTGGCGCTGCATCACTTCCGTGGCGCCGATGCCCTTCAGGTAGTCGACCTCCTCGGCCTTGCCGGTGATGGCGACGACGTGATAACCCAACTTCGCCAGCACTTCCACCGCGACCGAGCCCACGCCTCCGGTGGCGCCGGTGACGGCCACCGGTCCGCTGT
>JBBQEY010000232.1:0-4978 GCA_038321425.1 Burkholderiales bacterium | reverse complement strand
CCAATCTCTTTGGCGCCGGCGAGCCGCGCCGTTTCGCATGAGCCTGCACCGTTGTCACAACACCCGATACCGGGGCAGAAGGTGACGATGCCTGCCCCCGCGGGAACGGCGGTGGCCGCCGGCTGGTGGCGCTGGCTGCTGTTGAGTGCCGCGGTGATCGTGTTCGACCTCGCAACGAAAGCCTGGATCACGGCGATCTTCCGCGAAGGCGAGGCCCTGCCGGTCACTTCGTTCTTCACGTTGGTGCTGGCGTACAACACCGGCGCAGCATTTAGTTTCCTGGCCGACGCAGGGGGCTGGCAGCGCTGGTTCTTCGCCGGCGTGGCCGTCGTCGCCAGCGTGGTCCTCGTATGGATGCTGCGCCGGGGCGGCAGCCGGATGCTGTGCTTCGGCCTGGCGCTGATCCTTGGCGGTGCGCTCGGCAACCTGTGGGATCGCGTCACGCTCGGCCGCGTCACCGACTTCCTGCTGTTCCACTATGCCGGATGGTCATGGCCCGCGTTCAATGTCGCGGACAGTGCCATCACGGTGGGTGCAGCGTGCCTGATTTTCGACAGTTTCCGTCCGCGCCGTGATACGTGGGCGGCCCGGTCCCCCTAGGAAGGAATCCGCCATGGACGTCCTGCTTGCCAACCCCCGCGGCTTTTGCGCCGGCGTGGATCGCGCGATCGCCATCGTTGAAGAAACATTGGCGCAGTTCGGCGCGCCGATCTATGTGCGGCACGAGGTCGTGCACAACAAGTTCGTCGTCGACGACCTGAAGGCCAAGGGCGCGGTGTTCGTCGAGGACCTGGATGAGATACCCGCAGGCGCCACCGTCGTGTTCTCGGCGCATGGCGTGTCGAAAGCCGTACGCGCCGAGGCGAAGGCGCGCGGACTCACGGTCTTCGACGCCACATGTCCGCTCGTGACGAAGGTGCACGTCGAAGTGGCCAAGATGCGCGAGCAGGGCCGGGACATCGTGATGATCGGCCACGCGGGGCACCCGGAAGTGGAGGGCACGATGGGCCAGGCGAAGGGCGGCATTCACCTGGTCGAATCGGTGGACGATGTATCGCGCCTTGTCGTGCGCGACGCGTCACAGTTGGCCTATGTCACGCAGACCACGCTGTCGGTCGATGACGCCGCCGCCGTGGTCGAGGCGTTGAAGGCGCGGTTTCCGGAGATCGTCGGGCCGAAGCGCGACGACATCTGCTACGCGACGCAGAACCGTCAGGATGCGGTGAAGGCACTGATCCCGCAGGTCGATGCGGTGATCGTCGTCGGCAGCCCCAACAGCTCGAACAGCAACCGGCTGCGCGAAGTGGCGGCCCACCGCGGCGTGCCGGCCTGGATGGTGGATCGCGCCGAGGAATTGCGCGAGGAATGGGTGGCCGGCAAGCGCCGTGTGGGTGTCACCGCGGGGGCGTCCGCGCCCGAAGTGCTCGTCAGGCAGGTGATCGCGCGGCTGAAGGAGATGGGCGCACTCGGCGTCACCGAATTGTCCGGTGTCGTGGAGAACGTGACGTTTCCATTACCGAAAGGGTTGCAGGGGCAGGGGACCGGCAAGGCCCCGGAGGTGGGACCTCGACCAACGGATTAGGACACCGGCCGTCCCGCGCGACAACGTTGCGCGTTAACGCTTCTCGGCGCGAAACCACGCCAGCAACGCGAAGAACGTGATCCCCGCAAGCGCTGCGGCCAGCGTGGCCACTACGGCGTAGCGTCCGGATTCAGTCAGCGCACGCACCAGCGCTTCGGCAAAGTAGAACGGCACCAGCAATGCGAGCCATTGCCGCGGCTTGCGCGCGCCGCGCGCGACACCGGGGACGAGGATTGCAAGCGGCAAGGCCTTCACGGCCAGCCAGCGCGCACCAGGCATCGGTGCCAGCACCGCTTCCCACAACACTTCAAGTAGCGTCAACGCCACCAGCGCCGCTACTGTGATCCGGGCGGTCACGCGAACGGTGGGGATCACGTGGCCGGACTCATCCAACGGCCACGAATTCGTAGAGCTCGAACCCCGGTCCTTGCTCAACCAGTTTGGTGAGCACGGCAAAGCCTGCCGTGTTGCCCCGGCGCAGCGTCACCGCCTGCTCGAGCGAAAATGCACCGGCGGGGACCAACACCTGCGGCGGCGTGCTGTCGTGGTTGCCCGGATGGTCCTCGGGCAGCACAACCACGGGCGTCAGCAGGCCTTCCGTCACTCCCTCCGGCGCCGCAGCCGCGGCTTCCGGGCTGTCGGACAGCAACTCGCAACCGAACTCGAGCCCGCTGCCCTTCAGTGTGTTGCGAAACCACCGCACCATCGCCACCTGCAGGCCCGACCGCCCTTCGATACGCAATGCGATCAGCTCGCCTATGCGCAGCGCAGTGGGGACGGTGTCGATCTGTCGCAGCGCATAGCCCGCCGGCGTGTGATTGATCACCTGGCAATTGGACATCGGCGGCAGGCCCGCCGGACGTTGCACACCCGCGTGTACGCCCTTGCTGTATTGCCAGATGCCGGAAAGTCCGGTGCAGGTGACGACGCGCGCCCGGGATGGAAGACGGTTGAATTGTCGCGCCGGCGGAATGGCCCACTGCCGCAGCAGCCGCTTCAGCAGCGCGATGTACTGCAATCGCGCCACCGGTTCGCGGCCGATGCCCGCGGGCATCTCGCCGCCGGCTTCCAGCGCGCGGAGTTGCTCCTGGATCTGGAACGCGAGGTCGAAGGTCAGCAGGAAGAGCTTGCTGCCTTCGATCGAACCGCCCTTGTTAGCGGAAAACGGCGGGAAGTCGTGGCCCACCGGCACGATGGCCACGGCCTTGGCCATCCGATGCACGGGCACGATGTCGGTCAACTTGGCCCAGTGGGCGTACTCCTGCACGTAGCGCAGCACGATCGGCAATTGGCCGGGCAGGAACCCGTACGGATTGGCCAGCGCCAGCAGCATCGACTGGATGGCGAGGCGCTCCGGCGTAGCTTCGGGCTGGTCCGGCGTCACGGGCACGAGATGGATATTGCGATCGCGCGCGAACATGTAGATGAGATGCGCGTCGTGCCAGGTGTGCGGCGGCACCGGCGCGTACGACAGGTAGCTGTTGACGAGGATGCGCGCGGTGCATTGGAGGCAGCGATGGACGAGCGCCACCATCAGCCGCTGTCCGCCCAGCGCGATACGCTTGTCTGCCTCGCGCGACAGCAGGTGCTTGTAGGCCGTGGCCAGCTCGCTCGACAGCGTCAGCGATGCCTTGGCGGACTCGAGGGCGTCGCCGGTCAGCGGGTGCGAGGCGCGCGCGAAAAGTTTCTCCAGCTGGGGCCACAGCGTGGTCGCGGAATTCCAGTAGAGCTCCGCCAGCTCGAGACGCTTGCTGTCGCTCATCGCCACGCGATTGGTGGCGGCGAGCGCATCGCCGATCAGCCGTGCGGCATCTGCCGGTTCACGCCGGCCGATCTCGACCAGCCAGGGCCCGACTTTCGCGGGACGGATTTCGGGCGGGTTGACCGGGCGGGGGTCGACGGGCGGGAGAGTGAGCGCGATTGCCATGGGTGCGGCAAGGGTGGTTCGACCCGTACCGGAGGTGCGTTCGCGATTGTAAGCGATCGCGCGACCGGTGCCGCTGCCACTCAAAACGCAATTCGTGCCAGGTCCTCGTCAGGGAACGGCACGCAGGAATTGGCACACCGGGCCCACCTGGTCCTGCCCGAGCAACATCGGAGCGTGGCCCACGCCCCTGAAGGTGATCACGCGAGGCTTCGGTCCGCGCTCACCCATGGTGGTAGCGGTGGCTGCGGACAGCAGGTCCGAGTCGCCGCCGCGCAGGATCAGCGTGGGGCAGGCGATGGCGTCCCAGATCGGCCACAGGTCCGGCGGGGCCGGGGCAGCGCGAAAGGGCACGGCAATGCCCGGATCGTAGAGCATGCCCCAGCGACCATCCGGGCGCTGGCCGACGCTGGTCCGGACCAGGTGATCCCACTGCGCGTCGGACAGCGGCCCGAAGGGCGCGGAGATCTCGCGCACATAAGCCGCGATGGTCGCGTAGTCGGCGAAGGTCGGGTCCTGCCCGACGTAGGTACCGATACGTGCCAGCGATGCCGGTTCGATCTCCGGGCCGACATCGTTGACCACCAGGCGTGTGATCGGCGTTTCGGGTTGCGCGGCCAACACCATTCCCAGCAGGCCGCCGAGCGACGTGCCTACCCACGCGACCTCGCTGGCATCGCTGCGCGCGATCAGAGCCGTCAATGCGCCGAGATAGGTGGGGAACACATAATCGGCGGGATCGGCTAGCCAGTCGCTGGCGCCGCGGCCAGGGAGGTCCACCGCCAGCACGCGGTGGGTGGCCGCCATCGCTTCGCCGATCACGTCGAAATCACGCCCATTGCGCGACAAGCCATGAACACAGATCACCACGCGCGGATTGTTGGGCACCCCCCATTCGTGATAGGCGACGCGGCAAAAGCCGTGCGGGGTCAACGCATCAAGATAGCGGGAGCGCGGTGCGCCCAGCGTCAGCAAGGTTCGATGTGGAACGGCAATCTCCAGGCAGTTGTTATAGAACGAAGGTCGAGAATGATGGCATGGCACCGGTGCGCGCGACCCAGGCCGCGGCTGGACACGCGCGCTGTGTCAAACTGCCGACGGACAAGGCACGTGCGCCGCTGCAGTACGGCCGCTACCAGTTCGCGGATCCGTTGATGGGGGCGGTAGGCGGCAACGCCTACGATTCCCGCCAGGGGGGGCGACGATCAATCAGGCACGCGCAGCGTGCGATCGAGCATCATCAGCATGGCCGCGGTGGCACCCCAGATGTAGCGCTCGCCATAGGGGATCGCCCAGAAGTCCCGGCGCACTGCATCGAGCATGCGGAAGTGCCGCTGCTGGTTGATGGGGTCGAGCAGGAAGACCAGCGGCACCTCGAACGCATCCGCCACTTCGGTGGCTTGTAGTTGCAGGTCAAAGGGCGGTTCCACCCACGCGACGATCGGCGTGACTTCAAAGCCGGTCACGGTGAC
>JBBQEY010000231.1:0-5009 GCA_038321425.1 Burkholderiales bacterium | reverse complement strand
GTCGGACGTCAGCGAAATATCGGGACGGCGCAGGCGCAACTGCCGCACGATGGACTTGTATTCAAGCGTGGTGTAGCCACGCTTCATCGCGGCCAATACGCGGTCGGACCCCGACTGCACCGGCAGGTGCAGGTGATTGGCGAGCTTGTCCTGCGTGGCGAACGCTTCGATCAGACGCGCGGACATTTCCTTCGGGTGCGAGGTCGTAAAGCGGAGGCGTTCGACGCCGGGAATCTCGGCGACGGTTTCAAGCAACGTGGCGAGGTCGGCGACATCATTGCCCGCACCCATGGCTCCACGATAGGCGTTGACGTTCTGGCCGAGCAGCGTGATCTCGCGCACGCCCTGGTCGGCCAGGTCCGCGACTTCGGTCAATACGTCGTCGAACGGCCGCGATACCTCCTCGCCGCGCGTGTAGGGCACCACGCAGAACGAGCAGTACTTGCTGCAGCCTTCCATGATCGACACGAACGCCGCCGGTCCATCGATGCGCGGCGGCGGCAGGTGATCGAATTTCTCGATCTCCGGAAAGCTGATGTCTACTTGCGGCTCTCCGGTGGCACGCCGCAGCGCAATGAGTTGCGGTAACCGGTGCAACGTCTGCGGCCCGAACACCATGTCGACATAAGGCGCGCGCCGCACGATGGTGGCACCTTCCTGCGACGCCACGCAGCCACCCACGCCGATCAGCAGATCCGGGTTGTGCTGCTTTAACTCGCGCACCCGGCCAAGATCGTGGAACACGCGTTCCTGCGCCCGTTCGCGGACCGAGCAGGTATTGAACAGAATGACGTCCGCATCTTCCGGGCGGGCCGTCAGCGTGAGGCCCTCGGAGGCATGGAGCACGTCGGCCATCTTGCCCGAGTCGTACTCGTTCATCTGGCACCCGAAGGTGCGTATGTACAGCTTCTTCGTCACTGGTTCGAAAGGGCTCCGGAACCGGCGTTGATGCCGTGGGAGACCTTGTCGTCTGCGGGAAGGGATGATAGCAGGCGGGGCCCCGAGAGGCCTCGCGTCCCGGGGAGGCCGTGGTCGCGGCATCAGCCTCGCACCCCTGGGAAACTGTAGGCGAGGCTTCAGCCTCGCGGGTTCAACGTGGCGTGTTGCCCGCGAGGCTGAAGCCTCGCCTACAGTTGAAGCGTTGCGTCGCGCGAGACTGAAGTGCCGCCTTCGAATTGGCTAGGTCAAGGCCTCGCGCAATTGCGCGCCAACGGACCCACCGGCCGTGGCCGCGTCCGTCGCCATGGCAAAAACGCATTGTCCAGCGCTGGCCGCCGCCCAAACCTGGCCAATGGTGCGCTTTTCGCGCGAGTCTTCGTTGCTTTAAAGGTGGCCACCCTTGTATGCGACGACAAGCAAGCGCCTCTCGGCATCCGGTAGGGCACCCGGCGCGCGGCGCGCTTGGCGTCGTCGTCGCCCAGCCAGGTCAGTTGCGGCATGCTGATCCCATCATTTTCATTGCAGCGTTACGGGTCGGTTTACGTGTTGAGCAGATTCAAATCGAGCCCCTGCGCTTCGAAGTTTCTGAAATCGTGATCTAGCGTCACCATGTGCAGCGCGCCCGCGATGGCAAAGGCGGCCAGGTAGGCGTCCATCCACACCTTCGGTGCGGCCGTGTCGCGGGACGCCATGCCGTGCCAGAGCGTCAAGACCCCGGGGGGTTCCTCCCGCACGCAAACTTGCGGCAGAGCAAGCAATGCGCCAAGCGCGATCAACGCATCGCGATTGGTCAGGCCCTCCGCACCGTAGGCTCGCAGTAGTGCCGGCGTGGATACAAGCCGAAGAAAGCTCTGTTGCGTGGAGCGGCAGAAAACTGCCGGAGCGGCAGCCGTTGCGTCATGCAGGACGCTGCGAGCCGGCTGGTGAAGGGGATGCGTGGTGAAGATCGCCGCGATCCATACGTTGGTGTCAAACAGTAATCCCGGCATGCTTCAAGTCCTCCACGGACTGCGTGTCATGCTCGATCATGAGCAATTCGTCAACGCTCATGCGGGTTGCCGGCGCATCGGCATGGCATAGGACCGTGGGCAGGCCCCCTTCCCCGATTTGCACCAAGGATCCGACCGCAGGGGCTTTCGGCCGGCGGGTGGGTGCAATGCCCAGGCCCTCGCGAATGAATTCGGCGACAAGATCCTTTACCGTTCGCCGCTGAATCACGGCGCGCAGTTTTACCGCCCGGACCAATTCGTCTGGCAGATCGAGAGTGGTCTTCATAAAGCAAGCTTACCAGCTAACCAGCTTAATGGCAAATTTCGATGCCTTGCTCGACCGGGGGTTTCTTTGCTTCGGCTCCGTACATGGCAAGGGTGCAGTTGGAGACCTTCACCTTTGCGACGAAATCAAGTCTGCGTATCGTAATGTGGCCAAAGGCAGAAACAGCGCTCGCGGCTGGTTGGCCAGCGGCAGGAAGCCGAAATGGATGTAAAACCTGACCGCACCATCGTCTTTCGCGTCGACCGCCAAAGCATGGCTTGCCATTTCTGAGGCAGTGCTCCGTTCAAGCGCGTCGGCCAACAGTGCGGCGCCCAGTCCTTGCCCGCGCGCACTTTGGTCCACCGCCAATCGGCCCATGCGAACAGCGGCGGATTGTGGGGTATCGCGGAAGTTTTTTGGTTAACTCGTCAGGCAGGTCACCAAGGGCGATGCTGGTTGCCGCCAAAGTAAAGAAGCCTGCGATGTGATCCTGTGAATCCAAGGCCACAAAGCAAGTCGTAATACGATGGCGAGCGGAAAGTCGCTTCCATTTGCGATAACATCCTTCCCGCAGGTGTCCGCCGCGAATTCCTTCGCGGTGGGTGAAACGGGAACGCGGTGCCGCACACAGTAATGGGTGCGAATTCCGCGACTGCCCCCGCAACGGTAAGCCCTTCGAGGGTCGCTCTTACATGCCACTGCCGCACGTCGCGGCGGGAAGGCGAGCGGTCCGCACGGCGAGTCCGGAGACCGGCCTGCGCCCCGGTGGCATCGCCCTCAGTGTGGCGTTGCCAGCGGAGATCGCAGCGCGGGTGGCGCTGCGCACGGTCTGCCGACCCTGTCGGGCAGTCGCGCGCGGCTTCTCGTGTGCCTGCTTCCAGTGCGCCGTCCGTGCGCAACTCCACTTCCGCGTTGTTCCTGTCGTCCACTGCCGTGCGGGGATGCGCGGCGCCACGCGGAGTGTTGTTCATGTCGATCGCCTCGTTCCCTTGTTCCCGCCGGCGCGTCCGGCCCTCGTCGTCTCCACTGCGGGTCACGGCATGCGTCGCCGCGGCACTGTGCGGCGGTTACGCTGCCGCGCAGTCAGCGACCCCCACCACGCTCGAACCCGTGGCCGTCACGGCGGCGAGAAGTCCGCAGTTCATTGCCGATCTTCTGGCCGACCTGACCGTGATCAGTGCGGCGGAGATCGAGCGCAGCGGCACGCAAAGCCTGCCGCAGCTGCTGCAGCGGCAGCCGGGGGTCGAGGTCACGATCAACGGCGGGCCCGGCGCGACGTCAGGCGTATTCCTGCGCGGTGCCAACGCCGGGCAGACATTGGTGCTGGTCGATGGCCTGCGGATCGGTTCCTCATCCGTCGGGGCCACCGCACTCGAGGCCATCCCGCTCGACCAGATCGAACGCATCGAGATCCTGCGCGGCCCGGCGTCGAGCCTCTACGGTGCCGACGCGATCGGCGGCGTGATCCAGGTGTTCACGAAGCAGGCGGACGGCGCCGGGTGGGTGCCGAACGTGACTGCGGGCTACGGGACCTATGAAACTCGCAATGTCAGCGGCGGCCTGCGTGGGTCCATGGGCCCGCTGCGCTTTTCGGTGCAGGCGGGTGGCACGCGCAGCAAGGGCTACAACGCGATCGTCAACCCGGACAACTTGAGCTACAACAACGATCGCGACGGCTATGCCACCGAGAACGTGGGCCTGAATGCCGTGCTGCCATGGGCGGCGGGTCAGGAGGTGGCCGTCCAATACTTCCGCAACCGGCTCAACAATCAGTACGACGGCGGCGCCGGCTTCGACGACCGGACGATCACGACCCTCGAAGCGTGGTCGGTGGTCAGCCGCAACAAGCTGGCGCGGCACTGGTCGTCGGTGCTCACGCTGGGCTCGGGCAGTGACGACTCGGTCTCGCAGACGGGCTACGGCGACTATCCGTACAAGACCACGCAGCGGCAGTACACGTGGCAGAACGACTTCACGCTGCCGCTCGGCACGCTGGGCGTGATCCTCGAGCGGCGCCTTGAAGAACTGGCCAGCAACGATCCCTTCGCCGTGACCGAACGCGACACCAACTCCGTGACGGGCGTGTACCAGCTTCGCCACGAGGCGATCGCCGTGCAGGCCAACCTGCGGTATGACCGCTCGAATCAGTATGGCGGTGAAACCACCGGTGGCATCACGCTCGGCTATAAGCTCTCGCCGGCATGGCGGTTCACTGCCGGGTACAGCTCCGGCTTCAAGGCGCCGTCGTTCAACGATCTCTTCTACCCTGGGTTCTCCAACTCGAACCTGCAGCCGGAGACCTCGCGCAACGCGGAGGTAGGTGCGTACTGGACCGCCTCGGCGGACGAATGGCGGTGGGAGGCGCGTGCGATCGGCTATCACAACCGGGTCGACCAGCTGATCGTGTTCCAGTGCGGTGCCGATTTCAACTGCGCGCCGTTCAATGTCGACCGCGCCACGCTCGAGGGCGTGACGCTGGGCCTCGACCTCGGCTGGCGCGATACCCGGATCAAGGCGTCGGTGGACCTGCAGAATCCGGAAAACGATCGTACCGGCAATCTGCTGCCGCGCCGCGCCAGGCAGCATGGCGCGGTGCAGGCGTTGCAGCAGTGGGGGGCGGTGCAGCTCGGCCTCGAGTTCGTGGCGTCGTCGATGCGCTACGACAACGTCGCCAATACGGTGCGGATGGGCGGCTATGGCATCGTCAATCTCACGGCCGAGTGGGCGATCGCCAAAAGCTGGTCGCTATTCGCGCGAGGCAACAACGTGTTCGACAAGGACTACCAGCTGGCCGCCGACTACTCGACCGGCGGGGC
>JBBQEY010000230.1:0-5010 GCA_038321425.1 Burkholderiales bacterium | reverse complement strand
CACGGCGCAACGCGAACTGATCGAAGAGGTCGGCTACGCCGCCGCAACGTGGCGCTCGCTGGGGCTGATCCATCCGCAGATCGGCTATTCCAACGAGACCATCGAACTCTTCGAGGCACGCGACCTGACCCACGTGGGTGCACGGCTGGATGACGGGGAATTTCTCGATGTCGTGCCGATGACGGAGCAACAATTGCTGGCCGCTGTCGATGCAGGAGAGGTCACCGACGGCAAGACGCTTGCCGCGCTGCTGTTGTGGCAGCGCCGGAAAGGTGCAATCGCGTAGGCGAAGCCGCTTAGGCGAAACCGCGTACGTGAAACCGCGTACGTGAAACCGCGGACCTGAAACCTCGGACCTGAAACCTCGGACCTGAAACCGCGGACCTGAAACCGCGGACCTGAAACCGCGTACGTGAAACCGCGTACGTGAAACCGCACACGTGAAACCGCTCACCTGAAATCGTGTAGGCGAGGCTTTTAGCCTCGCGGGTTTGTCGCCGCGTTAAACCTGCGAGGCTAAAGCCTCCCCTGCAGAAACGTAGCGGGCGCGCTACGCCGTCTCGCCCAGATAAGCCGCCCGCACCTTCGGGTCGTGCAGCAGCGACTTCGCGTCGCCGTGCAACGTGATCTCGCCCGACTCCATCACGTAGCCGCGCTTGCTTACTTCCAGCGCCAGCTTCGCGTTCTGCTCGATCAGCAGGATGGTGACGCCCTCGCCGGAGATGGTGACGATCGTCTCGAATACCTTCTGCACCATCAGTGGCGCCAGGCCCATCGACGGCTCGTCGAGCAGCAACAGCTTCGGCCGCGACAGCATCGCGCGTCCCATCGCCAGCATCTGCTGCTCCCCGCCCGATAACGTCCCCGCCGTCTGCCGGCGGCGTTCCTTGAGGCGCGGAAACAATCCGTAGACGCGCTCCATGTCGGACGCGATCGCCGCGCGGTCGTTGCGGATGTACGCGCCCATCGCGAGATTTTCCTCGATCGACAGCGCACCGAACACGCCGCGGCCCTCGGGCACCATCGCCAAGCCCCCCCGCACGAGCCTGAACGCAGGCTTGCCGGTGACGTTTTCGCCGCCGTAGAAGACCTTGCCGGCCTTCACCGGCAAGAGGCCGCAGATGCCTTTGAGCGTCGTGGTCTTGCCCGCGCCGTTGGCGCCGATCAGGCAGACCATCTCGCCCTGCGCCACCTCGAGGTCGATGCCCTTCACTGCATGAATGCCACCGTAGGCGACTTCCAGCTTCTGCAATTGCAACAGCGGCGTGGCAGCGTCCATCGCGTCACGTGCCCTTCAGGTTCAGCGACACCTCGCCACCAAGGTACGCGGCAATCACGCGCTCGTCCTTCTGCACTTCTGCGGCCGGGCCCTCGGCGATCTTCTTGCCGTAGTCCAGCACCAGCACGCGATCGCAAATGCTCATCACCAGCTTCATGTCGTGTTCGATCAGCAGGATCGTCGTGCCGTCGCGGCGGATGTCCTCGAGCAGCGCGCGCAGCGACGCTGTCTCGGTGGCATTCATGCCGGCCGCAGGTTCGTCCAGCGCCAGCAGCTTCGGTTCCGTCGCCATCGCGCGCGCAATCTCGAGTCGGCGCTGGTCGCCGTACGCGAGATGCTTCGCCAGGCTGTGCGCGCGCTCCTCGACGCCCACATACTTCAGCAGCTCGTAGGCACGCTGGTGGATTGCACGTTCCTCGGCGCGCGTGCCGGCATTGCGCGAAATTGCGCCCCACACACCGGCATGTGTGCGTACGTGCCGGCCGATCATCACGTTCTCGAGCGCGGACAGGTTGGCGAAGAGCCGGATATTCTGGAACGTGCGCGCGATGCCGCGCTTCGCCACGTCGTTGGGCTTCAGGTTCTCGAGCGGCTCGCCGTCGAGCATGAACGTGCCGCCATCACGGATGTAGATTCCCGTCAGCACGTTGAAGAGCGACGTCTTGCCGGCGCCGTTGGGGCCGATCAGGCCGTAGATCTCGCCATGGTTGATCGTGAAGCTCACGTCGGAGAGCGCCTGCACGCCGCCGAAGCGCTTGGTAATGCCCGTCGCCTTCAGCAGCGCCAGCGCGGGCGCGTGTCGAGGTACTGCCACGCCCTGCGCCGCGCCGGTCATGCTCTCACTTTGGTTTCGAGTTCGCGCTTGCGCAGTGCGGAAGGCAAGATGCCGGCCGGCCGGTAAAGCATCATCAGCACCAGTGCCAGGCCGAAGAGCAGCATCCGGATCACCTCGGGCTCGAGCAGCATTTGGCCGAAGATGGCCTTCTGGATCGGTTCTACCGTGTAGCGCAGGATCTCGGGCACGAACGACAGCAGCAGCGCGCCGATGATCACGCCCCAGATGTTGCCCATGCCGCCTAACACCACCATCGCCAGCACCATCACCGATTCGGTGAGGCCGAAGCTCTCGGGGCTGATGAAGCCCTGGATCGCGGAGAACATGCCGCCGGCGATGCCGCCGAACGAGGCACCCATCGCGAAGGCCAGCAGCTTGATGTTGCGCGTGTTGATTCCCATCGCCCGCGCCGCGATCTCGTCCTCGCGAATCGCCTCCCATGCCCGCCCGATCCGCGAATCCTGCAGGCGGATATTGATGACGATTATCACCGCCATCACGATCAGGAAGAAGTAGTAGTACTTGATCGGCCCGGTGAAATCGAGGCCGAGGATCGTTTCGCGTTTCGAGAAATCGAAGCTGCCGATCCGGAACGGGTCGATCAGCGTGATGCCCTGCGGGCCGTTGGTGATGTTGACCGGCTGCGACAGGTTGTTCAGGAAGATCCGGATGATCTCACCGAAGCCCAGCGTGACGATGGCCAGGTAGTCGCCGCGCAACTTCAACGTTGGAGCGCCGAGCAGTATGCCGAACATGCACGCCACTGCGGCACCGATGGGCAGGATGATCCAGAACGGCAGGTGCAGGTTGAAGTGCGGGCTCGCCAGCAGCGCATAGACGTAGGCACCCACCGCATAGAACGCGATGTAGCCCAAGTCGAGCAGGCCCGCGAAGCCGACAACGATGTTCAAGCCCAGCGCGAGGAACACGTACAGGATCGCCAAGTTGGTGATGCGCACCCACGCGGTGCCCACCGACGCCAGCACCCACGGCAGGATCAGCAGGCAGGCGATGACCAGCAGGAACCCGGCCTTGACGAGCCACGGGTTTTTCGTCGTATCAAAGAATGACTTCATGCGCGATCCGATACCCGCTCGCCCAGCAAGCCGGACGGACGGAAGACGAGGACGGCGATCAGCACCAGGAACGCGAACACGTCCTGGTAGTTCGAGCCGAAGAGCGTGAGGTAGGAGCCATCGGCACAACGCCTGGCCAGCGCATCGGACCAGCCGGAAAGCTGGCACAGGTTGGTCAGGTCCCCGATATAGCCCGCGCCCATCGCCTCGATCACGCCGAGCAACAATCCACCCAGCATCGCCCCACCCAGGTTGCCGATGCCGCCCAGCACCGCAGCGGAAAACGCCTTCAGGCCGAGGATGAAGCCCATCTGGTAATGCGCGATGCCGTAGTAGCTACCCACCATCACGCCGGCCACGGCGCCCAGCCCCGCGCCGATGACGAACGTCAGCGAGATCACGCGGTTGATGTCGATGCCCATCAGCCCCGCGACCTGCTGGTTTTGCGACGTAGCGCGCATCGCCACGCCAAGCCGGGTCCGGTACACGAGGAACAGCAGCGCCGCCATCATCGCGAACGACGAGATGATGATCGCAATCTGCACATTGGTGATCGTGGCGCCGTCAGGGTTGCCGGTGATGTGATACGGCACGGTCGCGATGATCTGCGGATACGGCATCGGATTGCGGCTCCAGATGATCAGTGCGAGGTTCTGCAGGATGATCGAGAGCCCGATCGCGGTGATCAGCGGGGCGAGGCGCGGCGCACGCCGCAGCGGCCGATACGCGGCGCGTTCCAGCGTGTAGCCCACACCCATGCACGCGGGCACCGCCACCAGCACGCCGGCCAGCACGATCAGCAGCGGATGCAGGCCGATGTTGGCACCCGTCAGCGTGACGATCACCGTGTACGCCACCATTGCGCCGATCATCACCACCTCGCCATGGGCGAAGTTGATGAGCTGGATGATCCCGTAGACCATCGTGTAGCCCAGCGCCACCATCGCATAGACGCTGCCGAGCGTAAGGCCGTTGACCAGCTGCTGCAGGAAGATGTCCAGATGCGCCTCAAGGGGATGCGGCCAACGATGCCCGGATTGTGTCGTTACACCGACCTGCAGGCAAGGCTTTAGCCTGCACGCAAAAAAACGGCGCCCCTCGCGGGACGCCGTTTTCCGTCTTGCCTGGTGCGGTGCTGTTACTTCTTCGGTGCGGCCGGTGCCATCGGAGTGGCCGGTGCGGGCGCCGGCATTGCTGCGGCAGGCGCCGGTGCAGCCATCGCCATGAACTCCTGGAACGAGTAGCTCTTGCCGGCTTGCACGACGCCGACCGGCACGACCTTGCCATCCTTCAGCGTGAAGATCGTGATCTCGGCGTTGTTGCGGTCGCCCTTGGCGTCGAAGCTGAGAGGGCCGGTGGCGCCCTTCATACTGATCTTCGCCAGTTCCGGCAGGTACTTGGCAGGATCCGCTGAGTCAGCCTTCTGCATCGAGGCGATGATCAGGTTGGCGCTGTCGTACGTGAACGGAGCGTATTGCTTGATCTCGCCGAACTTGGCGTTGAACGCCTTGACGAATTCCGGGCTGGCCGCTTCAACCGGCAGGCCGGCTTGCGAACAGACGAGGCCTTCGGCAGCAGCGCCGGCCAGCTTGGCCATTTCGGTCGTGCAGGCGCCGTCACCGAATGCGAACACGCTCTTGATGCCCAGTTCGCGGGCCTGCTTCAACATCGGGCCGCCAGTGGCGTCCATGCCGCCGTAGAACACGGCGTCAGGCGCCTTGCCCTTCATCTTGGTCAGGATCGCCTTGAAGTCGGTGGCCTTGTCGTTGGTCTTTTCACGCGCGACGACCGTGATGCCTGAAGCCTTCAGCGTCTTCTCG
>JBBQEY010000229.1:0-5030 GCA_038321425.1 Burkholderiales bacterium | reverse complement strand
GTCGCGCTGGAGATCCTGCTCGAGGGCCGGATCTTCGCTGCCGACGAGGCGAAGGACAAGGGCCTGGTCACGCGCGTGGTGCCCGACGCCGACGTGGCGGCGGAAGCGCAGGCCACCGCGCAGCGCATCGCGGACGGCGCGCCGCTGGCCGCGCGCTGGCACAAGAAATTCGCACGGAGGCTTCGCGATCCGCGGCCGCTTACCGACGCCGAGCACGACGAGTGTTTCGACTGCTTCGACACCGAGGATTTCCGCACCGGCTACGCGGCCTTCCTCTCCAAGCGCAAGCCCGAGTTCCGCGGCCGATGAGCGCCACCCCGCCGCCCCACGACCCGCGCGGCGCGCCCGCCGCGCTCGGGGCCGGCCAGGCGTCTCCATCACCGCACACCGGCCCCTTGGCCGGCATGCGCGTGCTAGAGCTCGCGCAGATCATGGCGGGCCCGACCTGCGGCATCATGCTCGCGGACCTGGGCGCCGACGTGATCAAGGTCGAGAAGCTGCCCGGCGGCGACGACGCACGTTCGTACCGCGAGCCGCGCGTGAATGGGGTCTCCGCGCCGTTCATGATGATGAATCGCGGCAAGCGCGGCATCGCCATCGACCTGAAGCAGCCGCAGGGCCGCGCGATCCTGCTGCGGATGGTGCGCGACGCCGACGTGCTGGTCGAGAATTTCCGGCGCGACACGCTCGACAAGCTCGGCCTTGGCTACGCCGTGCTCGCGGTGGCCAACCCGGCGCTCATCTATTGTGCGGTGACCGGGTTCGGCCGCGATGGACCCCTTGCGGACAAGGGTGGCTTCGACCTCGTCGCGCAAGGCTTCGCGGGGCTGATGTCGATCACCGGCGAGCCGGGGCGTCCGCCCGCGAAGACCGGCAATCCGGTGTCCGACATCAACGCGGGCATCCTCGCCGCGCTCGGCGTGCTCGCCGCGTACACGCATCGGTTGAAGACGGGGCGCGGGCAGATCGTCGACACCTCGTTGTTCGAAGCGGCCTTGCAGCAGTCGTACTGGCATGCATCCAGCTATTTCGCGACCGGGCAGTCACCCGGACCGCTGGGCTCGGCGCACCTGCTCACCGCGCCGTACCAGGCGTTCGCGGCGAGCGACGGCTATCTCAACATCGGCGGCGCCAACCAGTCCAACTGGGAGCGCATTGCGGACGTGCTCGGGCATCCGGAATGGCGCGCCGATCCGCGCTTCTCCACGAATACGGCGCGGATGGAACATCGCGAGACGCTGGTGACGCTGATGAACGCGGTGCTGGTGAAGCGTACGCGCGCCGACTGGATCGCGGCGCTCGACGCCGCCGGGGTGCCCGCGGGCCCGGTGCACAGCTTGGGCGAGGCGCTCACGCATCCGCAGACGCTGGCACGCGGCATGGTCGTCGATCTCGTGCACCCGCAGGCCGGCGCGACCAAGGCCATCGGCTGCCCCGTCCACTTCTCGGCCACGCCCGCGCACGTCGATCGCCCGGCCCCGCTGCTCGGCGAGCACACGCGCGATGTTCTGCGCGAGTCCGGGTACAGCGACGATGAGATCGATGCGTTCGTCACCGCCGGCGTGGTGGCCACCAGCGCAGAGGACGTTGCCTCATGAAATCTGCGCGAGTGGATGGCGTTCCACGCGCGCCTGCGTCATTCCCGCGAAGGCGGAAATCCAGCCGGGCGCATTCCCCTCGGCCCGCAGCGGGGGTCAGGATCACCGACTTCCCCAAGGCCAGAATCTTGAGCAGCGCCATCGTGTCCTGCGTTGCCTCGTAGCGCGCCTTTCGTCTCCCTTCGCGCGGCGGTATGATCGGTAGCAGCCCACCACCCAGGAGTACCCGCATGAATTTCGCCACTTCGCGCCGCCGCGCGCTCTGCCTCACGATCGGCATCGTCGCCGGACTCGCCGCTGGTTCTGCGGTCGCACAGGGCTTTCCGACCAAGCCGATCAAGCTTCTCGTTCCGCTCGCCGCGGGCAGCACCGCGGACATCGTTTCGCGTCTTGCTGCGCTGGAACTCGGCAAGGCGCTGGGCCAACCGGTCGTCGTCGAGAACAAGCCGGGTGCCGGCGGCACGATCGCCATGGCCGAGCTCGCGCGCTCGGCACCCGATGGCTACACCATCGCCTTCGCGTCGCAAGGGACGCTGGTGTTCAACCAGGCGATCTACGCCACGCCGGGCTACGACTCGGTCAAGGACTTCGCGCCCATCATGTTCGTCGGCGGAGTGTCGAACGTCATGATCGTTCCGCCGACAAGCACCGCGACCAAGCCGACGGACATCGTTGCGGCGGCGAAGGCGAAGCCGGGCGAGGTCACGTTCTCCTCGGGCGGTTCCGGCACCAGCCACCATCTGTCCGGTGTGCTGTTCGGACAGATCACCGACACGAAACTCCTGCACGTGCCCTACAAGGGTGCGCCACAGGGCGTGCAGGCGGTCATGGCCGGCGAGGTTGTGGTGGGATTCTTCAACACCCCCACGGTCATCTCCCAGATCAAGGGTGGCCGCGTCAAGGCGCTGGGCGTCACCAGTCTCAAGCGTTCGCCGCTGCTGCCCGACGTCCCCACGCTCGACGAGCAGGGCATCAAGGGCTACGAGATCAACACCTGGTTCGGCTTCGTCGCGCCGGCGGGCACGCCCGCCGACATCATCAACAAGCTCCACGCCGAGCTGACGAAGATCTTCGCCTCGGCCGAAGTGAAGGAAAAACTCGGGCCCCAGGGCTTCGACCTGGCGCCGCCCAGTACGCCTGCCGACTTTGCCAAGACGATCTCCGGCGACCTCGTCAAGTGGATCCCGATCTTGAAGGCTTCGGGGGCGGTGACCAACTGAGCCTGCGTTCCGCGGCGCGCGCCTGACCCGCCGCGATGGAGGGGTGCGGGCTCAAAGGCCGGTCGCCTCGACGATCAGCTTCGCCAGCTCGCGCCGCAGCTTGGCGCGCACCGGCGCCGCCGCGCGACTGGCATTGAGGTTGCGCAGCTCGTAGGGGTCGTTGTCGAGGTCGTAGAGCTCGTCGAGTTCGCCGACGCGGCCGCGGTTGACCCAGTGGATGTATTTCCAGCGGTCGGTGCGCACCGCCTTGTAGGTCATGCCCACCAGCCAGGGCATCGCCTGCTCCGCCCAGTATTCGATCAGGAAGGACTTGCGCCAGCCGGCGCGGCTGCCCGCGCGTGAACGCCCCTCGCGTTGATTGAACAGTGGCAACAGCGAGCGACCCTGGATCTGCGGCCCGGGCTTGCCGCCCGCTAGCGCGATCATCGTCGGCGCGATGTCCTGACAGATGACGAGGTCGGTCAGGCGCAGGCCGGCGCCGACGCGGCTAGGATAGCGCACGAGAAACGGCGAGCGGATGCCTTCCTCGTAGGCGAAGCGCCGCTCCGGTCCCAGCGCATGCTCGCCGAAGAAAAACCCGTTGTCGCCGAGGAAGACGATGAAGGTGTTGTCGAGTTCACCTTGGCGCTCCAGCGTGTCGAAGATCGCCCCCATGCCTTCGTCGACCGCCGCCATCATCCGCGCGCGGAGCCGGATCTCCTCCTGCGAGCACGAGCGCAACGCCGCCAGGATCGCCTGCGATTCCTCACCCGACCGGAGCGCCAGGCACTCGGCCCAGGCGGGCTTGTTCTTCGACACCTCGGCGACCGACAGCATATTCGGCTTGCGCGGAAAGATGGCGTTGCGATAAAGATTGCGGTGCCGCTCGGCGACGACATAGCCGCCCTGCGCGGAGATCTTCAGCGACCCATCCGCCGCTTGCTCGGCGTCCGGATGCACGGCCTTGTGCGCGAAGAACAGCGAGAAGGGCTTCTTCCGCTTGCGCTGCAGATAGTCGACGGCGAGTCCGTTCATGATGTCGGTGATGTAGCCCTCGTGCTCGACATACTTGCCGTCGTGGTTGAGTGTGGGGTGCATCAACTTGCCGTGACCGTCATAACTCACCCAGTGGTCATAGCCCGGCCGCGGCATGCCGTCGTTGCCCATGTGCCACTTGCCGATATGCGCGGTCTCGTAGCCCAGTTTCTGCAGCTCCAGATGGTAATTCGGCAGCCGATGGCTCATCGCGCCGCGGGCGACGTTGTCGATGATGCCGTGGCGGGTCGCATACTGGCCGGTCACGATCGACGCACGGTTGGGCGAGCAGATCGGCGTCGTGTGGAAAGCGCGTTCGAACAAGGCGCCCTCGCGGGCGAGCCGGTCGGTATTCGGCGTCTTCATGTATGGATGGCCGCCGGCGCCGAATTCGTCATAGCGCAGGTCGTCGATCAGGATGACGAGAAGATTGGGTTTGCGTAAGGGCATCGGCGGGACTCGGAGTCTGAAGGCGCAAGGCCAAGCATACCTGTCCGGCGGCCTGCTGCACCGCCCGAAGTTTCCTGCGATAGCCTGAACCCTGCAACCACCGCAGTTGCGCCGGTGGCATTGATCGTCGCATGCTTGCCATCCCGGGCAAGGATTTCACCGAGAAGCAGGTGAACGTCAACCCCGGCCAGACGGTTCGCGTGTCTGGCGTAGTGCGCGCTTCATCCAAACTGGATGAAGCGGAGGTCGGCGCACTGCAACCGGCCACCCGCGACCTGATCACCAAGGAACCGGTGTACCTCGTTGTCAAGCAGGCAGAGATCCTGGCGCGTCCGTAGCGAGAATTACGAGGCCCCGCGCGGCACGCGCCTGCTGTGGTAGGCGCGTCATACAAAGCATGGATGCAGCATGCTCAAGTTTCTCGGAATCTGGTGGCGCTAAGGTTTTTCACCGGCCTCGATCTCGTCCGGCAGACGCGGGTCGCGCTTCGGGTCTTTGATGGCAGGTTCACGCTTGCGAGGGTCCTTCACCGCGGGAGGTTCCGGCTTCGCCCGCAAAAGTGCAGCCTGTTCTGCCTCTTTCATCTCTGCGGCTTCCTTCGCATTCCTGGGCGCCGCATCGCCCGCCGCCTGCTCCACCCGGCCGGAATCAACGAACTTCTTGCTGGCCTTGTTGAATTGACGCGTCGCTTCGTAGTTGCCCTCACCGTGAACATTCTGCTTGGTCGCCATCGTGTCTCCCGTCCTTG
>JBBQEY010000228.1:0-5031 GCA_038321425.1 Burkholderiales bacterium | reverse complement strand
CCCGGTAATTCCTGCTCTCATGGACGGCATCAGGCTCTGGCATCCCGACATCGCGGTTGGGGGAGGCAGTTGCTATTTGCAAGAAGATTTCTACAACAACGAAGTGGCGCTTGCAGGGGAGGCCCACAAGGACGTTTTCGTTGGCGTATTCAGGCGTGGCGACGAGCTTGTCGGCATGTGGTCCTGGGAGCGAGTTCCCGACACGTTGTCGCTGTATGGAAGGTTGATCATCGTCGCCCCCGCGCACCGGGAGGCAAAATTGGCATCGAAGGTCATGCCGCTGGCGGAGCTTGCCGGGCGGGCGATGGGCGCGGAATTCCTGTTCGGCCTGGCCACATTGAAGATTCCCCACATGCAGCGCGCGCTCGAGAGCGCGGGGTACCAGCTCATCGGTTTCACATCCGGCTACGACCGCGAGCAGGTCGCGCCGGGCGTCGTAAAGCGCGTTTTTGAAGCGGTCTTCACGAAAGTGCTGGTGCCCGAGGCGGAGCTGGTTCGTCCTGACCCGAATAACCTGACACCGACGGCGCGGGCGCTGTTCGAGGTGTTGTTTCCAAGTCCACCTGCCACGATTTCGCAGCCTGTAACGGAGGGCGGAGCATGAAATGGCCCGCCGTCCATGAACTATCGACATTGATGCCGTTGCCGGAGGGCTATCGCTACGAACGACTTGATCGCGCGAACGTTGCGCCCCTCATCGCAGCGCTCAAGAGCTGGCATCCGGCTCTCTTCGTCGGCGCCGCCAGTTGCTTCATGCGGGAGGAATTTTATCCCGCAAGAGTATGTCTGGATGGTGGGGTGGACAAGAACATCCTCGTGGTCCGGATCATGTTCAACGATGAACTGGTGGGCATGTGGTCGGTAGAACGGGAAGTGGACGCGTTGGCGATTTACGCCCGGCTCATCGTCCTCGCGCCAACCCATCGCGGCATGAAATTGTCAGTACTCACCTCGATGGGTTCCGAAAACGTATCGAGATCGATGGGAGCTCAGTTCCAGTATTCGCTGGCAACGCTGACAACCCCGCATATCCAGCGGGCTCTCGAACACGCTGGATATCGATTGTTGGGCTTATTCCCGGGCTATAGCCGCGAAGAGATTGCACCCGGTGTCGTGAAGCGTGTGTACGAAGCGGTCTACGCCAAATTGCTGGTGTCCGAGGACGAAGTGCATCGGCCAGACCCAAAGAACATGACGCCCAAGACCAAGGCGCTCTTCGACCTGCTGTTTCCTGAATGATCAGGCGTAAGCCGTGGCTTGGGCCATGAGTTTGCTCCGGGCTAACGAACAACTGACACTATGCATGTATGAATCGCCTTTCACATCGATTCTGTGCTGCACCCATGATGGATCGGTACGATCGACCAGCAACGGCGCGGCTTTCCGGCCGGTCGTGTGCACGCTGTGTGCAATTGAAATCACTGTGCGTTGAAACTCTGGAATGCAGGGAACGGGGCAATGGCTTTGCAGCGGGCGTCGCGCACACTCCAATCGTGAAGTACACTTCTTTGAAGTAGCACAAATGTGCTACATTGCGCTTTTCACACGGAGCGTCGCATGTCTACAACCACCATTCGCCTGCCCCAGGATCTCAAGGAGCGAATCGCGCGTGCAGCAGCGCGCGCGGGAACCACTGCACACGGTTTCATACTGGAAGCGATTGCAGAAAAGGCTGAACAGGAAGAACGCCGGGGGGAGTTCCAGGATACGGCCGAGCGGCGTTACGCCGGGATTGTCGCCTCCGGCAAGACAGTGCCGTGGAGTGAGATGCGTCGCCATCTCGAGCGGCGGCTATCCGGTGAAAAGTCTGCCAAACCGAAGCCGCGAACGCTTGCGCGGTAGTCATGTCGCGCATCGAGCTCGCGCCGGAGGTCGGGGATGATTTCGATCGGATCCTGGAACACCTCCTTGCACATGAAGGGACGGACGCGCCATCACACATTGAAGACATCATCAAGGCTATCGATGTACTGGAGCGAAATCCGCTCATCGGTCGGCCAGCCCGGGCGGACTTGAGAGAACTGGTGATCGGGCGCCGAGCGCGTGGCTACGTGGCGCTGTATCGATACGTTGCAGAACTTGATACGGTGTTCGTGCTCGCCATCCGGGCTCAGAAGGAGGCGGGGTACACATAAAGCCAGGCTTGAGCGGAAAGGCAGCAACCAAGTCGGTTGACGCGCATCGGCCAGAAGCGGACACCCAGTTCAGGGCGCCAATCGCGCCACCCACCATCGCCCCGGCCCGCCACTGTGGGCGGAGCAGGACGATGCCGCCAGCCGAAAGACGTTTCCGATATTCCCGAGGACGAACAGGAAGGTGCCGGAGGCATCGATCGCCATGGCCCGGGGATTGGATCCCGTGGCCACCGGCGTGCCGGCAAATGGGATGTAGGCACGCGTCACCGGATCGATGGTGAATCCGCAGACTCCGCCGGGCGACCCGATGCCGCCGCTGAAGTAGACATACTTTCCGCTGGGGTGCGCCGCTACGCCGAGCGATCCATAGCACTAGTCGGAAGTTCTCCGTTCCGAGGATCATGGTGGGCCCTCCATAGTTGGTCCCGGCCTTGGCTTTGCTCACAGGGAGAGGGGGAAGGAGCAGGGTGGTGATATCTTCTCCCGTGAGGCGCCTGGCATCTGGGGGCTTGTTGTAGTCGTCTGACGCAATCACCACCATACTTAGCGCGATGAAACCAGCGTTGCTCCTGACGATGAATTTGTAATCGATTGGCTGGGCGCGCGCATCGGGCGCACCGCCGGTTGCGGCCAGAAGCGCGAGCAGGGTCAATTGGCAAGCCAGCGACTGGAGCACTCGATTCAGACGTAGGATCACGGTTGTCCTTGGGGTAAACCCGAGGGTTTTGAGCGGCGGCGCCATCGAGCCCGGTGTGCGCGCCGCAACGGCAGCATTCGAAAAGGAGAGCGGGCATCGTGTCCGGAGCACCTTCAACACCGCGCCGCAGATCCAGAAGCGAGTGGAAGGCGGTGACCTCTTCGATATCGACTTCGCGCCGCCGGCCATCATCGACGGCTTGGTCAAGGCGGGTGCCGTCAATGCCGGTGGTCCGAGCGTAGGCCGCGTGGGCCTGGGCGCCGCAGTGCGCGAAGGCGCGCCGGTCCGCGACATCGGGACCACCGACGCGCTGAAGAAGTCGGTGCGGACGCGGACGCGATCGTCTTCAACCGCGCGTCGACCGGGCTCTACTTCGAAGGACTGCTGCGCAAGCTCGACCCGCCGCCGGTGTCGAGTAGTTCGTCAATCTCGGTTGCAGTACCCGGTGCGCCGCAGCGAACGCGGCGCTTTCGCGTTTCGCGGTTACGACGGCGCGCACATCACGACGATGTCGGGCCCATCGCCCTCGGCGAGCCAGCCCTTGCCCACCATCTGGTCGCGCACGACGCGTGACGTCGTGTAGCGGTGGTTGGCATCCGCGCGATTGGAGTACGCGCGATAGACAGGCACCTGCCCGGCGGCGCAGATCCCCAACGTCGGCGGATAGAGTTGCAGGAACGCTGCCGACTCCAGGATGAAGGTCGGGTTCTTGCTCATCGTGCCATCGCATTCGCTCTTGTCGCGGCCGAAGAAATGGCCGTCCCCCTTGCCTGGCGGGATGTAGATCCGGCATACAGCGGCGGTACCGCTTTGCGATTCGACGTACGCCTTGAAAGAAAGACCGGTACGCGCCCACCCTTTGAACGTGCCGTTGTCGAGCTTGGCGATCTCGTCGGCGGCGTAGGCGATGAAGTAATGGTCGAGGGCAGCATTGTAGAACTCGATAACCGAGACCGCAGGCGCGGGAGCGCCTGCGTCGACGTAGCGGGCTGAGAATCCCGACGTGGCGTCGGCACCGGTACTCAGGCCAGCGCCGACGATGGATTGGCCGTCTGCTGACAAGCCGAGCGCAGCGACGAGGGTGATTCCCGTCAAGTCGTGGCCGGCGGCCGCAAGCAACGTGTTCAGGTCTCGCATTCCGGTGCTCTGCGTCCAGCGGAAAGCGCGCGAGGTCGTTTCGTCGTAAGAGGGCCCTGGATCGGGAAATGGAGACAAGATGAAGTCTGAGCTCGAGATCCCGACGACGACTTGCCCGTCTGCGGATACGGCAGTTGCCACGGAGCGGCTGTGCCCAGGAAGCACGCCGAGATCAACCACGCCACCGGCCTGGGTCCAGTGGAAGGCACGCATGCCCTTGCCCCGGCCCACGATCACCGTACCGTCGCCGTTCACCGCCAACGCCGTCGAGGTCGCGGGCCCGAGATCGGTCATGGTCCCCGCGCCGGAGACGGGGTTGCTCAACACCCACCGAAACGCCCGCTCCTCGTTGAAGTTGCCAAGCCCGGTGCCGGGGACGTAGGTCATGCCGACCACGACCGAGCCATCCTGACTGGTCGCATGCGCCTGGGAATAGCTGTCGGGGGCAATCGCACCGAGGTTCTTCATGCCGAGCGCCTGGGTCCAGCGGAACGCCTGCGATACCGACGCGCCCGCGGTCGTTAGGTTGCTGGCCCCGACCACGACCGACCCGTCGAAATTCACCCCAAAGGCCGACGACGTGCCCGTCGGTCCGCCGAACGCACCGAGGTCCTGGAACTCCTTCGTGTCCAAGTTGAAACGATACGCATGGTAGGGTTTTAACGCCGAGCCTGTGCTTTCGTACATGCCGACGTCGAATGGATCAGGGGCAAAGGCTAGAGAAATCGTGAACTGCGTTGGCGTGAGCACCAGCCTCCGCTCGAGGGAAGGGTGATCGATAACAATGACTGATCGCTTGATAGGGCTTGGTTTGCCGGGACACTCCACGAGCACGCTTTTGACTTCGCTATCTTTCGGAAACAGTGCGCCTTCCTTGGTCGTTTGTCCGATGTACCGGCCCCCGATCACATCGCAAGACGTTCCATCAACATTCTCGGTTGTGTAGAGCGCAAACTGCGCCGAGGCGCCTGAGTTCAATGCCAGGAACAGACATCCCGCGCGGAGCCACGTCCATCGTGCCGGCCGTGCGCGAAGTGCGCGCGCGGCGAGAAGTGTCTGGGC
>JBBQEY010000227.1:0-5089 GCA_038321425.1 Burkholderiales bacterium | reverse complement strand
GCGCGGCGCGGAATGTCGTCGTAGTCGGGCTCGTCCGGTTGCCCGAGGTTGGCCGTGTACGCATAGGGAATCGCCCCCTTCGCGCGCATCCAGTGCAGCGCGGCACTGGTGTCGAGCCCGCCGGAAAAGGCGATGCCGACTTTCTGGCCGACGGGAAGGTCCTGCAGGATGGTCGACATGGCGTGGCAAGGGTCTTGGGCAATCGCGTATTCTAGCGGACGCACTGGCCGCGCCGACGGATGACCCTTCGACTGCGCGCATGGTGGGCCCTGAATGGAGATGAAAGGACGGCGATGAGCAAGGTCCATCGATACGCCAGCGCAGCGGCCGTGGTGTCCTGGGACGCGGCACGCTGCATCCATGCCGCCGAATGCGTGCACACGCTGCCGGAGGTCTTCGACCCGAAGGCAAAGCCCTGGATTCGCCCGGACGCGGCCGATGCGCGCGCCCTCGAAACCGCGGTTGAACGCTGTCCGTCGGGGGCGCTGTCGCTGCACACCCCCGACGGCACGCCGCTGTTGAAGGCGCCCGCCACCAATACTGGCCTCCTGACGCCCGAAGGACCGCTCTATGTGCGCGGCAAGATCACGCTGGTGCGTGGCAGCGAGGCCACGCCGGAGACGCGCGTGGCACTCTGCCGCTGTGGCGCATCGCTCAACAAGCCGTATTGCGACAACAGCCATCTCAAGGCGGGCTTCGCGGATCCGGGCGCGTTGCCGGCGAGCATCCCCGCGGAGCCTGGCGTGGACATGAGCGCGCCGCTGACCATCACGCCCACCACCAACGGCCCCTATCAGGTGAACGGTCCGCTGACGCTGCATGGCAGTGGCGGCCGCACCGCATTCGCGCTGACAGCCTACCTTTGTCGATGCGGCGCCTCGCGCAACAAGCCCTATTGCGATGGGTCGCACCGCGCGATCGACTTCGCCGGCTGATGGCCGCGACTCCAGCACCACTTGACGTCATGTCTGCGGACTCTGGCAAAGTGTTGGGCCTCCTGGCCCGTGCGTTCG
This sequence comes from Burkholderiales bacterium, assembly GCA_038321425.1. Classification (GTDB taxonomy): domain Bacteria; phylum Pseudomonadota; class Gammaproteobacteria; order Burkholderiales; family Casimicrobiaceae; genus VBCG01. The sequence goes on along the minus strand of JBBQEY010000227.1, from coordinate 4,076 downwards.
AGCTGCAGCAAAACGGGCAACTCGCCGATGCCCATATGCTGTATGTCGACGCGCTGAAGCTGGCACCCGACGATCCCACGGCGCTGGTGAATGGCGGTGTCCTGGCGCTGGCGCGCGGCGATTCCGGTCTTGCGGTCGCGCGGCTCGAACATGCCGCGCGGGTTGCGCCACGCAACGCAATCGCCCGCGACAATCTCGCGCTGGCCATGTTGCATGCCGGTCGCGCAGAAGACGCACTGACAGCCAGCGAGGCTGCCATTGCCTTGCAGCCCCGGCTGGCCACCGCGCACAATCATCGTGGCATTGCGCTCACGCGATTGCGGCGCAGTGCCGAGGCCCGTGCCGCCTTCGGGCAGGCGATGGCCCTCGACCCGCGGCTCCTTGCCGCCACACTCAACTTCGGCGAACAGGCCAACGATGCCGGCGATGCGCGCGAAGCCGCGTTGGCCTACGACCGCGCGCTGGCCTTGGAGCCCGGCAACCTGCATGCTGCCACTGGCCGCGCGTTTGCCGCCGCGCTGCAGGGCGATCTCGCCGGCGCCACCCGTGCGCTGGAACACACCGTCGCCCGCGCGCCGCTGCATGCACCGGCGTGGCAGACGCTGGGCGCGGTACGCAACTTCGCGTGGGACCACGACGGCGCGGAAACCGCGTTCCAGCGCGCGCTGGCCCTGACCCCCGGCGCCGCATCCGCGCAATTCGGCGTGGCGTCGGCGCGATTGGGCAAGGGCGATTTCCCCGGGGGCTGGCAGGCGTTCGAGCAACGCCCGGATCGCGCGGCGGACCTGGGTGAATCGTTCGCGGCGAATCCGATCTGGAACGGCCGCGACTTCGATGGCACGCTCGTCGTCCACGGTGAGCAGGGCTTCGGCGACGTGTTGCAGTTCGCGCGCTTCATTCCCCTGACCAAGCGCCACGTGCGCAATGTGGTACTGCTGCTCAGCGGCGACCACGCGGCACTGGCGCCTCTGCTGGCCACACTCGATGCTGACGTGCGCGTGATCACCCGCGTGGAGGACGTGCTGACCGGCGCCCCGCTCGCGCGGATCTCGATCCTGTCGTTGCCGCACCGCCTCGCCATCGACGCGCAGGACCTCGCAATGCCTGCCCCCTATCTGCATGCACCGGGCAATCGCGCCGGCGCATGGGTGCCACGACTGGCGAAGCTGCCTCGTCCACGCGTGGGTCTCGCGTGGTCGGTCCTGGCCCGCGACGTGCACGGCTTCGTCACGCGGCACAAGTCGATACCGCCGTCGATCCTGGCACCGCTGCTGCGGCAGGACGGCGTGTCGTTCGTCACGCTGCAGCCCGGCGCGCAAGGGGACCCCACCGTCTTTGGCCGCGACAGTGCGCGCATTTTCGACGCGCGCCCGTTCCTGCGCGATTTTGCGGACACGGCAGCATTGGTGGCACAACTCGATCTCGTCATCAGTGCCGACACCGCAGTGGCGCATCTCGCCGGCGCGCTGGGCAAGCCGGTGTGGATGCTCGACCGCGCCAACAGTTGCTGGCGCTGGCGCGGCGGCACCGAACCCTCGCTGTGGTATCCGTCGATGCGCATTTTCCGGCAGCCGCGCTTCGGCGACTGGAGCGACGTTGGCGCCCGCGTCGCCGCTGCGTTCGCCGAGGTTCGACCGAAGTTGTAACGGTCCCTGCCCGCGTGGTAGCGTTCACGGCTCCCCGACCCCCGGCGCACAACCCCATGCCCTCCTTCGATATCGTCTCGGAAGTGAATGAAGTCGAAGTCAACAATGCCGTTGACCAGACGAACAAGGAAGTGTCCACGCGCTTCGACTTCAAGGGGTCCGACGCGCGCGTCGAGCACAAGGAAAAGGTGCTCACGCTCTTCGCCGATGACGAGTTCAAGTTGAGTCAGGTCACCGACATTCTCACCGGCAAGCTCACCAAACGCACGGTCGACATCCGCTCGCTCAAGTATGGTGACGTCGAGAAGGTCTCCGGCAACAAGGTGAAGCAGGCCATCACCGTGCGCACGGGCGTCGAGCAGGAGCTGTCGAAGAAGATCGTGCGCATCATCAAGGACAGCAAGATGAAAGTGCAGGCGTCGATTCAGGGCGACGCCGTGCGCGTGTCCGGCGCCAAGCGCGATCTGTTGCAGGATGCGATCGCGCTGATCAAAAAGTCGATCACCGACTTCCCGCTGCAGTACAACAACTTCCGCGACTAGATCGCCCTCAAGTCGCACTCTTGGAATCGCCCGACCGCATCGATGCAGGCATCGTCACGCTGCGCCGCTTCACGCTGGCCGACGCGCGCGATGTGCAGGCGATGGTCGGCGCCTGGGAGGTCGCGCGCAACCTGGTCGACCGCGTCCCGCATCCGTATCTCGACGGGATGGCGGAGGCGTGGATCAGCGGTCACCCACAATCGCGGGCCACGGGCGGCGAGCACACCTATGCCATCACGCGCGCCGCCGATGGCATCCTCGTTGGTGCGATCGGCATGCGACCCAATGGCGTGCACGAGCACTTCGGCTACTGGGTGGGCAGGCCGCACTGGGGGCACGGGTACGCCACCGCTGCGGCCCGGTCAGTTGTCGATGTGCTGTTCCAGAACACCCCACTCGAGGCGGTCTGGTCCACTTACCTCGCGGACAACCCCGCCTCCGGCAAAGTGATGGAACATTGCGGCATGATCGAAGTGGCGCGCGAAACGCGCGTGCATCGCGACACGCCGCAGCCCTTCATCGTGCGCAGCATCACGCGGGCGGCATGGGCGGAATGCCGACTACCGCAATCAATTCCCGATTCAACCACTTGAACCAGCAGGGACCGATCAAGATGGCGTCAACCGAAGAGAACGTTGCATTCACGGGCCACATCGGCCGTACCCGCGAGGAATCCACGCCCGCCTGGGCGCCCCGCCCGCCGGTGCCCCTCGGCGCCCCCAATGTCGTCATCGTCTACATGGACGACATGGGCTTTTCCGATCCCGGATGCTTCGGCGGCGAGATCGACACGCCGCACATCGATGCGCTGGCGGCACGCGGTCTGCGCTTCAATCATTACACGACGCACCCGCTGTGCTCAGCCGCGCGCGCCGCGCTGCTGACCGGGTCGAACGCGCACGCCGTGGGCACCGGCTGGCTCGCCAACAACAATGCGGGGTATCCCGGCTATTCAGGTGAACTTCCGCTCGATGCCGCGACCATGGCGGAGACTTTCCGCGCAGGCGGCTACGAAACGATCATGTGCGGCAAGTGGCACAACACGCCCACGCACGACTGTGTGCCGGGCGCGCCGAAATCGTCATGGCCGACCAGCCGCGGCTTCGACACTTTCTACGGCTTCATGGAGGGCGAGGCGCACTTCTTCTTCCCCGCGCAGTTGATGATGGGGCAGCAGTTGGTCCCCATCGACACCTATCCCCGCGACTACTATACGACGGACGACTGGACCGATAAGTCGATCCAGTTCGTGAAGGAGCTGCGCGCAGCAGCACCGGACAAGCCCTTTCTGCTCTACCTCGCGCACAACGCCGTGCATGCACCGCTGCAGGCCAAGGCCGAAGATCTCGCCAGGTATCGCGGCCGCTACGACGCCGGCTGGACCGCCGTGCGGCAGGCACGCATGCGGAAGCAGATTGCGATGGGCCTCATTCCGCCGGACACGCGCCTGCCCGAGTCCGACCCGCGCGTCACGCAATGGGAGGCCACCGACCCGGCCGATCGCGCGATGCTGGCGAAGCACATGGAAGCCTATGCCGCGATGCTCGACAGCGTCGACCAGAATCTAGGCAAGCTCGTGGCCTTCCTTGATCAGCTGGGCGAACTCGACAACACGATCATCGTCTTCTCGTCCGACAACGGCGGCACCGACGCCGGCGGCCCGACCGGCATGTTCAATAATTATCGGCGCTTCATGGGCCTGCCGCCCCCGCCGATCGAGGTGGAACGTGCCACCGCGCAGGACCTTGGCAGCCCGCGCAGCGCGTCGCTCTATCCAACGGGGTGGGGCGAGGTCTCGAACACGCCCTTTCCGTCGTTCAAGACCTATACCGGCGCAGGCGGGCGGCGAGTGTCCTTCGTCATCTCCTGGCCTGACCGGATTCGCGAA
>JBBQEY010000226.1:0-5118 GCA_038321425.1 Burkholderiales bacterium | reverse complement strand
GACGGCGCCAATCCCAACGGCAGGCACAATTCGCGCATGCTGCAGTCGGCGCAGTGCGTGCGCAGCGCGTCGAGCGATACCAGCCGCGGAAACTCGGCCACTGCGCGGGCGATAGCGGTCATCGGGGCTGCCGGTGGAGGGGGGTGGAATTCATGGCACGAGGGCGGGGAACCAAAGGTGTGAAGTCTAACGCGATCGAGGCCGGAGTGTACCCGGGCCTCGCCATCAGGGGACCGGTCGTGCCGTCGCCGAGCGCTGCCGTCCCCGGTATCTGCCGATGCCGCAATCCGCACTGATCGGGGCCTTTCTTGCGGGCCTGCTGGGCGGGCTGCACTGTTTTGCCATGTGCGGCGGGTGGATCGCGCTTGCTTCGCGTCGGGCCACCGTGGCGCCGTTGTTGCCCATCGCAACACTGCGCCGGCGGCAATGGTTGAGTCACGCCGGGCGGCTTTCCACTTATATCGTGCTGGGGGCGCTGGCGGGCGCGGCGGGCGGCGCCGCATTGTCGCTGGCGGTCGCACCGTTACAGCGCACGCTGTACATCATTGCCAACATCTTCCTGTTGCTGCTGGCCATATCCATCGCCCGGCGCGGCACCGAAGTAATACCGCTCGAGCGGGTCGGCCTCGCGCTGTTCCGGCGCCTGGCGCCGCTCGTCTCGCGCGTGGGCGGGCGCGACGGCGCACTGGCACGGTTCACCTTGGGGGTGGTGTGGGGTTTCACGCCCTGCGCGCTGGTTTACGGCGTGCTACCGGTGGCTTTGCTCTCGGGAAGCGCTCCGGCGGGCGCGCTGGTGATGCTTGCCTTCGGTATCGGCACCCTGCCCAACCTTGCTGCCGCAGGCTGGATGCTGACGGTGGCGCAACGATGGTCGTCGCGCACGGGCATCCGCTACGGGGCTGCCGCACTCGTTGGCATATTCGCGCTGCTGGGGCTCTATCGGGCGTGGTTCGCGCCGGAAACGCTGGGCGACGGACCCTTCTGCCTGGTGCGTTGAACGCGCCCTGATCCGCGACGACGCGCGGCCGCGATGGACCGCTGTGCGAAAATGCTGAGGTTCACGCCGTTTCATCCCGCCCCGGCCTTGCCATGCTCGATCCCCGCCGCTTTCCGCCCGCCGACGCCGCGCCCGCTACGCTACGCCGCGTATGGGCACTCGCCGGGACCAGTCTCGCGAGCAGCACCGGTGCCGAGGCCGCAGCCGCCGATTCGCAGATCGGCACTGCGCTCGATTCGATGTTGGCCGGCGCTGGCGCGACGCTGGCGCAGCTATTGTCCGACGCGCCGTCGGCGGCCGTGCACCGCCACCTGTGGCGCCTGCTGGTGGAGCGTGAACGCGCGGCGGATGCGGATGCCGCCTTGCGCCTGACGCTCTTCGCGATTCCACTCGTGATCGTCGCGGCGCTCGATGACGCGAAGGCGTCCCCGGTGACACTGCCCGGTGTCGTCGACGACATCGACGGCAAGGTCGCGTTGCTGCGCGAACATGGCGCGCTGTCGGGCAACGAGAATTTCGCGCTCGGCAACGCTCTGGTGGTGGCCGATGCGCTTGGATTCGCGGCATTGCCGGCGCTGCTGGCGCGGCGCCGCCTCACTGCCACGCCGGAAGCGCCGCCTGCGCTCGCGCCTGCGCCGATGGTCGTCGCGAGCAAGACCGAGGCCGTGCACCTGCGCTTTCTCGTCGGTACCGCGCTCTCTGCGCCGACGGCCGATCCTCTGCGCGACACGACGGTGGGCCGCTGGGGGATCCCGCTGGCGGCCGCACTGGCGCGTGACATCGGCGCACCGGGCGTGGCCGTGCTGGCGCTCCCGCGCGCACCCGCGGGCCTGGTGCCGGCGTTGTGGCAGGGACGCGTGGCGCAGCGGGAAGTCAGTGCGCAACTCTTCGCGAGCAACGCCATCCGCCGGTTGCGCGCATCCGTAGGGGAGCCGCAGGCGGTGCTGAGCGTGCACGGCCCGCTGGCCGACGGTGGCGGCGAAGTGCGGCTGTCGCTGTCGTCGCCGTTCGATTCGCGCGAGGCGGAGGGGTTTCGCTGTCCGCTGCTGCCGCAGGATCGCGTCGACGACGTGGTGAAGATGCTGCAGGACCTGCTGCGCGATTGCCGCGTAAATGCCGTCCACGTGCTGCCCGGACTGCACGCCGATCGCGATCCGGTCACGGGCATGACGCTGCTGTTCAAGGGCGACGCGCTGCCGGCGGGCCCGCAGGTGCATTGAAGCGCTACGCGGGCTGCATCACCTCGCGATAGCGCCGCGCGTTGGCCACGTAGTGTGCCGCCGCCGCGCGATTGCCGGCCACTTCCTCGTCCGTCAGCATGCGGACCACCTTGCCGGGAATACCCATGACCAGTGATCGGTCGGGGATCACCTTGCCCTCGGCGATCAGCGCGCACGCGCCGATCAGGCAATCGCGGCCGATGACCGCCCGATTGAGGATCACCGCCTTGATGCCGATCAGCGAACCTTCACCGATCGTGCAACCGTGCAGCATCACGTGGTGCCCGACCGTGACATCGGGGCCGATCACCATCGGGATCCCGGCGTCCGTGTGCAGCACCGAGCCATCCTGGATGTTCGATCGCGCGCCGACGACGATGGGCTCGTTGTCGGCGCGGATGACGACGCCGAACCAAATCGATGCCGAGTCTTCGAGCACGACACTGCCAACCAGCGTGGCATCCGGTGCCACATAGTGATTGCCGCCGCGCAGCTCGATGCGGCGCTCGCCCAGGTTGTACATCATCTGTGGAAAGCCTTTGGTAAGGATCAGGGAGCGGGAAGGAACCGGATGTCGCCGTACCACGCGTCCACGGTGGCACCGGTGTTGTCGGTATCGGTAAGGACGCCGACGTCGGTCAGGAGGCCGGGGAGTTCGTTGAAGGCACGTCGAAAATCGTCGACGACATTGCGCCGCACGGTGACCCACTGTCCGACATTGGCCGAGCCCGAGGTGGCCACGACCATCTCGATGCGATGCGTATGCGGATTCTCGATCACCGTGCCCACCGGTGCGCGATTCGACCAGATGTACATCAGTTCGGCATAGGGCAGCCCGCGTCCGCTGATGCGCTTGGCGATCGCGGACGAGGCCTTGTCGCGCAGCGACAGCTTGGCGCGGTCGCCGTCGAAGTTGAGGATGATACGTACCGGCGAGTCCTCACGGCTGGCCACCGCGTTGTCGGCATCGTCGATCAGCTGCGCCACCTTCCAGCGCCATTGCAGGATGGGCGACGCATTGATGTCGAAACGTACCGGCGCAACGATGCCGCTCGCCGCCGCCTCGGCATGCGCATGCAGCACGACGACGCCGAGATCCTCGACGAAACGATAGAGCGTAGGCGATTTGTGTGGCGCGATCCGGAACAGCTCCCAGCCGGGTGGCAGCACCGTGCCCGGCCGCGCGGACGAGAACGGCGCGACCAACGGCGCCGACTCGATGCGCTGCGCCGATGCAGGCGATGCGGCAAGCGGCGCCATCAGGCTGGCAATGCCGACGACGGCGATGGAGGCGTACCGCATGGCGAGGATGGGCAGGTACGGGTTAGGGGCAGGGCAGTCGCTATAATAAACGAAGCATCACCCCCGAATTTCGAAAGCGACCCTGCGATGAGCCTCGACCGCGTTCCCGCCGGCAAGGATGTGCCCAACGACTGCAACGTAGTGATCGAGATCCCGATGCGCGGCGATCCGATCAAATACGAGGTGGACAAGGAAACGGGCGCCATGTTCGTCGACCGATTCATGTCGACGGCCATGCACTACCCCTGCAACTACGGCTATATCCCGCAGACTCTGTGCGACGACGGCGACCCGTGCGACGTGCTGGTGCTCTCGCCGATGCCGCTCATGACCGGCGTGGTGGTCCGGTGCCGCCCCATCGGCATGCTCAACATGGACGACGAGGCCGGCGGCGACAGCAAGATCCTCGCGGTACCGATCGACAAGTTGTCGTCGCTCTACCACCACGTGAAGTCCCCGCGCGACCTGCCGGAACTTACCACGCGCCAGATCGCGCATTTCTTCGAGCACTACAAGGATCTCGAACCCGGCAAGTGGGTACGCGTGGCCAGTTGGGTCGAGGCCGAGTCCGCCAAGCGCGAGGTCGTCGATGGCGTGGCGCGGTACAACCAGGCGGCCAAGCGCAAGTCCACCGGCGCCGCTGCGTCCAAGCCGAAGCCCTCCGCCGCCAAGGCGCGCAAGCGCTGATCCCGCACCTCGCGCGACATCGCCACGTTTCGTCCTGCAATGTCCGCTTCGGCACCTGTCGCTGACCCCGCTGCGCGTGCGCGCATCACCGCGCTCTTCCCCGGCTTGTTCGTGCTGCTGTGGAGCACGGGCTTCATCGCCGCCAAGTACGGCCTCCCGTACGCGCCGCCGTTCCAGTTCCTGTTCTACCGGTTCGCGCTGGTCGCCTTGCTGATGGCATTCGTGTCGTGGGCCATGCGCGCGACCTGGCCGACGACGCTTCGCGACTACCTGAACGTCGCGCTGGTCGCCATGCTGGTGCATGGCATCTACCTCGGCGGCGTGTTCGTCGCGCTGGCGGGTGGCATGGCAGCGGGTACGTCGGCGATGCTGGTGGGCCTGCAGCCGATCCTCACCGTGGTACTGGCCTTCCTTTTCCTATCCGAACGCGTCGTGGTGCGGCAATGGCTGGGATTGCTGCTGGGTCTCGTCGGCGTCTACTTCGTCGTGCGCCACAAGATCGACTTCGCCGGCAGTGCGCAGGGCCTGCTGCCGTGCACGCTCGCCTTGATCGGTATCAGCGTCGGTACGCTCTACCAGAAGCGCCATTGCGCGCACATCGACCTGCGCAGTGGCGCGGTTATCCAGTTCACCGCGTGCGCCATCGTGTTCGCGCCGCTCGCATTCTTCATTGATCCGCATCCCGTCGCGTGGACCCAGGAATTTCTGTTCGCGCTGGGGTGGTCGGTGCTGGTGCTGTCCGTGGGTGCGATCAGCCTGCTCTACTGGCTGCTGCGGCACGGCGCAGCAGCCGGTGTGGCGCGGCTCTTCTACCTGGTGCCGCCGGTCACGGCGGTGATGGCGTGGCTGCTCTTCGGTGAAACACTGGGGGTCGAAGCCATTGTCGGCATGGTGCTGATTGCCGGCGGTGTG
>JBBQEY010000225.1:0-5205 GCA_038321425.1 Burkholderiales bacterium | reverse complement strand
GTCGTCGATCGGCGTGGCGGCCCACAGGTAGAACGCAGCTTCCGGCATGGTGCAGGGCAGCGCGGCATTGAGCCGCGGCTGCAGCGCGCTGAATTTCTGCGCATACAGCACGCGATTGGCGCGCACGTGGTCCTCGTCGTTCCAAGCCGCGATGCTGGCGGCCGCCACCATGCCGGACATCGCGCTGCCATGGTAGGTCCGGTACAGCAGGAAGGCCTTGACCAGCGCCGCATCGCCCGCCACGTACCCGGAGCGCAGCCCGGGGGCGTTGGAACGCTTGGAGAGGCTGCCGAACACCAGCAGGCGCGGGTAGCCGTCTCGACCAAGCGCCTGCGCGGCCGCCAGCGCCCCCAGCGGGGGATGCGCTTCGTCGAAATGAATTTCGGAATAGCACTCGTCCGAGGCAATGACGAAGCCATGCCGGTCGGACAGGTCGAACAGCGTGCGCCAGTCGTTGAGCGTCAGCACGCGGCCCGTCGGATTGTCGGGCGAGCACACGAACAGCAGCTGCGTGCGCGCCAGTACCTCCGGTGGAATCCCACGCCAGTCATGCGCGAAGCCGGCGTCCGGATCGGCGTTGACGCACCAAGTCTGCGCGCCCGCCAGCAGCGCCGCGCCTTCGTAGATCTGATAGAACGGATTCGGGGCGATCGCCAAAGCGCCGGCGCGGCTGCCGTCGAGCACCGTTTGCGCGAAGGCGAAGAGCGCTTCGCGACTGCCCAGCACCGGGAGCACCTGCGTTGCGGGATCGAGCGTATACAGCCCGTGCCGGCGCACGAGCCAGCCGGCGATCGCCTCCCGCAGCGCGGGCGGCCCGATCGTCGTGGGATAATTCGACAGCGCGCCCCCGGCGCGCGCCAGCGCCTCGATGATGAGCGGTGGCGTGGCGTGCTTCGGCTCGCCGATCGACAGGTTGATCGGCGCCTTGTCAGGCGGTGGTTCGATGCCCGCCATCAATGCGCGCAGTTTCTCGAAAGGATAGGGTTGCAGCGATGCCAGTCGGGGATTCACGCGCCAGATCCAGGATGGGGGCCGTCAAGTATAGCGATGGTGTTCCCGGTGCCCGAAGGCGTGCGCGCAGATGACCCGGGACTGGCCCAATCGCTTGGCCGCAACCGGCGCGTTGGTGCTGGCACTGATTGCGGGCGCGTTCGTGCTGGCCAGTGTCGGGTGGCGCGCATTGGGTCCGGCGCCAGTACCCACCGCCCCGGCGGCAGTGGCGGAACCGTTGCCCACCATTCTGGCGTCGGGGCTGTGGAGCGGAGCCTCCGCGGCCGCGCGAGTGCCCACTGATGCGAGCCCCCCTCCCACGACCGAGGTGCGATTGCTGGGCGTGGTGGCCGAACGCGATGGGAACGGTTATGCGTTGTTTCGCCTTTCTGATGGCCCGCGCTTCGTGGGTCGCGGACAGGATGTCACCGACGGTTTGCGCCTGACGGCGGTGCGTCCTGATGGCGTCACACTGCTCGACCGCGGCAGCGAACGGACCATGGTATTGCGTGCGGCGGCGCAGGCACCCGTGCCACCGGCGCCCGTCGCAGCCATTGCAGCACCTGCAGGAGGCACCAAGGTCGCGGCGATTCGCAACTCGGCCTGCACGCCACCCGCCGGCTTCAAGGGTGCGGTGCTGCGCCTCAACGCGGAGTTGTTCCAGGGCATCGTCGCCAAGCCGGAGAGCTGGACCGCACTGGTCACGCCGGACCGTGGCGCATTGGTCGTGCGCGACGACAGCGGCTTCATCGCGATGCTTGCGATGAAACGGCAGGATCGATTGGAACAGGCCAATGGCATTGCATTGGTGGCGCCGGAGGATATTGTCGGCGCGGTATTAAAGCCGCTGGCGGGTCAGCAGGCCGTCAGGATCACCGGCACACGCGACGGCGCGCCACGCGAGTGGCTGCTGTTGAATGCGGGGACGTGCCCCGCGTAATCGATTGAATCGCGCCCGCGCGAAGGACGCTTAGCGATTCCGTTCAGGCAACCAGTCGAGCAGATCGAGCGGCAGGTCGAGCACGCCGGTGGCCGGCCACTGGGCGAGATCGCCTGCGGTACCGACATAGCCGTAGGCCGCCGCCAGCGTGGGCATGCCCGCTGCGTTCCCGGCCTCGATGTCGCGCCGGTCGTCGCCAACGTACACGCACTGCTGCGGTGCGCAGTCGAGTGCCGCGGCGGCATGCAGTAGCGGCGCCGGATGCGGCTTGGCATGAGGCGTGGTGTCGCCGGATACGATCACGCCCGCACGCGCAGCAAGCCCCAGCGCCGTGGTGACGGGCCCGGTGAAGCGCGCATGCTTGTTGGTGACGATGCCCCACTTGAAGCCCTGCCGCGTGAGGTGGTGCAGCAGGTCGTCGACACCGGCGAAGAGCTGGGTGGTGCGCGCGAGCTGGACCGCGTAGTGACGGAGGAAGGCTTCGCGTAGCGCGGGATAGCGCGGATCGTCCGGCGTGATGTTCATGCCCGCGTGCAACATGCCGCGCGCGCCGGAAGACGCGTGTTCGCGCACCTGCGCCACCGGCACCGGCGGCAGCCCGGCTTCCGCGCGCACGCTGTTGAGCGCGCCCGCGAGATCGCCGGCGGAATCCGCCAGCGTGCCGTCGAGATCGAACAGGATCGCGCTGACTGGCAGGCGCCGCGCGGCGCCGTCAGTCGGCATCGGCCGGAGCGCGAAACGCGGCGATGTAATTGACCGACGTGTCCGGCGCGAGCCGGTAGACCTTGGTCAGCGGGTTGTACGTCATGCCGATCATCGCAGTGAGGTCGAGGCCGGCGCGACGGGCGAAACTCGCGAGTTCTGCAGGCCGGATGAAGCGGGTCCAGTCATGCGTGCCGCGCGGCAGGAGCTTCAGCACATATTCGGCGCCCAGGATCGCGAACACATACGACTTAGGATTGCGATTGAGGGTGGAGAACACCAGCGTCCCCCCGGGACGCGCGAGGCGCGCGCAGGCAGCGACGATCGACGCAGGGTCGGGCACGTGTTCCAGCATTTCCATACAGGTGACGAGATCGAATGTACCGGGTTGCGCGGCGGCCATGGCTTCTGCGGCAATCAACCGGTAGTCCACCTGCGCGCCGGACTCGAGTTGATGCAGCTTCGCCACGCCGAGCGCCTTCTCGGAGAGATCGATGCCGGTGACGCGCGCGCCGCCGGCCGCCATGGCTTCGGCGAGAATGCCGCCGCCGCAGCCAACGTCGAGCACGTCCTTACCCGCGAGGCCCCCCGCGGTGTCCGCGATCCATGACAACCGCAGCGGATTGATCTCGTGCAGCGGCCGGAACTCGCTCTCCGGATCCCACCAGCGGTGCGCGAGCGCGGAAAACTTGGCGAGTTCGGCGGGGTCGGCGTTGGCAGGGGCGATGGCAGGGGCGATGGTCATGGCGTCAGGGGAATGGCAAGTTGGCGCTGCCAGGCGCGGGTGCGATGCAGAAGGGACTCCGTGTCGATCGTCTGCAGCTGGCGGTCACGCATGATTCTAGCGCCACTGACCCAGACGTCCGTCACGCACTCGCGCCCGGCCGCATGGACAAGGTGCGACACCGGGTCGAAGACGGGCGACGTGTGGATGCCGCCCAAGTCGACGGCAACGAGATCGGCAAGCTTGCCGGGCTGCAACGATCCGATCATCGCATCGAGGCCCAATGCCCGAGCCCCATTCAATGTTGCCATCCGCAGTGCCGTCGCCGCGGGCACCGCGGTGGCATCGCCGGTCGCGACCTTGGCCAGCAGGCTCCCAAGGCGCATTTCCGAGAAGAGGTCGAGTCGATTGTTGGATGCCGCACCATCGGTGCCGATGCTGACATTGACGCCAGCATCCAGCATGGCCTGCACGGGCGCAATGCCGCTCGCGAGTTTCATGTTGGACGCTGGACAATGGACGACGTGGCTGCCTTGCGCCGCGAGGATCGCGATGTCCGCAGGCGACAGATGCACGCCATGCACGACGATGAAGGAAGGGCCGGTCACGCCGAGCGCTTCGAGCCGCGCGAGCGGCGTGACACCCGTGGCGCGCCTCGCGTCGTCCACCTCGGCGCGCGTCTCTGCCAGGTGCGTGACGATCGGCAGGTCGAGCTGGCGCGCATACATCACGATCTTGCGCCACGTGTCGTCGCCCACCGTGTACGGCGCATGGGGAGCCAGCGCAAAGCGCAGCCGCGGCGCATGCGCAAACGCGTCGCGCGCCGCCAGGCCGCGCTGCAGGTAGGCGTCGGCATCGGCCGCATAGGGCGTCGGAAAGTCGAGCACCGGAATACCCAGCACCGCGCGCATGCCCGCAGCTTCGAACGCACGGGACGCGTCCGCCGGATGGAAATACATGTCCGCGCAGGTGGTGGTACCACCCTGCAGCATTTCGGCGGCCGCCAGCAGCGTGCCGTCGAACACGAAATCGGGCGCCACGAAGCGGGCTTCGCGCGGCCAGATGTGCTGCTGCAGCCACGACCGCAGCGGCACGTCATCCGCGATGCCGCGCAGCAGTGTCATCGCCGCATGGGTGTGCGCATTGACAAGGCCCGGGATCAGCACGTGCGCGGGCAGGACAAGCGTTTCCTTCGCGGCATAACGTGCATCGGCGTCGGCGATGGACACGATCGCAGCAATGGTTTCGTCCGTGACCAGGACGGCGTGGCCCGTGAGTACGCCCTCGGGCTGCACCGGCACGACGAAGCCCGCATCGATGCGAAGGTCAACGGAAGTCAATGAACTCACTGCTGGATCCGAGCATGGCGGGAAAGGTTGCATGGTGCCCCGGAAACGAAAAGCCCCGCACGAGGCGGGGCTTTTCGCTGGAACGAGGTGGCTTAGCGCCGGATGCCCTCGCCCTTGACTTCGACTTCCACGCGACGATCCGGTGCGAGGCAGGCGATCAGTTCCTTCATGTTCCTCTGCTGGCAATTCAAACCAGGAATCGGTTGAGTTTTGCCCATGCCCAGGGTTTCGATCTTGTCCTTCGGCATGCCCTTGCTGACCAGGTAGTTGCGGACTGCATCGGCGCGACGCTCGGACAGCTTCTGGTTGTACTGCTGCGTGCCGATACGATCGGTATGGCCCGTCACGAGCACCAGTTCCAGCTTCTGGATCTGGTTCAGCTTCGTGATGATTTCCGCGTCGATCGCTGCCTTGCCTTCGGGCTTCAGCACGGCCTTGTCGAAGTCGAACAGCGCCTTCGAGGCCAGCGTGATCTTCTGCACTTGCGGCGCAGGCGCCGG
>JBBQEY010000224.1:0-5288 GCA_038321425.1 Burkholderiales bacterium | reverse complement strand
GCGAAGGATCGTCAATTCGCCCGCACGGCCGCCCGCAGGGCAAATACCGGAGCGCGCAGCGCGGACGTATGTCCTGGAGTTACTCCACGTGATCGAGAACGACGATCTCAATCGCATCGTCGCCGCCAAGGTGGCCGGCGTCCAGGAGGAAGTCGTCGAGCGCGCGCTGCGCCCGCGCGGCCTCGCCGAGTACGTGGGCCAGGAGAAGATTCGCGAGCAGTTGTCTATCTTCATCGAGGCTACGAAGAAGCGCGGCGAGGCGCTCGATCATGTGCTGCTGTTCGGACCACCCGGGTTGGGCAAGACCACGCTGTCACACATCATCGCGCACGAACTGGGCGTGAACCTGCGTTCGACCTCTGGCCCGGTGCTGGAGCGCGCCGGCGATCTGGCGGCCCTCCTCACCAACCTCGAGCCGCGCGACGTGCTGTTCATCGACGAGATCCATCGGCTGTCACCGATCGTCGAGGAAATCCTCTACCCCGCGCTGGAAGATTTCCAGATCGACATCATGATCGGCGAAGGCCCCGCCGCGCGCAGCGTCAAGCTCGACCTGCCACCGTTCACGCTGGTGGGCGCGACCACGCGCGCCGGCATGCTGACCAATCCGCTGCGCGATCGCTTCGGCATCGTCGCGCGTCTCGAGTTCTACAACACCGAGGAGTTGACGCGCATCGTCACGCGCTCGGCGGCGCTGCTCGGGATCAAGGTGGACCCGGATGGCGCGCAGGAGATCGCGCGGCGTTCGCGCGGCACGCCGCGGATCGCCAACCGGCTGCTGCGGCGCGTGCGCGACTTCGCCGAGGTCAAGGGCGACGGCGAGGTCACCCGCACCATTGCCGACGCCGCGTTGAAGATGCTCGATGTCGATGCGTCGGGCCTCGACGTGATGGACCGCAAGCTGCTGCACACGGTGCTGCACAAGTTCGCCGGTGGCCCGGTGGGTGTGGATAACCTGGCCGCGGCGATCGGCGAGGAACGCGACACGATCGAGGATGTACTCGAACCCTTCCTGATCCAGCAGGGCTTTCTGCAACGGACCTCGCGCGGCCGCGTGGCCAGCGCACTCGCATGGCGCCACTTCGGGCTGACGCCGCCCACGTCGGGCGCCGGCGCCGACCTCTTCCCCGTGGCGTGATGCCGGCGCAACCCTTTCGCTTCCCTGTCCGCGTTTACTATGAGGACACCGACGCTGCCGGGGTCGTCTACTACGCCAATTACCTCAAGTTCATGGAACGCGCGCGTACCGAATGGCTCGAGGCCGGCGGACACCCTCTGGCGGCGTTCGAACGCGAGCATGGCGTGGTCTTCGTCGTGCATCGCTGCGAAATCGACTATCGGCGGCCCGCGCGGCTGAACGATAGGCTCGATGTTACGGTCGAAGTCGAGGACGTGGGGGGCAGCCGCTTCGTCGCCGCGCAACGCGTCGAACGCGGCGGCGAGGTCCTCACCATTGCGCGTGTCACGCTGGCCTGCATCGACACGGCGCGCTGGCGGCCCGTGCGCATTCCCGCCTCATTGCTGCAACGCCTGGAGAGCATCACTTGAACGTGCACGCCGACCTGTCCTTCGTCTCGCTGATCCTGCAGGCCTCCGTCGTGGTGCAGGCGGTGATGGCACTGCTGGTGCTGCTCTCACTGTGGTCGTGGTGGCAGATCTTCCTCAAGATGTTCCAGCTGCGGCGCGCCGCGCGCGACACCGACCGCTTCGAGGACGATTTCTGGAAGGGCGGCGATCTCGCCGAACTCTATTCGCGCACGGCGCAGGCGCGCACCGGCAGCGGCATGGAACATATCTTCACCGCCGGCTTCCGCGAATACGCCAAGCATCGCAAGCAAGGGACCTCGTCGGCCGTGACGCTCGACAGCGCGCGCCGCGCGATGCGGGCCGCGTACCAGCGCGAGATCGATACGCTTGAATCAAGCCTCTCGGGCTTGGCCACCGTGGGTTCGGTATCGCCGTACATCGGGCTCTTCGGCACCGTGTGGGGCATCATGAATGCATTCCGCGGCCTCGCCAACGTCAGCTCGGCCACGCTGGCCAACGTGGCCCCAGGCATCGCGGAAGCGCTGATCGCCACCGCGATCGGCCTCTTCGCCGCCATTCCCGCCGTGATCGGGTACAACCGCTACACGCATGATGTCGACCGCCTCGCCACGCGCTACGAGACGTTCATCGAGGAATTCTCCAACATCCTGCAGCGGCAGAACTAGGACACCACGAAGCCACCATGCGCCGTCCCCGCAAAGCCATCAACCAGATCAACGTCGTGCCGTACATCGACGTGATGCTGGTACTGCTCGTCATCTTCATGGTGACCGCACCGCTGGTCAGTCCCGGCGAGATCGAACTTCCGTCGGTGGGCAGCAAGCTCACGGCACCGGTGCAGCCGCTTGAAGTGACGTTGCGCACCGACAAGTCCATATGGCTACGCGACCAGTCCACCAATGCGCCCGCCGCACGCGTGGGCCGCGAGGAGCTGGTGTTGCGTGTGCTGGCCAAGCAAGGCAAGCAGGAGCAACCGGTGGTCATCGCCGCCGACAAGGGCGCGCGCTACGACGACGTGCTTGAACTCCTCGACCTCATGCAGAGAAACGGCGTGCGCAAGGTGGGGTTGTTGGCAAAACCGCCGGCAAGCTGACGCCCGGTGCCCACACGCTCCGAACGGCCGCGGAAGCCGCGCCAGATCAAGGGCAAGTGGTTGGCCCTGGTGCTGGCCCTCGCGGTGCAGCTCGGCTTTCTTGCCGTGATCGTGTTTTCCGTCACGTGGCAGAACAAGCCGCTGCAGGCCATTTCCGCCGAGTTGTACGCACCGCCCTCGAAGGCGCCCGCCGCCAAACCCGCGCCGCCGGCTCCTGAACCGCCCCCCGTCGTGCCGCCTCCGGTGATACCGCCGCCAACGCCGTTGCCCACGCCGCCCGTGCCTGCGCCCAGGGCCGTGCCGGTGCCCGTGCCCAAGGTCGAGCGCCCCGATCCGAAGGCCGCCGACATTGCGCTGAAGGCCAGGCAGGAAGAAGAGCGCCGCAAGAAGTCCGAGGCTGAGGCCGAGCGCAAAGAAGCCGACAAGAAGGCGCGCGACGCCAAGGAGGCCGACGACAAGCGCAAGCTCGAGGAACGCCGCAAGGCCGACGAAGTGCGCACCGCCGAGGAACGCCGCAAGGCCGACGAAAAGCGCACGGCCGAGGTCCGCGAACGCCAGCAGCGCGAAACGGAAGCACTGCGCGCGCAGGCCGATCGCGAAGCGCAGTCGCGCGCGCAGGCCGAGAAAAATGCGCAGACCGCCGCCGAGACCTCGGCGCGCGCCAAGGCCGAAGCCGACTGGATCCGCCGCATCCAGGCCAAGGTGAAGGGCAATGTGATCGTGCCTGCCGAACTTGCCGGCAACCCGGAAGCGATCTTCGATGTGGTGCAACTGCCCACCGGCGAGATCATCGACGCTACGCTGCGCAAGTCGAGCGGATCGCGCGCCTACGACGATGCCCTACAGCGTGCGATCCTCAAGTCGTCACCGCTGCCGCGACCTGAGCGGCCCGATCTCTTCCAGAGGACGCTGGCATTGAAATTCCGCCCGGCGGATTGACGACTTGTCGTGAATCTGTAGGCGAGGCTTCAGCCTCGCGGGCAACACGCGACACCTGGCGTGACTCTGTAGGCGAGGCTTCAGCCTCGCGGGCAACACGCGACACCTGGCGTAAATCTGTAGGCGAGGCTTCAGCCTCGCGGGCTACACGCGACACCTGACCAGCGAGGCTAAAGCCTCGCCTACATTGGTGTCGGGCTACACGCGGAGCGAGGCTTTCGCCTCGCCTACAGTGGTGTCAGGCTACAGCCGGCTTTTCTTTTCCACGATCTGGATCGTGGCCCAGCTCCAGTCGGCGCGTTGCTCGACTAATTGCCGCAGCGCCACCGTGTACACGGAGCGCCCGGTGGTGAGGATGACGCTGCGGCCCTCGGAGTACTCCTGCGTAGGCACGATCAGCGTCTTGACCGCCAGCGGCTTGTCGGGCCGCGACGGGGGCGGCAGGTACAGCCCATCAAAGCGAGCGCCAACCGTGGAAACATCGATGCCGTCCACGACGAAGCCCATGTCGTCCTTGGGCTGGCGCACGGCGTGCAGTGTGACCGGCACCATGCGATCGGCGATGATCGACATGCCGGCCTCGACCTCGTCGTTGCTGACCTTGTTCATCCGGCGCACGACACCCAGCACCCAATCGGTGAGGTCGGATTGCCGCACTGCCACTAGCGCGCCCAGCGTCAGCGATTGCCCGATGCCGCCCGACGCGGCGATGCGCAGGCCGGCGATGCTGCGGTCCTTCACCTGCCACATCGGATCGGAGAACGACGACAGGCTGGCGGCGAGCGAATCGTGTTCGTCGGGCACACGGCGTTTCATTCGCGAAGCCTCGGCGACGGCGTACACCTCGATCTGCTCGGAACCCGGCATTTCGACGGTGACGTCGCTATCCTTCTGCATCAGTTCGTGCGAGATTCGCGACAACCCGATGCGTACCTTGGCCGCCACCGCGCACGCAATGCGCGGATCACGGCGCAATTCAGCGTTGAGGTTGGGCGAGACCGCCGGGCTGACCTTTTCGAGGATGGCAATGCGCATCTGATTGATGGGCCCGGCCGGGCCCTGATCCGTTTGTTCGGCCTGCCGCAGCGAAGCGGTCGCGCGTTCGAGCTGGTCGGCCAACGGCGTGGTATCGAGGTAGCGCAGCATCGACCCGGAATCGTTGCCGGTGCGGCGCGCAAGGCCGGTCTTGCCGGCGATGTCGACGAAGAAACCTTCCGGCGAACGCGGCACACTGTCCATCTGCAGTCGACGGCTCCACGCGCGCAACTGCGACATCGCCCAATCGAGCTGCGGCGGCGACATGTTGCCGGTGTTGAGCTGGTGGATCAGCAGCACGTAAAGGTACTCCTGCTCGACCGTCCAGGGCGTGGCGTTGGGGCCGCCGCTGGGCATCACCGCCGGCAGGCGTTCGACACCCAGTTCGGATGCGCGCAGATACGTGCGATGAAGGTCCATCCACTTGCCCGGAATCCAGCGCTCGTAGCGGAACACCCGCAGCTTGGTGTCCGTGCCATAGTAGTGGACGAGCCGCGCGAAGAGCAGCGGCGTAAGTGGCTTCCAGCGCGCGTAGGCGCTTTGACGCAGCGCTTCTTCGAGGGCCGTCTGGTACGCGAAGATGAAGCCTTGCGAAAGGTCGTAGATGGCCTGCCAGATACGCTCGGCCAGCTTGGGTGCGCTGTCGTGGTTCTCGACGTATTGCTTGATGAGC
>JBBQEY010000223.1:0-5297 GCA_038321425.1 Burkholderiales bacterium | reverse complement strand
GCCTTGGCCTTGTGCAGTTCCACGGCGGCCTTCAGTTCGCGGAACGCGAGGTACTGCAACCGCGTGTCGATCGCCAGCGCCAGGTCGCGTCCGGCCTGCGGGGGCTTCACGGCAGCGACGTCTTCCACCGCTTCGCTGCGCCGGTTGATGATGACGCGGCGGCTGCCCGGCACGCCGGCGAGCCACGGCTGCTGCGCAAGCTCGATGCCTTCCTGCCCCGCATCGTGGTCACCCGTGAAGCCGATGATGTGCGCAGTGACTTCGCCGCCCGGGTAGAAGCGGCGATATTCGTTCTGGTCATGGAGGCCGCGGATGCGCAGCGCCATCACGCGCGCCGCCGCTTCCGGCGCGATCTGCCGCGCGAGGAACGCGAAGTCCTCGTTCGCATCAAGCCGCGCGCGCAGCTTCTGCGGCGTCGTGTCGAGGATGCGCGCCAACTCGGCCATCGCCTCGGGCGGTGCATCGAACTTGTCGGGGAAGGCCCACAGCGATTTGACCGGCGTGGACAGCGCCAGCGCCTCGCCGAAGCGATCGACGATGCGGCCGCGATGCGCTGGCACTTCCAGCTCGCGTGAATGTCGCGCGCTGCCCTGCGATTGCAGAAACTCGTTGTCGATCCACCCCAGGTAGACCGAACGCGTCGCCAACCCGACCAGCATCAGGGCCAGCATGCCGAACACCAGCGGCGAACGCAGGCGCGGCAGCACCAGCGGCGCCGGCTCGGTGTGGCGCAGCGCGGCGCCGCGGGTGGCGGCCTTCTTCACCGCGTGGCCTCGGGGCGCAGGGTCAGGCCGACGACCTCGGTGCGCGCCGATGTCGGCAACTGCATCCGCAGTGTCTCGCGCGCCACCTTTTCGATGCGCGCCTGCATGCCCCACGTCGATTGCTCGAGTTGCAATTGGCCGTGCTCGGTGTCGTAGTTACGCGCGGCCGCCTGCGCGCGCTCAAGTTCGACGAAAAGCCGCCGCGATTGATGGCGCGAGGTGACGAGCGACAACGCACACACCAGCAGCAGCGCCAGCAGCACGAGATTGATCCGCGTCATGCCGCAATGCCCTCGGCCACGCCACGCGGCCAGTCGGCCGGCAGCGGATGGGCGGTGCGCTCCGCCACGCGCAGCACCGCACTGCGCGCACGCGGATTGCGCGCCACTTCGTCGGCGCCGGCCTTGACGGCACGGCCCACCGGCAACAGTGCCACGCCCGGCAGCCGCGCGGTCGCGATGGCGAGACGCGAGGCCGCCGCATCGCCGCCGAACGGCTGCGAAGCCCGCGCGATGAAGCGCTTGACAATGCGGTCTTCGAGCGAGTGGAAACTGATCACGGCAAGCCGTCCTTCGGTGCGCAGCAGCGACACCGCGCGAGGCAGCGTCGCCTGCAACTCGGACAGCTCGCGGTTCACGAAAATCCGAAGGGCCTGGAACGTGCGCGTGGCCGGATCCTGACTCCAATCACCCCGCGCGCGCGCGCCGAGGGCTTCGGCCACGATATGCGCGAGCTGGCGTGTCCGGAGGATGGGGTCGCGCGCGCGCGCCGCCGCAATTGCTCTTGCAATCGATTGAGCAAACCGTTCTTCACCATAATCCCGAATGACCTCCATCAATTCGCGCGGCGTGGCGCGGGCGACGAACTCGGCCGCGGACTCGCCCCGCGTCGGATCCATCCGCATGTCGAGTGGTCCATCGTTGCGAAAGGAGAAGCCGCGCTCGGCGTCGTCGATCTGCGGCGAGGAGATGCCGAGATCGAGCAGCACGCCGTCGACCTGTGCAGGCGCTACGGCCTGCAACACCGCAGGCGTGAGCGACTGCAGGACATCCGGCAGCTCTGAGAACCAAGCGCGGTGAAAAACGAATCGGGTGTCCAGAGCGGCAAGTTCGCGCGCGGCCGCTTCGGCTGCCGGGTCGCGGTCGATGGCAATAAGCCGGCCGGATGCTGCAAGTTTGGCAAGAATCGCGCGGGTGTGGCCGCCGCGGCCGAAGGTGGCATCGACATAGACGCCATCCGGCTTGACCGCCAGCGCCGCCACGGCTTCTTCGAGCAGGACGGGGATATGGTGGCCGGCGTCCATCAGAGCGAAAAGCCGTCGAGCTCGGGCGGCAGCCCGTTGGCCGGAAATGCGATGGCCTGGGCTGTTTGCGCCTGCCAGCGCGCCTCGTCCCACAATTCGAATTTCTGCCCCTGTCCCACCAGCACGACGTGCTTATCAAGCGACGCGTAGCGGCGCAACGCCGGCGGCACGAGAATGCGGCCGGCCGCATCGATCTCGACGTCGTCGGCATGGCCGACCAGCAGGCGTTGCAGGCCGCGAATCTGCTCGTTGAACGATGACAGCGCCATCAGCCGGGCCTGAATCGGTTCCCATGCGGCGAGCGGATACAGGAGCAGGCAGCGCGACGGATCACCGGTCAGCACCAGCCGACCATCGCCGCGGGGGGACAGGCCGTCCCGATGCCGCGCAGGAACCACAAGCCGCCCTTTGGCATCGAGGACGAGTTGCGTGACGCCACGAAACACCGCCGACGCGGGTCCCGCGCTGCCGTTGTCCCCCGGCGTTGCCCCAGCAATGCCCATTTCCGCCACTACCCGCTCCCTCATTCGCGTGGCATTTGCAGCAAGGTCACCGAAGGTCGCGGATCACCTGCCGCAATCATCGTCACCCCACTTTCACCCACTTTTTACCACTTGCCGGGACTATACGCGGGAAGATTGCAACGGGTCAACCGTTTTCCGGTTTCTGAACAATGACTTAGCGTCGAATTTGCAACAAAACTCTTTTTTCAGCATAAATAAGCACTTAGCACTCAAAGCAGAAGTGGTTTAAGAAGTGTGGCTGCACCAGTTTCCCACCCGGAACGAACGTTCGACGGCACCCGGCCAGGAAGCGAATTTAAAGCGCATTTCGAGGGTTCTGCGGCGACGACGCGGGCAAGCGGGCTTTGGGCAGGTTGATGCCGGCGGCATGGTTCAATGCGCGAGCGCGAGGGGGGAGCGTCGGCCGTGTATGTAGTATCGACGGCGTTGCAACAAGCCAATACCCTTCGGGTCTGTCGATTCCTTTGGCGCCCCCATGCGACTTCGCCTGCTGTACTCCGCCTTGCCTGCGCTGGTTTTCACCACTGTCCACGCGCAGTCCCTGCCCCCGGGCACCATCGTGGGCTCGGCCTCGCTGGCGGGGGGGGCGCAGTTCGACACCGACTTCGACGGCGGTGGCAAGTTTCGCCGCGCCGAGCTCCGCGCCAGCGGCGAAATCCTGCGGCAGTGGACCCCGCAGTTCGCCGCGGGACTGACTGTTCGCTATCAGTTCGATCAATGGAATTTTGACCAGCCAAAGGCGTTTGGCGGCCGTGCGCCCTGGGGGGATGTCCAGGCCCCGCAGCTCGGCGCCTCGTTCATTTACGCCCCTGCAGCGGACTGGCGCATCGTGATCGCCCCGTCGATCCAGTGGTCGTATGAGGACGGCGCAAGCGCAAGCGACGCGCAGATCTACGGCGCGGTAGCCATCGCCACCAAGGTGTTTTCACCGACGCTGACACTGGGCATCGGCGCAGCGGCGTATCGGGAGCTCTCCGAGACCAAGGTATTTCCCTTCATCGCTGTCAATTGGAAGATCAATGACCAATGGCGGCTCTCCAATCCCCTGCCGGCGGGTCCGGCCGGGGGTGCCGGCCTCGAACTGACCTACACGCCGGTCGAGGGATGGGAGTTGGGCGGGGGTGGGGCTTATCGTTCGACGGTATTTCGCCTGAACAACGACGGCCCGGTACCAGGTGGCATCGGCGAGGCCACTTCCATCCCGTTGTTCCTGCGCATCAGCCGCAACATCACCCCGAAAACGCGCCTCGATTTCTATGCGCTTGCGCTGGTCAACGGTACACTCACGTTGAAGTCGCCTAGCGGGGACGATATCGTTTCCGAGGATTTCAAGACCGCACCAGCGTTGGCGCTGTCGTTAAGGCATCGCTTCTGACCCTTTCAAGGGAGTGGCCCATGCATCCCGTCCTTCGTCGTCTGAGTTGGCGTACCACCATGGCCGTGGGCGCGCTTGCCTTGCTGGCCGGGTGTGCCACCAAGTTCGACTACAACGGCAATTCGGTCTATTTCCTGCAATTCGGCCAGCAGTGGGACAACGCGGTCGACTATTCGAATCCGCGCCTGCCCCTCCTGCCGCGCGGACGGCCGGTGGAACCACTGTGGAACATCCCGAGCCCCTACGAATTCAACGACCTGTCGCGCTTTTCGCAGTTGCAAAACCCGCTGCAAGACACGCTGATCGCAAGCGTCGGCGATAATGCAGACTGTGCTGCCACTTCCTGCGCCTCGAACGCGAACGGCTTGCGCCTGGTGGCTCGCGCTGACGTTCGCGACACTGGTCGCCAGCCCGTCATCCGCTGACGCCCAAGGCCCCGCGCCCGCGGGGCCGGTCGTGGCGCGTCCCCGCGCCGACGACGTCGTCCGTTTCAATGTCAGTGTCGTCGCGCCCAGCGAGGTTGCCGCTGCGGTGACGAGCGCGGTCGACCTCATCCGCTGGCAGGATTTCGCGGAGATGACGGAAGTCCTCTTCGAGCGCCTGTCCGCGCAGGCGGTGCCGCAGGCTGCCGAGGCCGCGGCCACCCAGGGTTATTTCTCCGCGCAGGTCGACGTGGCCGTCGATCGCAGCAGGCAGCCGGTGGAGGTCAAAATCACCGTGTCGCCCGGCCCGCAGACCACGATTTCCGATGTCCGCATCAACGTCGATGGCGCGGCCACGGCCACGGTGGAGGGGCATGCCGTTGTCGCGCGCATGCGCGAGGACTGGCTGCTGCCGCGCGGCGACGCCTTCAACCAGCGCACGTGGACCGCCGCCAAGGACGCCACCGTCAGGACGATGGCGGCCAATTCCTACGCAGCCGCCCGGATGACGGAAAGCGAAGCCAAGGTGGACCCCGAGGCCCGCAGCGCCGACCTGTCGGTGACACTCGACAGCGGCCCGGCGTTTCACTTCGGCAGGTTCGACTTCAAAGGGTTGAGCCGCTATACGCCGGAGATGGTGAACAACTTCTCGTCGATCCAGCCGGGCAGCCTTTACAACGAGCAGGTGCTCGATGACTACGTCCGCCGCCTGCTGGCCTCGGGATATTTCGCCAGCGTGCAGGCGACCATCGATGCCGATCCTGCCAATGCCGAGGCAGCACCGGTGACGTTCGCGTTCATCGAGGCGCCCACCCGACGGCTGGAGGCCGGCCTCGGCTATTCGACGGACACGCAGTACCGGGTCAGCGCCAACTACGTGAACCTCGACATCTTCGGCTCCGCGCTGCA
>JBBQEY010000222.1:0-5330 GCA_038321425.1 Burkholderiales bacterium | reverse complement strand
AGCGGCATGATCGGCAGCCGGCAGGGTTGGGTCGAAGCCCCGTATGTCGCGTGCCCGGCCTTGCTCACGGCACTGGTGGAAGGCATCGTCACCGTGCCGGACGCGCGGCTGCGCATTGTTCCCGGCGTGTCCACGCGCGATTCGCACGACATCCCCGACGTGATGCGCGGTGAGGAAACGCAGTTGGCCGGTGCCGTCGACGCGCGCGAGGCGCGCGTGCTGGCCGTATTGCCCGGCACGCACAGCAAATGGGCATGCGTCGAAGCCGGCCGCATCGTCGATTTCATGTCGTTCATGACCGGTGAACTATGGAGCGTGCTGCTGGCCCACAGCATCCTCGGCCGGCTGGCAACACCGCTGGCGAAGGATGCGCCGCCCGGTGCCGCGTTCACCCGCGGCGTACGGTGCGGCCTCGGGCCCGGCGGGCTCGGTCACGACATCTTCGGCGCCCGGACCCTCGCGCTGATGGGCGAACTCGCGGATCATGACGTGGCTGACTGGCTTTCCGGGCTGCTGATCGGCCGCGAAACACGTGATGCACGCACGTGGGCGCAGCGGCATGGCTACGACGCCTCGAAGGTCCGCCTCATCGGTGACGATGCGCTGGTCGCCCGCTACATGGCCGCGTTTGCGGAAGCCGATATTGCCGTCGATCGCGCCGCTGCGCACGCGGCCGCCATCGGACTCTGGCGACTCGCGCTGCTGGCGGGACTCGTTCAACCTGTCGACTGAAAAATTCCATGCCTCCACCGCCACTATCGACCTTTCTCGAGCCGTTGCCGCTCATCGCGGTACTGCGCGGCATCGCGCCGGAGGAAGTCGACGCCGTCGGCATCGCGCTGGCCGATGCCGGTTTCCGCGTGCTTGAAGTACCGCTCAATTCGCCGCGCGCCTTCGACTCGATCGGCAAGCTCGCCACGCGGCACGGGGCACGCTGCCTGATCGGTGCCGGTACGGTGATCGACGTCGCGGACGTGGCGCGCGTGAAGGCGGTGGGGGGCCAGGTGGTCGTCATGCCGCACGCAGACACCGCGGTCATCCGGGAGGCGAAAGCGCAGGGCATGTTGTGCGTGCCCGGTGTGGCCACGCCCACCGAAGCATTCGCCGCGCTGGCCGCGGGCGCCGACGGCCTCAAGATGTTCCCCGCCGAGGGCATCCCGCCCGCTGCGCTCAAGGCGTGGCGCGCGGTGCTGCCAAAGGGCACGCTGGTATTTGCCGTCGGCGGCATGCGGCCGGACAATCTCGGTGCGTACTGGGACGCGGGCGCGTCGGGCTTTGGTACCGGCTCCAACCTCTACAAGCCGGGGGCCGATCCGGCTGAGGTGGCGAAGGTGGCCACCGCATTTGCGGCCGGCATTCGCGCGCTACCCGCGCGCAGACCTCAATCAAACCGGAGTTCGTAACCCATGATCCGATCTCTGCTTGTTGCCACCGTTGCGCTGTCGATGGCCGTGCCACCGGTGTTTGCCGCGACCGGCCGCATCACCTGTTCGTCCAACGGCTATCGCTACACATCGTGCAGCGTCGATACGGATAATCGCGTGCGGATGGTGCGCGAAATCTCCACCGGCAACCTGTGCCGCGAAGGCCGCTCGTGGGGCTACGATAACAACCGCATCTGGGTCGACAAGGGCTGCCGCGCGGAATTCGAGTTCGGCCGGGGCGGTGGCAATCGCTCCAGCAACGACGTTGCGGTCGCCGCCGGCATCATCGGCGCGCTGGCGCTGGGGGCGGCCATCGCCGGCTCGCAGAACCAGCAGCCCGTCGCGCCCTCGCCACCGCCTCCGCAGTACTACGCGCCACCGCCGCCGTCTCTATTACCACCACCGCCCGCCGGCGCGATCTCGCCGCCGAACTGGGCCGTCGGGTCGTTCCAGGCGTGGGACGCCGATCACGGCGAGACGGTGCAACTGCTGATCGGGCCGCGCGGCAGCATCGTGCTGCGCGACGAGATGGGGGTCATGGCCAGCGAAGGCTACTATCGCGATGGCTTCGTGCACTGGAACAACGGCCGCCGCTGGTGGCTGGGTCGCGAGGGCCCGGGCGTGATGCTGGGCGACATCGATTCCAGCAAACGCTATTTCTTCACGCGGACATGAGCGCGCAGCGCGAAGGTGCAAGCCACATGAGCGCGCCAGGGCGCCCTAAGCGCGAATACCGGAGCGCGCCGGGCCGCCCCAAGCGCGAATACTGGAGCGCGCAGCGCGAAGGTGTAAGCCAGTTCAGCGCGCAGCGCGAAGGTGCAAGAAACATGAGAGTGCTGCAATGACGCGCGCCACCATCGTCGCGATCGGCGAGCCGATGATCGAGTTCAACCAGGCGCGGTCGGACGATGCCTCCACGTATTTGCAGGGCTTCGGCGGCGACACGTCGAACATGGCCATCGCGGCGGCGCGACTTGGCGCGCACGTGGGTTACGTCACGCGGCTTGGCGACGATGCCTTCGGCCAGCTCTTCATGAATCTCTGGGCGCGTGAAGGCGTCGATGCATCGGGCGTGACCATGGACGAGGCTGCCGCCACTGGCGTCTACTTCGTCACGCACGGCGCGACCGGCCATGCGTTCTCGTACCTGCGTGCCGGATCGGCGGCCACGAAGCTCAGTCCCGCCAACCTGCCGCAGGACGTAGTGAGCGGCGCGCGGCTGCTGCACGCGTCGGGTATCAGCCAGGCCATCTCCGGCAGCGCGTGTGACGCCGTGTTCGCAGCGATGGACATCGCGCGCGGTCGCGGCGCGATCGTCACCTACGATCCCAACCTGCGTCTCAAGCTGTGGCCGCTGCCGCGCGCGCGCGCGGTGGTCATTGCCTCGCTGGCACTGTGCGATTGGTGCCTGCCGAGCCAGGACGATGCGACCTTGCTGTTTCCCGGCGCTGCGCCGGAAACCGTTGTCGATGCCTGCCATCGCGCCGGCGCGCGCGGCGTGGTGTTGAAGCGCGGCGCCGCCGGCTGCGTGATCTCCGATGGCCGGCGGATCGAGACGATTGCCGCATGTCGTGTCACGTCCGTCGATGCTACCGGAGCCGGGGATTGCTTCGATGGCGCGTTCGCCGCCCGGCTGATGGCGGGCGACGATCCTTTCACCGCCGCGCGCTTCGCCAACGGCGCCGCGGCGTTGGCTACCACGGGCTTTGGCGCGGTCGCTCCGCTGCCCCGGCCCGAGGATGTGCAGCAACTGCTGAAGCAGGCGGTCGTGGCATGAGCGCCACGACGTTTCATCCCGACCTCTACACCGGCAAGGTCGTGCTGGTGGTCGGGGGCACCACCGGCATCGGTGCCGGCATCGCCGCGGCCTTCGCCGACTTGGGCGCCGTCGTCACCGTGACCGGCGCCACCGCGGCCGAGTGCGCGACCGCGCGCAGTGCCGCAGATTTCCGCGGCCGCGATGCGATCGCCGTGGACGTGCGCGATGACGCCGCAGTCGCGCAGCTAATCGACGACTTGCCGCGTCTCGACGTGCTGGTGAATTGCGCGGGCATCATCAAGCGTGGTGCCGAGCATGACGTGCGCGTCTACGAGGAAGTGCTGGCCATCAACCTCACCGGCACGATGCGGACCTGCACGCTGGCACGCGAGAAGCTGAAGCGCGCGGGCGGTTCCATTGTCAACACGGCCTCGGTGCTGTCGTTCTTCGGCGGTGGCCTGGTGCCCGGGTATGCGTCCAGCAAGGGTGGGGTGGCGCAACTGACGAAGTCGCTGGCCATTGCCTATGCGCCCGACAACATCCGCGTGAATGCGATTGCGCCGGGCTGGGTGGCCACGCCGCTCACGCAAGCGTTGCAGGCCGATGCGGTGCGCAGTGCCGCCATCCTGGGGCGCACGCCGCTGGCACGGTGGGCCCAGCCTGACGATATTGCCGGCGCCGCAGTATTTCTGTGTTCCCCTGCCGCGCGGTTCATCACGGGCATCGTGATGCCCGTCGATGGCGGCTACATGATCACGTAGGAGGGTTTTCCATGCCCATCGGCACCGCGGTTCGATATCTGAAGAAGGGCGATTGGCAAAAGGCCCACGCGATCGTGCAGACTGACGACACGGTGCTGGGGTGCTGGGCGCACGGCATCGTGCATATCGTCGAGGGCGACATCGGTAACGCGCGCTACTGGTATCGCCGCGCGCATCGCCAGTTCCCGAAAGAGATCGATCCGGGCGCCGAAATCACCGCGCTTGCGCACGCCATCAAGGACTCCACGCAATGAATGCACCGTTGATCCTTCCCACCACCGGTATCGTCCCCGAGATCGCCGTCGGCGCCATTCCCGACGACGAACGCGTGTGGGTGCCGCAGGCCCCGGACGTATGGTTCCGGCCGCTGCTGCTCAATACCGTTTCCGGCGGTTGGTGCAATCTGCTGCGCGTGCGCCGCAGCGGCGTCCTGTCGCGGCATCGACATCCGATGGTGGTCGTCGGCTACGTGATCAAGGGTCGTTGGCGCTACCTGGAGCACGACTGGGTCGCCGAGGAGGGCAGCTTCGTCTATGAACCGCCGGGCGAGATCCATACACTGGTGGTGCCGGAGGACTGCAAGGAGATGATCACGTTCTTCAACATCAGCGGCGCGATGATCTACCTTGACGCGCAGGGGCGGCAATCCGGCTACGAGGACGTGTGGACCAAAATCGACATGTGCCGCGCCCACTATGCGGCGTGCGGCCTCGGTGCGCAGTACGCCGAACAGTTCATCCGCTGACGTCGCGCGCCCGGCGTGCCGTTGCGTCCCGCGCTACACTGCACCCATGCTTTCTCAATTTGCCGCGGTCGGCATCGGTGCGGCGCTGGGCGCATGGCTGCGCTGGGGCCTCGTGGCATGGCTCAATCCGCGCCACCTGCAGTTCCCGCTCGGCACACTGGCCGCGAACCTGATCGGCGGCTACTTCGTCGGCGTGGCCGTCGCAGTGATCATCGCGCGCCCCGATCTTCCGCCCGAGTGGCGCCTTTTCATCATCACAGGCTTGCTGGGCGGCCTGACCACATTTTCGAGCTTCTCCGCCGAAGTGACCACGCTGCTGGCCGTGGGCGATTACACGGCGGGCGTGCTGCTGGCCGCCGCGCATCTCTTCGGCTCCCTGCTGTTGACGGCCGCCGGGTTCGCCACGGTGCGGCTGCTATCCATCTGAACAATTCCTGACAAGGCACGACATGGCATACGCAATCCGCATCCGCGCACACGGTGGCCCCGAGGTCCTGGTGGCCGAGGATATCGTCGTGGGCGCACCCGGCCCCGGCGAGGCCCGCATCCGGCAGACGGCCATCGGCCTCAACTACATCGACACCTACCACCGCTCCGGGCTCTATCCGCTGACGATGCCGTCGGGCATCGGTCTCGAAGGG